>NZ_JALKAI010000014.1:0-96215 GCF_023015605.1 Rhodococcus sp. F64268
GGATCGGACGGTGGCGTAGGAACTTCCATCCAATCCCGTAGGTCGCACCCATCACAGTCGACACGCCGTTCACATGGCGACAAATCCCGAGGTCACAGGGCTACGCGCCGACCTTTCCGGGACCCTGGGACTACTCCCGAAATCAAGAAAGGAAACCTTATCCCCCTCAACGGAAACACGAACCCTGTCATGCAATTCAGGAATAATCCATTTGCGTTCCACCCCAGATAATCCTTCGAGGGCCGATGACATAACCTTGGTGAGGACGAACACCCTTGAGAGCAGTTCGAAGCCGTGGAAAAGGTCCCGCTTCGGTGCTCAATCCAGTGCAGCCGCCAATCGTTCACCCAACGCAACGCGGTGATCGTGGCCCGCATTCCTGCCTAGAACCAATGTCGCGGCGGACCATCGGCCCGCCGCGACATTTGACTCAGCCCCCTCAAAATCTACTAGGGAGGATCCCATCCATCGACTTGAGTACCTTAACGATGGACATCTGGACGTGCCCGAGCTGTGTAAGTCCGCACTGTGAGCTTCTAGGCGACTGCCCTAGGGATCCTCACCTCCAGCCGGTTGTATTTTGAGGGCATTGAACCTATATCCATCGATATTAGTGGAAGGCTCCCATTCGAAGTACACTTCCTGACCGGGACTCAATTCATGAAATCCCTTCATATCGATGACGCTAAAGTGCGCCCAGCAGCCACCTGGGGTGTCCTCCGATTCGATCACACCCCACCCGTCCGTTTTTTTCCAGAATGTAACTGACCCAACGCTCATCAACTTCACCACCATATTAGTCGATCCCACTCTCATGATGCATAGGAATCACGCATCAAAGTCGAGCACTGTATACACAAAATACCAGTCTACGAATGATATTCCACCCCACTTATCATCGAAAGAACAGTATCCGTACAATTCTTGCGCAGCCCCTATTGTATTGAATTTTATGGTGGAGTGCATAGGATAATCCACAGTAATTATCGTCTCTGGACTGTATTTGTCGTAGTGGTAATCAGTCGAATTTCCATCTTCATTCCGGAAGGCTTCGCATTTCGCAGGTGTAGCTCCGCCAGCTGCGGCGACAGACTCCACGTACGGGCTGAGCCTCATTCCCCAGGACATGGGGTAGTAGCTAGGAGCCTGACTATAATCTACTTGCCCGCTAAACTTTCCGATTTCGTCCTGTCCGACAAACGTGGTGTCATTCGGATGGAATTGATATCCCCATTCCCCCGGGTTGGGGTCAGAGACAGAACTCAAATCTAGGGTGCTCATTTTCTTGTGTTGAAATTCCTGACTTCTAACCCCGGTTGGAGAGGTCGTCTCATCAGTGGTGGGGTATCCATGTTCCCCATTTTCATATCCGGAATTCTCGTACTGCCATAGGAACATTCCCGTGATGGGGTGTGCCCCGGTGGTTGGGTGCCAGTAGATGACACCGCGCTCGAACCGGCTCATCCGCCCCTGACCGTCCGGCAGATCCAGCGGGTCCTGGATCGGATAACCGAGCAAACTACCAGGCGTTTCGGCCCCGACGGTGTTCCACTTGTCCCGAATCAGGCCGTTGCGGATCGCAGAACCGATCGCATTCTGGAACGCGACGTAGATCGCGCCGCGCTGGAACTCCTGACGACGCCCCACCCCATCGGCGTGCACGATCTCATCGGTCGTCGGATACCCGAGCATCCCGGTGGTGGACTCGTAGCCGTGGATGCCCCAGCGGTTGAGGAAGCTGTTGACCACCGGGTGCGCCCCTGTGTTGGGGTGCCAGTAGATCGGCCCATTCAAAAACGTTACCCGCTCCCCGGTCCCATCCGGGTTGACGATGTTCCCGCTCGACGGGAACGTCAGAAAGCTCGCCGGACCACCGAGGGAGTTGTACTTGTCCCGGATCGCCCCGCACACCTGGAACGGCGACGGCCAATAGGTTTGGCAGGTCACCGCCGCAATCGACATCCGCGACAGAGCGGAGCGTTCCTGCGCCTCCATCATCTCGGCCTTGTCGGCGTCTTCCTTGGTGAACGGCGCCGGGATCTCCTCCCGATCGGAACGCATCTGACCGGGCACGATCTCGGATTTCGGGTTCTGGGTCGGCGCCCAATCCAGATCCGGCTCGGCAGTCTTGGACGAGAGTTCCGGATCGTCCGGGGTAACCGGTTGATCGGCGGCCGGTGCGGCGGGCAGCAGCTCCGCCGGCAACGGTGCGAGGTTCTCCTCGACCGGCGACACCTGCTCCGGCGCAACCTCGGGTGCGGCGGGAGCCGAGACCGTGTCGGACGCCGGGGTGACCTCCGGTGCCACGGGTTCGGGCACCGCCGTGTCGGTGATGCATTCCACCGGCACAGCAAGCGGCGTCGTGGTGGTGGTCGGAGGGGGCGTCGTGGTCGTAGTGGTTGGTGGTGTGGTGGTGGGCACCGCGCACGGATCCACCACAGCGGTCTCCGCTGGTTCCTCGACTGGCACCAGCTCCGGTGCGGCCGGGGTTGTCGTGGTCACCGGCGCGGTCGGTGGTGTCTCGACCGGCTGGGCGAAGGCTGCCGATCCCCCGGCGGCAACCATCAACACCGTCGTGCCCGCGACCAGAGACCGCCGCAGCCATCTGTGTCGGGACATGACGGAGCCACCTGTGGTGTGCGAATCCATCTGTTACCTACTTCTCGTAGTCCGATAGGTACAGCGGTGGCGCCATCGCTTCATTGCAACGTAAACGGTTTCCCAAAAACCACAAACGCAACAGATAACACTTTTGTCACAGAAACCGTTCGACCTGTATTTTTCTGCAAACGGGTACCGAACCCGACATTCGGTGCTAGACAGACAAGATCGTCTCCACCCGGAGACGAGGGGCACCCCTGCGGGGGATGGCCGCGAATTGATTTGCAGGAGAGCGTAATGCGGATGCATGACGGCGTGACGAGGTCGAGGATGCTGCGACAGCGACGGATGACCACCGGTGTGGCCGCCGCGGCCCTGGCGGCGGAGGTGCCTGACCGGCGGTGGTGTGGCCGCGGCCGCGCCGCTACAGCCAGCGGCAGACTGCCAGACGTATTGGCCGTCGCCATTCCAGGTATGCGATCAGATCAAGGACCTGTACAACAGTCTCGGTGGGGCGGCGAGCCCGCTCGGGTTCCCGTCGTCGGCGGCGCAGCCGTACGGCACCGACGGGCTACGGCAGACGTTCACCGGCGGCGCGATCATCTGGACACCGGGCACCGGCGCCTACGTCGAATAACCCCGGCGGCTGCGGCGCGGGCGGGCAACGGACACCCGGATCAGAAAAAGATCTGCCGGACATCCTCGATCCGGGCCAGCTCACCCGCGGCGGTGTCGGGGTCGCTGGCGGCCAGCCGCACCGCTGCCTGCGCGGTCTCAGCGATCCAGCTCGAGTCGTCATCGCAGGTGTAGGTGGCGTGATCACGCATCCGCCCGTGTCGGTCGACGTCGAAGACCATCACCCGTTCGTGCGGGTCGGCGAACATCGCTCTGCGGATGAAATCAGCGGCGCCGGGGCGGCGTTTCGGCGGTGCAAGCTGTGTCAGCTGCCAGCCCAGCAGCTGTAGCTCGGCGAACGGATACTGCGTCAGGAACTTGTACTGTCGCGACCTCATGATGGCGAGGATGCCTGCCGGCACCGACACGCTCCCCCTACAGACGCACTCCCTGACACCGGGACTGTGAAAGGAAAGTCGGGTGCGGGGTGCGTCGACTCGCCAAGAATGCCGTCGGAGTCGCCGGGGCGAGCCCGACGGTTCGGGGGGTGGAGGGCGGGGTGCAGAGGACACTTCGGGAGTGCACCACCGTCATGGTGGGCACCGGCTGTGACCGTTCGAACGGTGTGGCCGCCTCAGGTGCAGGTGTGGCGGCGTCGAACTGGTCGAGGACATCGCGCGGAACCCGGCCGCGGGAGCTGACCGCGATCTCCTGGCCTTTCGCCCATGCGCGGATCAGCGAGCTGATAGCGGTCCCGGCCTGGTTTGCGGGTCTGTGATGTCCGTCGCGCATTTTGTCGGCGTTCTTCGCTACACTGGGTAGCAACACGGCCAGCCTTCCGCTCTTTCGAGGGGGAGGCTGGTTTTCTGGTTTCCGTGAGTCGCTCCACCTACGGCAAACCGTTCAAGACCATCCCCGAGCAGCGCCAACTGCTGGAATCGCGAGGGATGACGATACCGGACCACACCGCGGCTGAACGGTGGCTGGGTTCGGTCGGCTACTACCGCCTGAGCGGCTATTGGTACCCCTATCGCGTCCGAACTCAGGCTGCCGGTGCACCGCCGGTCATCGGCGACGACTTTCAGCCGGGCACCTCGTTCGAGCAGATCGTCGAGCTCTACGACTTCGACCGCACACTCAAACTTCTCGTTCTCGACGCCATCGAAAGCGTCGAGGTCGCGATGCGACTGCGTGTCGGCCACACCCTCGGTCGCCGCGGCGCCTTCGCTCACACCGACCCGAACATGCTCAGACCGAGTTCGTCGGGGTGAGCAGTCCGTCCCTACCGCCAGCGCACGCCGAATGGCTCGAGAGCGCGCACGCGAAATGGATCCGCAAAGTCGCACAAGAACAGTCTCGGTCGAAGGAAGAGTTCGTCAAACACTTCACTCGTAAGTACGGTGGTCCCCTCCCGGTGTGGGTAGTCACCGAGATCCTCGACTTCGGGGGCCTGTCCCGACTGTACGAAGGGCTCCAACAAAAAGACCGCGACGACATCGCCTCCGGCTTCGGTCTGACGGACAACTCCGGAGCCGGTCACGGTGCCGCCTTGGTGAGCTGGATGAAGAACCTCAACTACATTCGGAACACCTGCGCACACCACTCGCGGCTGTGGAACCGCAACATCGACGTCCAACTGTCCTACCGTCATCTGCTGGTGGTCCCCGAGCTGCACCACGCCGCGTCACCGACCGTGACGAAGCGGGTCTACGCATCGTTGGCGGTGCTGGCCTACCTTCTCGAACGCATCAGCCCGGGATCGACATGGGCGGCGAACATCATTCGCCACATCAGGACCGGACTCGCGAAGATGAATCGATCCGAGGCCGAGATAGGCTGCCCGTCAGGATGGACGACCGAAGCCCTCTGGGTGCAGCAGACCGATCCGTGATGGACAGCCCTCGCTTTCCACTCCGTCCCCGCCGACCGATCAGGTCAGATGTGGTCGCCGCACACCGGACTCGTGTCGACGGTCCAGCCCCGCTCTTCGAGCCACCGCACAATCGCAGCAGGCAACGCACCGCCGCCCTCGATGCCGCTGATCAGCGCCCCCTGCCCGCAGCGCGTGCAGGTGACCGCCACAACCTGCTCGTGGGGCTGACAGCGGGCGCAGTGCCGCCGTTCACGGACCTGCCCGCCTGGGTCGAGGTGCAGCCAGAGCGTGTCGAGGTCGTCGAGATGCGGGATCATCTCCCGCCGCGTCGACGGCCGGTATCCGCAGGTTGGGCACTCGAGCCGATCCGCCGACGCCGACGCCGACTCCGGCACCGTCACAGCCGATGAAGCAGGCACGGGCTCCGGCGAATCCGCGGCGGTAACCGGCTGGGCCGGCCGCGCAGGCAGGTGCCGGTAGAGGGTCGAGCGGGTCAACCCGGTCTTGGCGACGATCTCGGCGACGGTGGCGCCGCCGTCCCGGAGTTGGATCGCGTGCGCGATCTGGGATTCGGACACCACTGACGGGCGGCCGGTGCGCCGGCCTTTCGCGGTGGCCACCGCCCGAGCGTGGGCGGCCCGTTCGAGGCTGTAGGTGCGTTCCATCTGCCCGAACAACGCCAACAGCACCACCGCCAGCTGCGCCATCGGATCGTCCGGATCCGACGAGTCGATCCGGATCGGATCGGCGAGGTTCCGCACCCCGACACCGCGTTCGTGCAGGTCGTGGATCAGGTTCAAGGTGTCCCGCACGGTGCGGCCCATCCGGTCCAAAGTATGAACAACGATGACGTCCCCGCCGCGGGCGTACTGGAGCAGCGCCGTCAGACCCGGTCGGTCGAGGGTGGCCCCGGACTTCTTGTCGACATAGATGCGCTGCGGGTCGACCCCCGCCGCGGTGAGAGCATCGATCTGCCGGTCGAGGTCCTGCTTGGTCGTCGACACCCTCGCCTAGCCCAGCTCCATGCGCCGGACAGTACCGAAAGTTGTGTCCGTACGAATGTTTCGACACGCAGTTGTGGACTCAACTTTTGAGACGCGGTTTCCTGGCCTTCACCACAGGTGGACCGGTAATCGTGAACCGTCCTGAAAGCAAGGAAATGAGACACTACGCAACCTCAATCCCTTGGCGTTGGACCGGCGGCGCCGACGAGCTTCTCCGCGGTTCAGCTTGCGACTGGAATAGGCCAGTGGTCGATCTCAGTCTCAGTGGCGTTGTCCTGATCCTAGGATTCCTGCCGGAACCGTCCGGACGCTACTGGATGGGCCATCGAAGTATCGCTTCGGACCAGGGGTAGCCGTAGTACTCGGACAGCGACACCATCAACCCTCGTCCGGAGCCCTCCTGATCTCGGCCAGTCAGGCAGGTTCGCGGCGCGACGCCACTCAGCCTGCGAGAAAGCTACGTCGAGCGTGTATTCATCCCACCGCGTTACTCATCCAAAGTGCCCGCGTACGGCTCCGAAGCGGACCTCGCGCATCTTGATCGGTGGCTGCAGCGCGTGGATCCTCACGAAGACCTCGGCCTGATCCGCCGTTTCAGCTATGCGCCGGTTGCGTCGGCCGGGCCTGCGCCGGCCAGGATTCGCGACGGAACATGGTTCGCCCAGCCGGATTCGGGCCAATTGAACCAACCTGACGATGCGAAGGTCCCGCCGTCCGGGTGCAACGTCGTCCCGGTGATGAATGCCGACAACTTCGATGCAAGGAAAACCACACTGTTCGACACATCGGTGACGTGTCCTGCCCGGCCCATCGGGATCGCGACACGGAGCCCGTCGGGAGTCGACAGGGACGAATCACCGCCGCCGAGGGAGGCCAGCTTGGCGAGGTTGGGAGTCGGAACGTAGTCGGGCGCCACATTGTTGACCCGGATGCCGTCAGGGGCAACCTCGATCGAGAGCGTTCGCGCGAACTGCTCGACAGCCGCCTTCGCCGCCGAGTAGACAGCGAAACCCGGCGCCGCCCGGTGCGCTTCGATTGTCGTGAGATTGATGATGCTGCCACCGCGCCCACCGGCCTGCATCCGGGGCACTGCGAGCGAACACGCGTGGAGCACGTGCGAAAGGTTGGTGCGCAGAATCGCGTCCCACCCCTTCGCGCCGGTGTCGACGAACTGCGCCCGAAACGTGCCTCCGACGATGTTGACGAGGGTGTCGACCCGGCCCCAACGCTCGTCGACCTGCTCGAACAGCGCCGTCAGCGCGTCGGGTTCGCGGACGTCGCCCTGCGTGACGATGCAGTCGACGCCCTGCTTGTCGAGCGAGTCGCGTAGCTCCTTCACCGCAGAGTCATCGAGGTCGATGACAGCGGGACGCACGCCGTTCGCGGAGAGATCCTCCACGATGGCGGTGCCGAGGCCTCCGGCGCCGCCGGTGATCACGGCGACGGTTCCGTCCAATCCAGCACGTTCTTCGAACCAACCCATACCGCTCACCCTCGCCCGATATAGGTGGATCCGAAGGACTCGAGGAATTCGACGGTGGCCGAAAGACTCTCGATGGGGCACGACACCAGCACCCAGTCGACTCCGGCCTTCTCCAGTCGGTCGAGCACGTCGCGATGCCTGTCGACGTCGACAGTGGGCGAGGAGATCTCACTGCTGTACGAATAGACGACATCGATGTGGTCGGTGCGGCCTGCGGTGACCGCCTGTGCACGGAGCTCGGCGATATCGCCGCCGAGTTGCTCGACCGGGCCGAGTTCTGCGGTGCGTGCCGTTGTACTCAGGGTCGCGCCACCGGACATCGGCATCCACCCCTGGGCGCGCTGCGCAACCCGGCGCCTGGTCAGTTTGGAGTTGCCTCCGATCCAGATCGGAATCGGATCCTGAACGGGGCGGGGTCGGGCGATGATGTCCTGTGCGCTGAAATGCCGCCCCTGGTACGAGAACGGTTCGCCGCTCCAATGCATCGGGAGCACATCGAGCGCCTCGTCGAACAGTGCGTTGCGCTCGTCGAAGTCCACGCCGAGCGCATGGAATTCACGTTTCTGATAGCCCGTTCCGATGCCGAGGGTGAACCGACCACCGGACAGCTTGTCCAAGGTGGCCGCTGCCTTCGCGAGCAGGAACGGATTGCGGTAGGGAACTACTGCGAGATAGGTGAGCAGCCTCAGCCGCTCGGTCGCGGCGGCCACGTAGCCGAGCGCGACGAATGAATCGAGAGTCTGATGCCCGCCGCGGTCGAGCCACTTCGCACCCGGTGCCGGATGTTCACTGAACGAGAGAGCATCGAATCCTGCCCGTTCCGCCGCGACGGCGACATCGCGCAGCGGGCCCGGGTCGAGAACATCGCCGTCGGAACCGCTGATCTCGGGGTAATGGAAGATGAAGCGCATCGCCTGCCTCGTCGCACCTGAGAATCCAACCGGGATTCTGAATCGAGAAAACTATCCTTCCGATTCAAGATAGTCACATTCTCAGGTGATGCAACAGGGTCTGCGCGCAGTCCGGCCGCGGGCTCGTGGTCGCTACTTCGCGTCGGCGCCGTCGAGCATCCACTTGCCGTCGATGCGCTTCAGTGTGATGAGGAACCTCGTCGCATCGGTTCGCCCCTCCGGGACGACGACGTTCTTCACGTCCTGATCCAGAAACACCAGCACCGTGGCCGTGTCGCCGTCGAGCGTCTCGAGTCCGGCGTGCGAGACCGTCGCGACCGACGCGCCCTGGCCGTTCTCGACAAGTCCGCGCAGGTCACCCGCGACACCCGAGTACTTCGCCGCGAATTCCTCGGTGGAGGCCGCAGTCACGGCCGCGAGTGAATCGTCGAACGACTGGTAGTCGTAGGTGCCCAAAGTGGTCGCATACTCCCGAGCAGCGGCGACCGCATCGGTACGCAGAGACTCGGCCTGCTCGGCCTGCCACCACCGGAAACCGAAGAAACCCGCGGCGAGAGCCAACAGCACGATCAACGCGATGGCTACCGTCCGTCCCTTCCCGGAGCGGCGAATGGGCTCCTGTTCCGATGCGTCGCTCTCGGTGGCGACGGAGACGTCGATCGGTTTCTCATCAATCAATTCCCGAGTCCTTCCAGGAGTTTCTGCCAGTAGTTCAGGACCTCGACGCCCGTCGGGATCAGGAGGGGGTCGTCGGCCATATCCGGCCCGGACACGGCGCCCGGAGTGGTCTGCCCCTGCAATCCCAGATCATTCGGCCTCGGCGCAACACGTGCGCCGCGTTGGGAGAGATCTTCTCCTGGCGGGCAGTACAGGGAGTGGTTGGGCTCACGCGGACTCTCGTCACCGACCATCATCCGCTGGGTGTCGTAGACGCAGACCGGTCCCTGCGTCCCGACCAGAGAGAAGTCGGCGCGGTCGCCGTCGACGATGCCCGAGAGGTCGGCGAGCGTCGCGGGCATTGCATCGAGGAGCGCAGAGGCCGCAGGCGCACGCGGACCTGCCACCTCTCCGATCGTGACGAGATTGGTCATGAGCACACCGAAGTTGTCCTTCGTACCGGCGAACAATTCTTCGGTACGTGCAAGCGCATCGGGTGAACGGTCGAGCAGGTACACCAGCGATTCTCTACTCCCGACGAGCTGGTCCGACACGTCGCGGAAGGCACGCATCGAACCGGGGAAGCTCTCCGAGTTACGCGCGAGAGAGTCGATCAGTCCGAGGCCTTCGTCGAGCAGTGTCGCAATGGTCGGGGCGCGTTCGGCAACCATTGCGGACAGGGAGTCGGCGTTCTCGAGCAGTGCCTGGAGTTCCGGTCCGGTGTCGCGGAGTGCAGTGCTCCATGTATCGCCCAGCGACACGATCGAATCGGCGTCGATGCTCTCGACGAGCTCGGTCATGTGCAGCAGCAGTTCATCGAGACGCATGCCCTGCATCTCCTCCGGCACCCGGAGTGTGTCGCCGCTGCGCAGATACGGTCCGTCGGCGGTCTCGGGCTCGATGTCCAGCGCAAGGATGCCGATGGCCGTCGCAGTGGACACCCGGCCCACGCTACCGACAGGGATCTGTGTTCCAGGATCGAGCGCGAGTTCCGCTGTGGACCCGACACCGCCGGAATTGATCGTGACCGACTCGACCGTTCCCACCGCGACACCGCGATAGGTGACCGAGGTGCCCGGCCCGATACTGCGTGCATCGGCCAGCGTCGCTGTCAGCTCGACGGCGCCGCCGAGACTCTGCGGTCCGAGCACATAACGGACGCCGAACACGGTCGCGAAGATGCCGACCAGCACGAACGCCACCAGCTGAACGAGAACGGGGCGGGTCATCGGAGTCCACCTTGCAGCAGGTCGGCGAGGTCCGACGCGATGTCGACGGGCTGCGATGCGTCGGTCTCTGCGCCGGGCGGCAAACCACCGGTGACGAGCAGATCGATCGCGGCAGGGATGTCGAAGGCACCGTCGAAGAGCAGATAGTCGCCCCGCACCGCCGAGTTGAAGCCGGCGATGAAACCGTTGACGTTGACGAGCATCGACCCCACCGTGGCGTTGAAGTCACGGATTCCCGCAGTGATCTCTGCGAGGTCGTCGACCGCGGTACCGATCGTGGCGTCTTCGGCCATCACCGTATCGATCGACGACACCGCTGTTGCCGTGCTCGACACCAATGTTCGGAGGTCCTGTTGCTGCGCGGCAAGGAGCCCCATCAGAGCCGTACTGTCGGCGATCCCGTTGTCTATCAGCTCCTGCTGCTGCGCGAGCCGCGCGGTCACCGAATCGACGGCCGCGAGAGTCCGGTCGAGATACTCGGTGTTCTCGTCGGCCAGCGCCATCGTGGAGTCGAGCTTCGTGAGCATCGTACGGATCGACGCCCCGCGGCCTCCGAAAGCAGCATCGAGCTCGGTAGTGATGGTGCTGAGTTGGTCCAGCCCGCTGCCGTTGACGACATTGCCGAGCATCGCGAAAGTGCTCTCGATGTCAGGTCCGAGCTCGGTCCGGGTGATGGTGTCTCCTTCGGCGAGCAGTTCCTTCGATGCCTCTTCAGGCAGGTCGATCTGGATGTACGGGCTGCCCAAAGCCGAGGGCAGACGAACCGACGCACCGACGTTCGCCGGGAGATCCACGGACTCGTCCATGCTCAGCTCGACGAACGCCTGCTTGCCGTCGGTGGACATCGAGTACACGCGACCCACGATGGCCTGCCCGGCCCGGACCTCCGCACCGAGATCGACACGGTCGGCGCTCTCGAAGACCGCGGTCACGATGAATGTGGATCCTGGCCCGGTACGACCCATCGGCAAACTCTGGAAGCTCAGGCCACAACCCGACGTCAGCAGCCCGACCACCACAGCGAGGGCGACGAATACGATCCTGCTCCGCCGTGTCATCGCGGACCTCCCTCTCCCAGAGCGCGATCCAGCGACTCGGGAACAAGGTCCTCATACGGATCGGACAGGTCGAACGGCACGGTGATCGGATTGGTGAAACCTGCGCCGGTACACAGCGGCAGGCGTTCGCGAGCGCACAACTCCTGCGCGCGAGGGAATTGACTGATCTGAGTCGAGATGTTCAGACGGATCCGGCCACGTCCGTTCTCCCCGATCGCCTGGTCGATGTTCTGCATTGCCAGGGGCAGGACGTCGAACAGCTCCGCGAGCCCCACCTCGTTCGCGGCAAAGGTGTCGGTGAGGACACGGGCATTCGCCATGACCTGTTCGACGTCACCTCCGCGCTCGGTGAGGAGGGTGTCGAGCTGATCGAGGATCGTGCTCAGCTGGGAGATCGGTGCCGACACATCGAGGTTCTGCCGCTGCAGCTCCTCCCCGAGTTCGGCGACACCGTCGACCAGTTCGGTGAGTGATCCCTCACGAGAGTTCACCGCGCGCACAGCCACCCCGAGATCATCGATCAGTCCGCCGATGTCCTCGGACTTTGCTCCGACCACCGAGGTCGCCTGCCCCAGCGCGACGATGGCACGGTTCATCTGCTCACCGAGGCCCTCCGTCGCGTCGGCGGACACTTCCAGCGTGCGACCGAGATCGCCGCCTTCAGGCCCCATCGCCGCTGCGAGCGTGTCGATGCTCTCGAGCATCTCGTCCCAATTGATGGGTGAATGACTACGTTCGACGGGAATCACGCCGTCGTCGCCCAATTGGGCTCCACCGCGGTAGGCAGGCGCGAGCTCGACGAACCGGTCGCTGATGACCGACGGGTTCATCACGAACGCCGTGACATTCTCAGGTAATGCGATATCGGACGGGACAGACATCGTCACTTCGACGTATGTCCCGGCGGGACGGACCTCTTCGACGGTACCGACGGGCAGGCCCAGCACCGCAACGTTGCTCCCGGGGTAGATTCCGCTCACGGTGGCGAACTGCGCAGTGACGGTGCGGGTCCGGTCCGGGCCCACCACGTACCAGACTCCGGCGGCGCACAACGCCAGCACCGCAACGATCGCGACTCCGCGAATCAGCCATGTCTTCGCAGTCGGATTCACTTGCAGCCCTCCATCACTGCGATGGCGCACAGGAAATTGTCGGGTATGGGACCTGCGGGTGCGTGCACGTCGACCCACGTCCCGTTACCCGACGCATTGGTGGCCGCGCGTAGAGCGGACGGGAATTCGAGGAGGATGCGGTCGATGTTATCGGCGTTCGCCGCAAGCGTGTCGGTCACCGAACGCATGTTCCCGACGAGGGCGTTCAGGTCGTCGGAGTTGTCGGTCAGGAACGTCTCGGCCGACTCTGTGAGCGTTCGAAGATCCTCGACCAACTGGAAGAGCGCGTTTTTCCTCGCGGTGAGGATGTTCACCACCGCGGTAGAGTTCTCCACGAGCGCGGCGACATCTTCGCTCTGATCGGTGACGATCGACGTGAGCGATTTCGATGCCTGCAACAGGGAAGTGATGCGAGCGTCGTTGCGCACCAGCATCTGCGAGGTCGCTTCCACCCCCGCGAGCGCTGAGGAGATCTGCTCTGAATCGGATGGCATGGTGTCGGCGAGAGTCTGCATCATCGCCTCGAGTCCTTCGACGTCGAGGCCGTCGGCCACACGCTCGGCATCGGTGGCGAGCTCGTCGAGACTGTATGGAACACCGGTGCGGTCCAGGGGAATCAGACCGTCATCGAGCTCACCTGCTCCGGCAGGCTGCACCGAGAGATACACCTTCCCGAGAACGGTCTTCAGTTTGACCTCGGCGCTCGTCCGGTCGCCGAGTGTCTGCGACCGGTCGATTCGGAAACCGACGATCAAGCGATCACCGGACAACTCCATCGACTCCACCCGTCCGGCCGGAACTCCCGCCACATACACAGGATCATTCGGCTCGAGTCCTGCAGCGTTCGCGAGTTCGGCCGTGTACGAGTCCGTGCGCAACCAGTACACCACCGTCGGGGCTGCCAATGCCGCCAGCATGAGCACCGCTACCAACGCCATACCTGCGATACCCAGCACGATCGGGTTCGCATTCCGGTCGTGTCTACCGGAGAAGATCGCGGCGAAGGTGTCGCGAAGTGTGCGCCCGAGACTCATCGGCACACCTCCGAATAGGTCGACCCGAAGATGTTGGTCTCGAAGTCGTTCGATTCGATCGTGAAATTGCACATGTAGAGGTTGAGCCAGCCGCCGTAGTCGCCGATCCTGTTGATCTTGTGACCGAGTTCGGGCAGCAACGCCATCGAGCGGTTGAACTCGTCTGTCTGTGGAACCCAGGCATCGGTCATGGCTCGTAGGTCGGTGACGGTGGTATCGAGCGGTGCCATCGCGCCGGCCATCAGCACCGCGGTGGACCGCACCGCAGCGGAACCGCGATCGATGAGGGTGGCGAGCTGATCGGTGTCGCCGGCGAGCGCCTGCCCCACCACATCCATGCCCGAGATGAGTTGTGATATTTCGTCGCTTCGCCGGTCGACGACAGTGACGAGTTGTTCGAGGTTCACGATGACGTCGTTCAACACCTGTTCCTGCTCGACGATGTCCGTGCTGACGGAAGCCACGTGCAGAAGCAGTGATTCGAGGGTCGCGCCCTGTCCTTGGAAGGCGTCGACGACCGAGGCGGCAAGGGAATTCATCTGCGCCGGGTCGAGCGCTTCGAAGAGCGGCTTGAATCCGTTGAGCAGGGCGGTGAGGTCGACGGGAGGGGTGGTCTGCTCGATCGGGATCGTCGAGCCGGGTTCGAGCACCTGACCGGCCGTGTCATCGGGCAGGCTCAGGGCGACGTACTTGACTCCGATCATGTCGCCGTAGTTGATGTCGGCGAGCACGTCGGTAGTGAGCTCGTGTCCGGCCTCGATTTCGAAGTCGATTGCAGCACGGGATGTACCGTCGTCCTGCGGTTCGAATCTCACATCGGACACCTGGCCGATGCGGACCCCGGCGAGGGTGACGTCGCTGCCCGGGGTGAGACCTTCGACATCGGTGAATTCCGCGGAGTAGTCGGTGGTGGATCCGACGATGGGGCGTTCCAGGGTGTTGCCGACCAGGACCGCTGCAAGGACCCCTACCAGGCAGAACCCGGCGAGCTGGATTCCCGGGCCGATATTCGATCTCACGGGATACTCACCGCCGCTCCTCGGACCAACGGGCCGAGCAGGACCGAAGCCGCGGTGGATGGATCATGCAGTAGTGCTGCAGGATCGGCCGGGTCGATACCGGCAGAGATCTGTTCGAGAAACCCGAGCGGCGCGCTCTCTGCAACGCCCGACACGACCTGTCTGCGGCTGGTTGCGGAAGTCTGCACCGGGTCGCCGCAGTTCGAGCCTTCCATGCCGGGGTACCGCGGGCAATCCGCACTGGTGTACGGCATGGGATCAGCGAAGTCGGCGATGGCGGTGATGTTGAACCGGCCTGTGGAGAATACTCGTGCGCCCGCTTCACCGAAGATTCCCACGTTCTTCAACGTCGCGTCGAGTCCCTCCGTGTTGCCTGCGAAGGCGCCGACGACCGGCGCTCCGTTACGCACGACTGCGATCATGTTGTCGGTGTTCGCGGAGAGCAGGTCGGCTCCCTGCGTTCCGAGCGCGGCGCCGCCGGACAGGAGGCGGGCAATTCCGTCCTCGTGTTCGAGCGCGATTCGTGACAGTTCCGAGGCATTCTGCATCACAGAGATGACGTCGTCGGTGGCGGCAGACATCGACTCCGCCACGGCCGCCATCTGCGGCGCCGCCGCGATACCGGTGTCGACGAGCGGACCGAGGTCTTCCGTGAGCGCGGCCATCCGATCGATCGTGACACCCAGCGCTTCTCCACGCCCCTCCAGGGCTTGGCTCACCGCATCGAGTGCGATGGACAATTGTTCGGGACGCAACTGTTCGAGCATGTCGGCGGCACGATAGTAGAGATCGGCGAGTTGCACGGCCTCATCCGACGTGTCGAAGACGACCTCGGCGCCGTCCGACAGCCGCGGGCCGATCTCCGGATTCTCCGGCGGGACGAGCTCGATGAACACGTCGCCGAACAGCGTGCGCGGCACGATCCGTGCTACCACGGACGCGGGAATCTCGGCGATCCCGTCCTCGCCCAGTTGCATGGTGAGGCGAGAGCTTGCGACACCTGCGTCGATTCCGATGACGGACCCGACGTGCACCCCCTGGTACTGCACACCCGCGGCCCCCTGGATCAGGCCGGCTTCGGCCGGAACTGTCGCGTTGACCTGCGGATCACGCGAGAGAACACCTGCGCCCGACGCCACGAGCAGGCCGCCGATGATGATCAGGACGACGGACGCGATCGCACCGATCACGGCGAGCGCGCCCCTTCCCGGCCCTCCCGTCCGGTTCCTGCGTTGCCTTGCGACTGTGCTTCCGGTTCTCGACCGTTCGATGGTGGCAGTGCTTGTCACGACAGCCCGACCCCCGGAATCGTCGGGACCAAGCCCCACAATGCAAAGGTGAGAACCACATCGGTGACACCGATTGCGAGGATGCTCGTGCGCAGTGCCCGCCCGGCAGCGCGGCCGACGCCTTCGGGTCCGCCGGACGCATAGAACCCGTAGGAGCAGTGGACGATCGCGACGATCATCGCGAACACCACGGCCTTGGTGAGTGAGTACCACAGGTCGGACGGGGACAATGCGAGGTGGAAGTAGTAGTCGTAGGTTCCCGCCGAGTTCCCCTGGAAGTTCATGACGACGAGTCGGGTCGCGACGTACGATCCGAGCAGGCCCACCATGTAGATCGGGATGACACATACCGCAGCGGCGATGAGACGCGTGCTCGCAAGGAAGGGCACCGATCGCACGGCCATCGCGTCGAGTGCATCGATTTCGTCGGAGATCCGCATCGCCCCGAGCTGTGCGGTGAACCCGGTACCGACCTTGGCGGCCAACGCGATCGACGCGACAACCGGAGCGAGTTCGCGGGTGTTGGCGATCGCCGAGAGCATCCCCGACAGCGACGTCATACCGATGAGTTCGAGCCCTCGCTGGGTTTCGACCCCCACCATCATGGCGGCAACCGCGGACATCGCGAGCACGATGCCTATCGTGCCACCACCGGCGAGCAGCGACGCGTAGCCGAAGCTGACTTCCCCGATGTGACGCAGGACGTGCGAGAAGTACCGGTGCAGCGCCGTGGGAATACCGGCGACAGCACGGAAAGCGAACACGACGTGGCGGCCGACTTCGGCACATCCGTCGACCACTGCGGTGAACGGACGCCCCACCGCCGACCGCGCTCGTGCCGCGGTGGAATACGAGATCATCAGTACGTACCCACTGCCGGTACCATCACCGTGTACATCTGGGACAGAACGGTATTGACGACGAACACCATGATGAAGGCGAGCACCACGCCTTCGTTGACTGCATCGGCAACACCACTCGGACCGCCTTTGGCATGAAGTCCCTTGAACGACGCGATGAGAGCCGACGTGACACCGAAACAGGCCGACTTGACCATGGCCATGACGAAGTCCGACAGGCGTCCGTACTCGGACAGGGTACGGAGGAATGCTCCGCCGGACCCGTCGTTGAGATAGATCTCGTACAGATAGCAGGCGCCGATACCGACGACGGTGACGAGCGCGCACAGGACGATCGACACGAGCACCGATGCGATGAGGCGGGGGACCACAAGCCGGTCGATCACGTTGAGGCCGAGGACCTCCATCGCATCGATCTCCTCGCGAATGGTGCGCGAACCGAGGTCGGCGCAGATTGCAGAACCACCGACCCCGGCGAGCATCAGCGCGCACACCAGCGCCGCCGCCTGCCCCACGACGACGAACGATACGATCGCGCCTGAATAGGCGCCGGCGCCGAGTTGCCCGGCGAGGGATCCCACCGACACGGCGATGAGCACGCCGATCGGCAGCATGAGCAGAAGTGAAGGTCCGCTACATACCCTCGCGATGAACAGTGCCTGCGTAAATGTCTCCCCCAGAGACAGTTTCCGCTGGGCGACTACACGGAACGCCGCGACGAGCGTCTCGAGCGAAAAGCCGACCAACGCACCGACCTGGATAGCCAGGTCGTGCGCAGGGCCTTTCGCCTTCGGAAGCTCGAATGCCACGTTCCCCACCCCCCCCCTCGGTGTCTACTGTTCATATGCCGGGCATCGACGGCCGGCGCCTGGTCCATCCCCTCCGCATGCCGTCCTGCAGTGTTGCGGAACGGACTTCAGGAGTTCAGCCCTGCGTGACGGCGGACAGCCCGCCGCGCAGTTCGCCCTTGACGACCTTGCCACTCGCGTTGCGCGGCAGTGCGTCCACGATCACGATGTCCTTCGGATGCTTGTAACGCGCGAGATGCTCGTCGAAGTACGGCTGCAGGACTTCGAGGGTGAGGTCGTCGTTGCCGGG
This sequence comes from Rhodococcus sp. F64268, assembly GCF_023015605.1. NCBI lineage: Bacteria > Bacillati > Actinomycetota > Actinomycetes > Mycobacteriales > Nocardiaceae > Rhodococcus > Rhodococcus sp. F64268. Next base: position 17,844 of record NZ_JALKAI010000014.1, read on the forward strand.
CTTCGGCGCAATGACCGCGACGGGTACTTCACCCCACTTCGCGTCGGGACGACCGATGACAGCCGCCTCGAGAATTGCGGGATGTCCGAACAGGACGTTCTCGACCTCTGCGCAGTAGATGTTCTCACCACCGGAGATGATCATGTCCTTCTTGCGGTCCACGACGTAGACGAAGCCTTCGTCGTCGATGCGCACGAGGTCTCCGGAGTGGAACCATCCGCCGTGGAATGCCTCCGACGTGGCCGCCGGGTTGTTCCAGTAGTCGCGCATCATGGTCGGACCGCGGTAGACGATCTCACCGACCTCACCGGGAGCGACATCGTTCATCTCGGTGTCGACCACTCGTGCCTGGATGGTCGGGATGACGCGCCCGACCGAGCCGAGCTTGCGGATCGCATCCGCGCCATCGAGCACGCACGTGATCGGCGACATCTCGGTCTGGCCGAACACCGCGACGTTGAACGCATCCGGGAAGGTCTCGGCCATGGCGCGCAGGATGGTGTCCGAGCTCGGGGCAGCGCCCCAAGAGATGTTGCGCAGGGCGAGCTTACGCGGATTCGCTTGCTGCGCAGCACACACGGCCTGCCACTGCACCGGCACGAGGAACAAGCTGGTGACCTGCTCGGCCTCGAGCACGTCGAGCAGCGCACCCGGATCGAATGCGCCGACGGGGTGGATCACGGTGGTGGTGCCGAGCATCAGGCTCGGTGCGATCGATCCGAGCGCAGCGATGTGGAACATCGGCGAAGCACAGAAGCCGATGCCCGTCTCGTCGAACTGCTGGAAGGCCCTGATGCAGGTGAGCGCTTGGGCTTCCATGTTGGAGTGGGTGAGCACTGCCCCCTTCGGGCGACCGGTGGTGCCCGAGGTGTACATGATCAGCGCCGGGGTGTCGTTCGGGATATCGACCTGCGGGTGCGGGTCGCCTTCTTCGGCCACGAGGGCGTCGTACGATACTGCGTCGCCCTCGGGCTCCGCACCGATCGTGATCGCCAGGTCGATGCCTTCGGACTGCGCGCGGGCGGCAGCAGCGAGCGGCACGAGCGGGCCCTCGGCAACAATCGCCTTCGCGCCCGAATCGGCCACCAGGAACGCAACTTCGGATGCGGTGAGACGGAAGTTCACCGGCACGGCGATCGCTCCGATTGCGTTGGCCGCGAGCACGATCTCGATGTACTCGGGTCGGTTGAGCATCAGGACGATGATGCGATCGCCGAAGCCGATGCCGCGACGCGACAGCGCATCCGCAAGCTTCTCGACGCGCTCGTCCAGCTGCGACCACGTGATCGACTCTCCGAGGAACCGGAACGCGGTGCGATCAGGTGTCATCAGGGCGTGACGCGCGACCTGGTTGTTCCAGTTGTTGCTGCGGTAGCGGTGCGCATCCGAGACAGAAGGGGAAACCATCGACGGTCCTCTCGAGACAGGAAAGCTTCAGGACGAAGGGGCGCGGCAAATACCGGCATCCGGTGTGATGCACCCTACATGCAAATTCCGATCGTGACCAGACATTTGTTAATCGAAATTCACATCGGATTCGATGAGAAATCCGATCAACGGACACGCGGTGCATCCTTCGGCAGGATGCCTGAGAAATAGTGCATGAACAGCTGTTGGAGGCCCCGGAGGGCGGGTGACGAAACCGCATCCGCCACCCGCACCCGGGGTTCACATGTACACGCGGACTCTAGCCGAAATCGGGCCGCCGCTTCTGCAGCACGGCCATTGCACCCTCGGCGAAATCGGCGGAGGCGAGCAGTTCGACCTGGCCGGTCTTCTCGAGCGCCAGCGCATCATCGAGAGCGGGAAGAGTCGCATTGTTGAGTGCCTGCTTGGTGAGCGCGAGAGCGCGGCGAGGACCTCGTGCAGTGCGAGCCGCCACTGCATCGACATGCGCGGTGAGTTCGCCGTCCGGCAGGGTGCGGGCCACGAGACCGTAGTGGGCGGCGTCGGCCGCCGACACACGTTCGCCGAGCAGCGCCATCTCGGCCGCACGGGCCCGGCCGATGGCCGCGGGGATCAGCATGCTCGATCCACCATCGGGCATCAGTCCGATGTTGACGAAAGCCAGGAGAAAGTAAGCACTTTCGGCTGCGTAGGTGAGATCGGCCGCCACGGCGATCGACACACCGACACCGGCGGCGGGCCCGTTGACCGCCGCAACGACGGGCACGGGCGATTCGACGATCGCGCGAATCAACGAGTTCGCGGTGTCCATGACGACATTCGGGTCGGTCGGGTTCGCCCCCGCAGCCGCAAGGTCGGCCCCGGTACAGAACGCGGTGCCCTCACCCGTGAGAACGATGGTCCGGACGCGCTCGTCCGTTCCGGCCGCTGCCACCGCGTCACGCAGTGCGCCCATCGTCCCGAGATCGAGCGCGTTCATCCGCTTCGGGCGGTTTATCGTGATCCGGAGAATTCCGCCCTCCAGGTGTGAACGAAGACCTTCCACGGTGATGCCTTCCGCCGTCTCGGTCATGCTCGTACCCCTGCCTCGGCCGCAACGATGCCGTTCAGACGCCCGGTGATGAGCGCCTCGGCCTCGGAGACCATCCTCTCGACGAGCGCGGCTACCCTCGGAATGTCGTCGATCAGCCCCTGACTCTGGCCCGATGTCCAGATACCGGCATCGACATCGCCCTCTTCGAAGACGGTGCGACCACGAGCGCCTGCGACGAGGTGCGCGATGTCGGCGAATTCTGCGCCGCGGGATTCGATCTCGACTACCTCCTTGCTGACCGCGTTCGCCGCGACACGTGCTGTGTTGCGGAGCGTACGGAAGATCAGCTTCGTGTCGAGCTCGGTGTTCGCCACGATCTGTTCTTTGACCTGCTGTGCCACAGGGGACTCGACTGTGCACATGAAACGGGTGCCCATGTTCACGCCGTCGGCGCCGAGGGCGAGCGCGGCGACGAGGCCTCTCGAGTCGGCGATGCCGCCCGACGCGATCACCGGAATCCTGAGTCGGCGGGTTGCGGCGGGGATGAGAACCAGACCGGGGACGTCGTCCTCGCCGGGGTGCCCGGCACACTCGAAGCCGTCGATGCTCACAGCGTCGACGCCCACACGCTCAGCTTTGAGGGCATGCCGAACGCTCGTGCACTTGTGGATGACCTTGATTCCCGCATCCTTGAAGAACGGCAGGTGATCGACCGGGTTGGAGCCGGCGGTCTCGACGATCTTGACGCCCGACTCGATGATCGCGGCGCGGTACTCCTCGTACGGCGGCGGTGTGATCGACGGCAGGATGGTGAGGTTGACTCCGAACGGTTTGTCGGTCATCTCCCGGCACCGTGCGATCTCGCGAACCAGGTCTTCCGGAGTGGGTTGCGTGAGCGCTGTGATGAATCCCAGCGCACCTGCGTCGGCCACTGCTGCGACCAGCTCGGCACGGCCGACCCACATCATGCCGCCCTGAACGATGGGGTGCTCGACCCCGAACGCCTCGGTGAATCGGGTCCTCAAGAGTCCTCCTCGAATCGGCGCGGGACGCGCCACTACGCCCCCACGTACCCGCTCTTCCAGAGTCAATCGGAAGAATCAGCATTAACTTTGGAGGTCGCGATTGTGTTTGTCAATACACTTTGTTCTGGGGTTTTGGTACGAGATCGGTGGTCGAAGTACATTCTGATTCACGGGTCTCAGCTGTTACCTTTAGGATGACTCTCCGCGATCGGTCGCGGGTCCGACACAATCGACGAGGAGTTCAGGTGGCCGAACACGCGCAGGTCGGGGCGCGCGCACGATCAATCGCCGATGGCAAGACCGCCGGGGTGCGCCGACGCCCCAAGAACCGCAAGGCGCAGATCGCAGCCGTCGCGGCCGAAGCCTTCAGCGAGCGCGGCTATCACGGCGTGAGCATCGACGAGATCGCCAAGACCGTCGGCATCTCGGGGCCCGCCCTCTACCGCCATTTCCCGAACAAGTACGCGCTGTTCCGGCACGCGGTCAATGAGCTGGCCGACTCTCTCGGAGCTGCCGTCGACGAGTTCGACTCCGGCGACGACACCGATCCGAGCGACACCCTCGACCGTCTGCTCACTGCGACGATCCGCACCACCATCACCAACCGTCGAACCGGCGGGCTCTACCGGTGGGAACGTCGTTACCTGTCCAAGGACGACCGTCTACAAGTTCGCGGCAAGATGGTCGCGATCAATCGACGCCTCGCCCAACTCACGGCGCAGCTTCGTCCCGACCTCACCGCCTCCGACTACGTGGTGCTCAGCACTGCACTGTTGAGCACGATCGGCTCGATCACCACCCATCGCGCACCGCTGTCGAACCGTCGGCTCCAGCAACTCCTGCTCGACGCGTGCCACTCGATTCTGGCGACACCTCTCGCTCCCGCCGATCCCGATTCCGGCGAGCCGCCGACCAAGTCCGGTCTCGCTACGTCCAACAAGCGCGAAGTGCTGCTGCACGAGGCAGTTCTGCTGTTCGACGCACACGGCTATCACGATGTGAGCATCGAGGAGATCGGTGCCGCAGCCGGAATCAACGCTTCCGGTGTGTACCGGCACTTCCCGAGTAAGGCCGATCTGCTCGCCACGGCGTTCCACCGTGCGGGCGACCGCGTTGCGATGTCCGTCGAGTCGGCACTGACCGAATCGTCGACCTCCGACCAGGCACTCGAGCATCTGGTGGACGTGTTCGTTCGGCTGGCGTTCGATCACAGTGAGCTGATGTCGGTCTATTTCGCCGAGATCGGCAACCTCCCGAAGGCCCACCGCAGCGACCTCCGCAATATCCAGCGCTTGAACATCGAGGAGTGGGCGCGCATCGTCGCCGAGTTACGCACCGATCTCTCGGCCGTCGAATGCCGCTTCCTCGTCCACGCTGCGCTCATCCTGTCCCTCGACGTCGGACAGGTGATGCGCTTCCGGAGTACGGAATCCAATCGGAGACGAGTGCAGCAGCTGATGCTGGCGGTGCTCGTGGGCAACCGCAGCGAGTCCGGTGAGGTGCTGCGCCCATGAGCCGTATCGCGCGGGCTGCCGTGTTACGCGAACACAGCGCTCCCATGCAGATCGAATCCGTTGTGGTCCCCGAGCTCCGGGCCGACGAACTCCTCGTGAGGATCCGCGGCGTGGGAATCTGTCACACCGACCTCACCGCAGCGTCCGGCGGAGTGCCGATCCCCCTTCCTGCGGTACTGGGCCATGAGGGTTCGGGGGTGGTCGTCGAGGTCGGTGCCAACGTCGTCGGCCTGCGCGTGGGCGATTCAGTGGTCATCGGCTTCGATTCCTGCCGGAGCTGCCGCAACTGCCGCCGTGGCCGTCCCGCCTACTGCGCGCGGTTTGCTCCGCTGAACTACTCGGGTACCCGACCCGACGGCACGTCCGTATTTCACGACGGCTCGGGCAAACCGGTTCACGGCAACTGGTTCGGTCAGTCGTCGTTCTCGTCGCTCGTGGTCGCGACCGATCGTAACGTCGTCCGTCTCCCTCCCGGTGTGCCCGTCGAACTCGCAGGCCCACTCGGGTGCGGACTCGCCACAGGAGCCGGCACCGTCCTTCGCGTCCTGCAGCCCGAATCAGGTTCATCGATAGCAGTATTCGGTCTCGGTGCGGTAGGAATGGCGGCGGTCATGGCCGCGAAGATCGCTCGCTGCGACACCATCATCGGCATCGACCCGAACCCCCGTCGGCATTCGCCGGCACTCGAGCTGGGCGCCACTGCGGTCTTGTCTCCCGACGAGGTCGACGACATCGGCCGCCACATCCGCCGCAGCACCGACGGAGGCGTCGACTACGCGGTGGAATCGGTGGGGTCCGAAGCAGTCATCCGCCAGGCGATGTCGTCACTCGCGAGCCCGGGAGTGTGCGCGACCCTCGGCCTACGCGGAGGACGGAACCCGATCACGATCGATCAGACGCATCTACTGAGCGGCCGCACACTGACCGGGGTCATCGAGGGCGACGCCGACCCACACGTCTTCCTTCCCGAACTCGCAGCATTCTGGCGCGACGGCCGCTTCCCCGTCGAGAAAATCACCAGCACATTCCCCTTCGACAAGCTCGACGACGCCTTCGCCGCAGTGACTGCAGGTGAGGTCGTCAAGGCCGTACTCACCTTCGACTGACAGGAACCGACATGGATGTCGCCTCGGAACTCGCAGCACTACGTGCCCGCACCGACCGAATCGACCCCCGTGAGCTCGACGCTCTCTGGGAGCGCCTGGAGCCCGCACGGATCGACGACCTGGTCGGATACCGGTGGAGAGGATTCAGTTTCGACACCGGTCACCGCACCCACCACATGCTCGGCGGTGCCCGCTGGTACGGGAAGTCCTTCGTCTCGGTCTCCGAGGTCCAGCCGCTCGTATGCCGGGACGACGACGGAGAGTTGTTCTCCGACAAGAAGACCGGTCGCGGCGAAGCGAGCCTGTGGGACGTCGTGTTCCGCGGCGAGGTGACCGCGACGATGGTCTACGACGGGATGCCGGTGTTCGACCATTTCAAGAAGGTGGACAACGACACCGTCATCGGCGTGATGAACGGCAAGGGTGGACTCGTCTTCGACGGCGGCGAACACTATTGGTTCGGGCTCGAACGCGACGTCGCGCTCTGACCCACCGCCCGTATCCGGATGTCGTCCTCGGTTCGATGAATCGGCCGAGGACGACATCCGTCGTGCTGGGGCGTCAGACGATGCGACGACCCGAGGCGAAGCGGCGCCGCATATCGCGCAGGTAGTACGTGGCGGACAGTTGCCGGATCGGCCGCGGCACCCTTCTGTACACCGGGGGCACGACCTTCCAGAACAGATCGAACCGGCGCTGGTCGCGAGGGCTCCACGGCAGGGAGAATTCGTCGCGCATGCGCTGGGGCAGAAGGCCGATGGTCATGAAGCGCTGTAACGGCATGAGCAGCTTCACGGGAAGCGGGGAGTCGCCGCCCCCGAGCAGACCGCGGGTGAAGGACCGCACCTTCTCATCGACGTCCATCGTCGCGATCATGTTGTCCCAGTATGCGTCGAACTCCGCGCGTGTGGCCGGCCACATGTCTTCTTTGACCTGCAGCGCCGTGCCGTAGACCGCGGATTGCTGGTAGATCCATTCGAGGTCTGCGTCGGAGAGTTTGTGGAACATACGCTCGTACATCTGGACGCCGTTGCGGTAGAGCGTTGCTGCAACCCACAATTGGAGTTCCGGATCGAACGCATTGTAGGTCTCGGATCGCACCGGTACGTGAGCTTTGTTGACCATCCGGACGATCTGCCTACGCTCTTCCTGCGTACCGAGAGTAACCGCGTATACGTATGTCATCGTGGTGCGCAACCGGTCGAGCGGACGCTGGAGAGTGGTGCTGTGATCGGCCACGCCGTGTCCGGTACCACGGTCGGCGAGTTGCAGCAGCACCGTTGATCCGGCACCGAGGAGAAGCATCGATTCGCCGACGAAATCCGCGAGATCGACCGAGCCACGCTCGACCGGAGCACGATCGACGGTGGCGTGATCGGCGAGGCCGTCAACTGCGCTGTCGGGCTCGTTTACTTCCACTGTTGATGCCATGGGTCGCCTCCTCGGCGAAAGTACGGATGCTGCAGTGTCATCCAAATTGTGCACGCCCGTGCTCAGATAGGCAAGGGGCCTTGTTCCCTATTTGCCGCCCGCACTCTCGGCGAGCCGCCTCCGGTGGGCCAGAAGCCGGGCTGCAGCGTCGTCGAACTGGACCAGGGTCTGCGTGATGACCTCGTTGTGCTCCCCCGCACGCATCGCAGCGATGAGCCGCTCGTGCGACCGCACGGCCACCACTCCCCACTGCGGGTCCCGGGCGAACAATCGATACGGCAGCGCACGGGCGGCAGTATCGAGAAACCATGCAAGCTTCGGACTGTTCGCGATTCGATTCACCTCGCGGTGGAAGCACCACTCGGCATCGGCAATTCGCTCGACGTCGCTCGATGCCTCCGAACCCGCCGAGGCATTCGACGCACTCACGCACACACGCAGGCGCTCGTTGAGATCTCCCAATCGCTCGAGATCGCCTGCAGCGGCGCGATCCGCAGCCCGCAGGGCGAGCTCGACCGCGAGTTGCCCTTGCAGCCAGAAGATGTCGTCGATGTCGGAGCCACTCATCGGCGACACGCGGTATCCCCGATTCGGTGCGGACTCGACCATGCCCTCACCTCGCAGTGTGAGCAACGCCTCCCTGACCGGCGTGACGCTGACTCCGAGTTCTGCTGCGGTCTCGTCCAATCGGATGAATTCGCCCGAGCGGAAGGAACCCGACATGATCGCGCTGCGCAGGTGGGAGGCCACCTCGTCGGAGAGCTGCGGGCGTCTCCGCATACGCGTCGGATCCGTACTCGATGTATCCCCAGTGGCAGCAACGGCATCGGTTGCGCGGGTCGGCGAGGCCATATGTTTCTCCTGACGGCCCGAAGCGAGCGGAGCGGGCTTGTCCGTTCGGTACGAGGCGCATAGTGTGAGCTCCACTACAGCTAATCACATCAAATATATGTGATGTGATCCGTCAGAAAGCGTCGAGGGATGACACAGAAGAGCAGCACGACGGGCCCGACCACCGAACCGACGACCGACACGTTCGCCAGCCTCGACCCCCGCTCGGGTGAAGTGATCGCCGAGTATCCGATCGCCGATGCCGCAGCGGTGGCCGAGGCCGTCGACCGCGCCCGGATCGCCGCACGATGGTGGGACGCGCAAGGATTCCGCGGACGTCGCGAGTGGCTCCTCGAATTCAAGAAAGCCGTCGCACAGGACGCCGCCTCCCTGGCGAGGTTGGTCTCGCGTGAGACCGGCAAGCCGTACGGGGACGCATTCCTCGAGGTGATGCTCGCGATCGAACACCTCGACTGGGCCGCGAAGAACGCGAAGAAGGTTCTCAAAGCCAGGAAGGTGCCTTCGGGGGTCGCAAGCTTCAACCAGTCCGCAACCCTCGAGTACAAGGCACTCGGCGTCGTCGGAGTCATCGGGCCGTGGAACTATCCGGTCTACACCCCGATGGGGTCGATTTCGTACGCTCTCGCCGCAGGCAACGCCATCGTGTTCAAGCCGAGCGAGCTGACGCCGGGCGTCGGCAAGTGGCTCGAAGAGAAGTGGAACTCCATCGCCCCGACCCAGCCGGTGTTCCAAGTCGTCACCGGACTCGGTGAGACCGGAGCTGCGCTCACCCGCGCGGGTGTCGACAAGGTCGCGTTCACCGGCTCCGGACCGACAGCCCGCAAGGTCATGGCCGTGTGCGCCGAGTCGCTCACCCCGCTCGTGGCCGAATGCGGCGGCAAGGACGCGATGATCGTCGCGGCAGATGCCGACATCGACAAGGCGGTGGATTTCGCCGCATTCGGTGCTTTCGGCAATGCCGGACAGACATGCGCGGGCGTCGAGCGCATCTACGTTGTCGAGTCCGCTTACCAGGAGTTCCTCGACAAGCTGACGGCCATAGTGAAGCGCGCCGAGCCGGGTGGAAGCAACGAGTCGACCTACGGCCCGATGACTCTGCCCCGCCAGATCGACATCGTGCGCAGTCATATCGAAGATGCTCTTGCAAGCGGCGGCACCGCGGTGGTCGGCGGCGCCGAGTCGGTGGGCGAACGCATCATCGAACCCGTGATCCTCACCGACGTGCCCGAGACCTCGCGCGCAGTGTGCGAGGAAACCTTCGGCCCCACCGTCGTCGTCAACAAGGTACGCGACCTCGACGAGGCAGTCGACCGTGCCAACGGCACGTCGTACGGGCTCGGCGCATCGATCTTCATCGGCAACAAGGCCAAAGGTCGTGAGCTGGCCGGACGCCTCCGCAACGGCATGGTTTCGGTCAATTCGGTACTCGGCTTCGCAGGCATCCCGTCACTGCCGTTCGGCGGTATCGGCGAGTCCGGCTTCGGACGTATCCACGGCGCCGACGGGCTCCGGGAGTTCAGCCGGCCCAAGTCGGTGACGGTCGAGAAGTTCAGTTCGCCGCTGAAGCTGATGAGCCTCGAACGACCCGAACGCGATCTGAATCTGGCCGCGAGGATGCTGAAGTTCATGCACGGAAGGTAGGAGCAGATGACAGCCACGGGATCGCGCGCGAAACGATCGCGCAAACCTGCCGTCGTCGCGTCACCCGAAGCACGGATCGAGAAGGCCGGTACGTTTCCCGGTCCGAATCGCGACCCGCATCCGAAGGCCGGACGACACGGCTGGTTGAAGGTGATCGAAGGTCTCGACCCGGTCACCCATCATCAGGACATCCTGCGGATCACCGCGGGTTACGAGTTTCCGTGGGACTACCAGCGGTCGCTCGAGTTCGCACTGTTCCGGACGTATTGTGTGCCGACCATCTCCGAGCTGCTCGCCCGGACCGGAGAGTTCGAGCATCGGCCGCAGAAGCGTTACGACGACACGTCCCTGTTGATGGCCGAACTCATCGAGCACGGATACGACGCCGAACGCGGACGTGAATCACTGCGCAACATCAACCGCATGCACGGCAAGTACTCGATCGACAACGACGACATGCTGTACGTGCTGTCGACCTTCGCGTACGACCCGCTCGACTGGATCGACCAGTACGGTTGGCGCCGCCTGCATCCGAAGGAGCGGCTCGCGTCGTTCTACTTCTACCGGCAGGTCGGCATCCGGATGGGTATCAAGGACATCCCGGAGTCGTTCCAGGAGTTCCACCGGTTCAAGCTCGAATACGAACAGACGATGTTCGATTACAGCGACGACAACCACGCCATCGGCACCTACACCCTCGAGCTGTTCAAATCGTGGTACCCGAAGGTGCTCGGTCCGGGTGTCGAGAAGGTCGTGTATTCCCTGATCGACGACCGTATGGCCCACGCGTTCGGATTCCCCAAGGGCTCACCGCGCATGCGTTCCGTCTCGGAAGGTGCACTGCGGATGCGATCCGCGCTCGTGCGCAGGCTCCCCAAGCGGAGAGTGTCGGTATCGGCAAGCAATGCCACCAATCGCACGTATCCCGGCTACCCGCTGGGCTACCGACCGCGGGATCTCGGCGTCTGACGCTGTCACCGCAACACCGAACCGGACGCCCGGTGTCGCAGACTCATACGTCTGCGGGACTGGGCGTCCTCGATCCGCGGGACGGAAGCGCGAACGCCGATACGAATACGACGATGGCGCACGCACCGCAGACCAGATACACGGCGACGAACCCGCTCGACGCGATTCCGCCTGCGATCATGTGCGCGGCGAGCACTGACGCGACCACTGCGCTGCACATCGTGCTCCCGACGGTCCTGAGCAACACGTTGACACCGTTCGCAGCCGCATTCTGGGACAGCGGCACAGCGCCGAGAAGGAGAATCGGCAGCGTGCAGTACACGAACGTCGTCCCGATTGCAGCGATGAAGATGGCTGCCACAACCATCCACAACGGCTTGTCCGGGACCGCGTGGATGGAGTAGCCGACGATGAGGAAGGTTGCGCCCACCATGATCGCCGATTTCGGCCCGAACCGGTCCGAGACGCGTGCGGCCACGAGCGCGAAAACCATCATCGCGAAGCTGGCCGGCAATTGGCACACTGCCGCCTGCAGAATCGTCAGACCGTACCCTGCACCGTGATCGGGCGAAGCCTGGAGCAGTTGGGTCGTGATGAGGGTGTTTCCGTAGAAGGCGAAGCCCACGAGCAGCGCTGACAGATGCGGCGCCAGAACCGAACGGCGCGCCGACACTCGCAGGTCGACGAGCGGGTTGCGATTGCGCAACTGCTGAAATCCCCACACCGCGAACAACAGGACGGCGCACGCGAACATGGTCAGGACAGCGGTGCTGGTCCACCCCCACGTGCTTCCCTGAGTGATGGGCACCAGTAGGCAGATCAACGCGCTCGAGAGCCCCACGGCCCCCACGACATCGAAGCGACCGCCGGTGCGCGTACTCGACCGGGGGACGACATACGCGGCCGCGACCGCGACTCCCGCACCGATCGCCGTGGTCACCCAGAACAACAGGTGCCAATTGGCGAACTGAACGATCGCTGCGGCGAACGGGATTCCCACGGCCGTACCGATGCCGAGGGTGGAACTGAGGACCGCGATCGAGCGATCGACGCGGTCGCGCGGCATCACCTCGCGCAGGATCGCCATGCCGATCGGAAGAACAGCGGCACCTGCCCCCTGGAGCCCGCGCGCGAAGATGAGCAATCCGATGTTCGACGTCACGGCACAGATCAGCGACCCGACGGTCATCAGCCCGAACGCGATGAGGAGCATCTGCTTCTTGCCGATCATGTCGGCGAGACGTCCGAAGATGGGTGTCATCACCGCACCGACGAGCAGCGTGCTTGTGACCAGCCACGACACTGCGGTGGGTCCGGCTCCGGTGAAACCGGGCAGACTCGGAAGCAACGGCACGATGACCGTCTGCATGATCGCCTGGAAGATCGCGCCCACCGCGAGGACGGGGAAAACGTACTTCGACAGATTCGACCGGTCGGAGCGGGTCGCGGTGCGCTTCTGCACCGGCGCACTGCGCCCCGAACCCGGAGCATGCAGCCGTAGAGGGAACGACACTGTCACGCGACTCCCTCCGGCGATGGTAAATGGCTGTTCACCACCTTAGGTGAACAGCCATTTACCTACAACCGGAGTGGGGATTGTCTCAGTGCCCGTCGCCGTCGAGCAGCGACTGCACGAGCGGCGCATACAGGGCAACCACCTCGTCGACCGACCCTGCCGCCTTCTCCTGCATCATCCGGCGGCGCATGAACGCGACCCCGAGAAGCATCGAGAACACGAGCTCCGCCCGCATCCGTGCATCCGGCCCCTTCATCAAGGCCACCAACTCGTCGATCATCTGGGACGAGTAGTTCTCACGAAGCTTGCGGTTGCTCTCCTCGCTGGATCCACTCATGAACAGCAACGCCATCGACAACGGTTTGTGCCGGGCAGACTGCCGCGCGAAGATCTCGACCATCCGCTCGCCCAGGCGCTCGAACGGGCCGTCGTACAGCAGGTGGGCCGCAGCCTTGAAATCCACCAGCTCGTCGTACAACTGCTCCTTGGACCCGAAGTACTTGATGATCAGCGGGGCACTGACCCCGGCGTCGTCGGCGATGTCCTTGAGGGTGATCTCGCGATACGGGCGCGTCGCAAACGCGAGACCTGCGGCATCCAGGATCAGCCTCCGAGTTTCCTCCGACGTCCGTCGCCTCTTCTCGGGTGTACCCGTGGCCACTGGCATCCGGCGATCCGTCACATCGTCCGCCTTCCGGACATTGCACGACCCAGTGTGAGCTCGTCGGCGAACTCGAGGTCGCCACCCATCGGGAGTCCCGATGCCAGCCGAGTGACGACGAGCCCCGGGAAGTCCCGCAGCATCCGCACCAAGTACGTCGCCGTCGCCTCACCCTCGGTGTTCGGGTCGGTCGCAATGATCACCTCGGAGACATCGACCCCGTCTTCCTGGTTGCCGATCCTGGTGAGCAGCGCACGGATGTTGAGTTGATCCGGACCGACACCGTTCAGTGGATCGAGCGCCCCACCGAGTACGTGGTAACGGCCACGGAATTCACGGGTCCGCTCGATCGCCTGCACATCCTTGGGTTCCTCGACGACACAGATCTGCGTTCGGTCGCGCCGCGGATCTGCACAGATTCGGCACCGCTCCCGGTCCGACACCGTGCCGCACACCTCGCAGAATTGCACGCCGTCACGGACCTTCTGCAACGCGGCCTGCAGCCGGTCGATCTCCGGCGGCTCGACCGACAGCAGGTGGAACGCGATCCGTTGCGCGCTCTTGGGTCCGATGCCCGGAAGCTTGCCGAGCTCGTCGATGAGGTCCTGAACCGGCCCTTCGTACACGCGTGCCTCTAGAAACCGGGCAGGCCGGGGATGCCGCCACCGAGTCCGCCCGCGAGCGGACCGAGCTTCTCGGCAGCGATCTCCTGGGCCTTGGCCGACGCATCGGCAACCGCAGCGACAACGAGGTCCTGCAGAGTCTCGACGTCGTCCGGGTCGACAACCTTCGGATCGATCTGCACAGCGATGACCTCGCCGGTGCCCTTCACCGTTGCGGTGACGAGACCGCCACCGGCCTGGCCGGTGACGTGGGCCTGCGCCATCTCGTTCTGCGCAGCCATGAGCTGCTGCTGCATCTGCTGGGCTTGGGCGAGAAGTTGCTGCATGTCAGGCATACCACCGGGTTGCACGGACACGTCCTTCCTGTTCGGGTCCTGCGTTGTCGAGCCGGTGGCATCGGTCACCCAGCATCCGACTACGGAGGTTTCTGTCTATGGAGATCGTCTACCTGGTGTTTCGTCAGCCAGGTTAGTCGCATGTCCACCTGGCCGACACTCACCCGAAGGTCAGTCGACGGTGTTCTTCAGATTCTCGAGAACCTGCTTCTGGATCTTGCGCAGACCGATCGGAGCAAACGTCTTCTCGAAGAATCCGCCGATGCCACCCGCGCCGTTCCACTGGGTGAGCGTCACGACCGTCGAGCCGGTGCCGTTGGGAACCACGCTCCAGGTCGTGACGAGCGACGAGTTCGCGTCGGTCTCGGTGATCGTGCTACCGGAGGTCGTCACCTTCGCCTGTACGTCGCGCACCCGCTTCTCGGTGGCCTGGAGCAGCCAGTGCACGATCGTGCCGTCTCCCTGCCCACCGGAGACCACACGATAGTCGCGGTAGTGATCGGAGAGAATGCGCGGACGCACAGTCTCGTAATCCGCAAGCGCCGCGAGCACCTTCTCGGGTGCGGCTGCCAGTTGGATCGAGCTGCTTGCACTGACCTGTGCCACGGTGAACTCCTCTGTGACTGTGGATTCGTTTCGAGCCCGTGCGGCTCGCCGACGCCCTACATCCTGCCTGTCAGTACCGCGACGTAGGTTCCCGGCAGGTCTATTGTGGGTTCCACCACTGATGCGCTGCTGCAGGGGAGTCGAATGCTGAGAACGTCACGAAGTGTCGGACCGTACGGCGACTCGGTCCATCGCGAAGGTGTGCACCGTCTGTTGCGCTCGTATCGCACCATCCCCGCCGATGCGCCGGTACGTCTCGCGAAAAAGACCTCGAACCTGTTCCGCGCACGCACGAAGGTCGACTCACCGGGTCTCGACGTATCGGGGCTCGGCGGTGTCATCTCCGTCGACCCGCAGGCACGCACGGCCGATGTCGCCGGCATGTGCACGTACCAAGATCTCGTCGACGCGACACTTCCGTACGGACTCGCGCCGCTGGTCGTGCCCCAGCTCAAGACGATCACTCTCGGCGGAGCAGTCACCGGGCTCGGCATCGAATCCACCTCGTTCCGCAACGGGCTACCGCACGAATCGGTCCTCGAGATGGACATCCTCACCGGGGGTGGCGAGATCATCACCGCCACACCGGACGGTGAACACGCCGACCTGTTCCGCGGTTTCCCGAACTCCTACGGGTCGCTGGGGTATGCCACGCGACTTCGCATCGAACTCGAACCGGTGAAGCCGTTCGTCGCGTTGCGTCACCTGCGTTTCACCTCACTTGCCGACCTGCAGTCGACGCTCGACCGGATCACGGCCGACCGCGTGTACGCCGGAATTGCCGTGGACTACGTCGACGGTGTGGTCTTCTCCGCCGACGAAAGCTACCTCACCCTCGGCGTGCAGACCTCCGAAGCCGGTCCGGTATCCAACTACACCGAGATGAACATCTTCTACCAGTCGATCCGGCACGAGTCCGTCAACCATCCCAAGACCGACCGCCTCACCATCCGCGACTACCTGTGGCGGTGGGACACCGACTGGTTCTGGTGCTCGCGCGCCTTCGGAGCCCAGAATCCTCGCATCCGGAGGCTGTGGCCGAAGAAGCTGCTACGCAGCAGCTTCTACTGGAAGCTCATCGCGCTCGACCACAAGTACTCGATCGCGGACCGCATCGAGGCCCGCAAGGGCAACCCGCCGAGAGAACGCGTCGTCCAGGACATCGAGGTTCCCATCGAACGAACTCAGGAGTTCATGCAGTGGTTCCTCGATGAGATTCCCATCGAACCGATCTGGCTGTGCCCCTTACGTCTCCGCGATCGATCCGCGTCGTACGACCCTCGCCGGCCATGGCCGCTGTACCCGCTCGAGCCGAAACGCACCTACGTCAACATCGGTTTCTGGTCGTCGGTGCCCGTGGTCCACGGCGAGGCCGAAGGTGCCGCGAACCGCCGCATCGAGCGTAAGGTGGCGGCACTCGACGGTCACAAGTCGCTGTATTCCGATTCCTTCTACAGCCGTGACGAATTCGAGAAGCTCTACTACGGCGAGGGGGAATATCCCGAGCTCAAGAATAGATACGATCCAGGGTCCCGCTTGACGGACCTGTTCGCGAAGGCGGTGCAACGACATTGACCACATTCAAATCGGAGGCCTCCGGGCATAAATCGGACAAGCTCAACCTTGCCCAGATCGTCGAGATCGCAACGGGCGGTGAGATGCCGCTGCGGTTCACTGCATACGACGGTTCCGAGACCGGGCCCGCAGACGCTCCGTTCGGCCTCAACCTAACCGCCCCCGAAGGCGCTACCTATATCGTCACCGCTCCGGGCGACCTGGGTATGGCCCGCGCATACATTTCCGGCACGCTCGAGGCGGAGGGTGTACACCCAGCCGACCCGTATCCCCTGCTCAAGGCACTCGGCGGTGTGCACTTCGAGCGCCCGCCTGCGCGGACCCTCGCGCAGATCGTGCGGTCACTCGGACCCGACCTGATCAGGCCGATCGCTCCTCCACCGCAGGAACATCTCCCCCGCTGGCGCCGCGTCGCCGAGGGCCTTCGCCATTCGAAGGCACGCGACGCCGAAGTGATTCATCACCATTACGACGTGTCGAACACGTTCTACGAATACGTGCTCGGCCCCTCCATGACGTACACGTGCGCGGTGTTCGAGTCGGAGAACCAAAGTCTCGAGGACGCCCAGGAGAACAAATACCGCCTCGTCTTCGAGAAGCTACGACTGAAGCCCGGGGATCGCCTGCTCGATATCGGCTGCGGCTGGGGCGGCATGGTGCGCTACGCAGCTCGCCGAGGTGTGAAGGCCATCGGCGCGACCCTGTCGAAGGAACAGGCCCAGTGGGCGCAGAAGGCCATCGCCGAGGAAGGTCTCGGCGACCTCGCCGAGGTGCGACACTCCGACTATCGCGACGTGTCGGAAACCGGGTTCGATGCGATCTCGTCGATCGGCCTGACCGAGCACATCGGTGCCGCGAACTACCCGTCGTACTTCCGGTTCCTGCACGACAAACTCCGCGTCGGCGGTCTACTGCTCAACCACAGCATCACTCGCCCTCACAACCGTGGGCGGATGAAGGCGGGCGGCTTCATCGACCGCTACGTATTCCCCGACGGGGAGCTCACCGGGTCGGGCCGGCTCATCTCGGAAGCCCAGAACGTCGGCTTCGAGGTGATGCACGAGGAGAACCTGCGGCAGCATTACGCGCTGACCCTGAAAGCATGGTGCGAGAACCTCGAGAAGCACTGGGATTCAGCACTTTCCGAGGTCGACGAGGCCACCGCGCGGCTGTGGGGTCTGTACATGGCGGGCTCGCGCGTGGGCTTCGAGAGCAACGGTGTCCAGCTCCACCAGATTCTCGGTGTGAAGCTGGGGGCAGACCAGGCTCCCCAGGTCCCCCTGCGCCCGTGGTGGGTCGCGTAGGCAGCTCCGCCGCCCGTGCGTGGTCACCCACACACGACAGAAGCCCCCGAACACGTTCGAGGGCCCCTGACTGTGGATAAGTTGTGCGTGGTTTTGGTAGTGGGTGCTACCAAAACCACGCACGGGCGCGTTAGCGCAGGCTCGCCGGCGGGGTGAAACGCTCGCCGTACTTGGCGGCGAGTTCCTCGGCCCGCTTAACGAAGCCTTCCTTACCACCCGGGTATCCGACGATGTACTGCGCGACACCACCGGTCCAGGCCGGGAAACCGATACCGAGGATCGAGCCGATGTTGGCGTCGGCGGTCGTGGTGAGCACGCCCTCGTCGAAGCACTTCTGGGTCTCGATGGCCTCGGCGAACAGCATGCGGTCGATCAGATCCTGCAGCGGCACGTCGAGCGTCGCCACGGTCTTGTAGTGATCGCGCACGCCCTGCCAGATGCCGAGACGCTTGCCGTTCTCGTCGTACTCGTAGAAGCCCGCCTTCTCGAGACGACCCGGACGACCTGCCTCGACCATGAAGTCGACGACGTCGATCGCGGGGTGGCGAGTGGTGCCGAGCTTCGTGTCGCCCTGCGCCGCAGCCTCCGCGGTCTCCTTCGCGATCTTCTGCATGAGCTTCATGTTCAGCTCGTCGGTCAGCTGCAGCGGCGGAGCCGGATACCCCGCCTGCGAACCGGCCTGCTCGATCGTCGCGGGTTCGATGCCCTCACCGAGCATCGCGATGGCCTCGTTCACGAACGTGCCGATCACGCGCGAGGTGAAGAAGCCGCGGCTGTCGTTGACCACGATCGGGGTCTTGCGGATCGCGAGCGTGTAATCGAACACGCGGGCGAGCGCCTCGTCGGAGGTCTTCTCACCCTTGATGATCTCGACCAGCGGCATCTTGTCGACCGGCGAGAAGAAGTGGATACCGATGAAGTCCTCGGGACGCTTGACGCCCGTCGCGAGACCCGTGATCGGCAGCGTCGACGTGTTGGAGCCGAGCAGAGCATCGGGATCGACGATGTCCTCGATCTCCTGGAACACCTTGTGCTTGAGCTCGGTGTTCTCGAAGACGGCCTCGATGACGAAGTCGACGCCCTTCAGGTCTGCGGCGTCGGCGGTCGGGTGGATCCGGCCGAGCAGAGCCTTCGACTTCTCCTCGGTGGTCTTGCCACGCGAGAGCGCCTTCTCCTCGATCTTGACCGAGTAGTCCTTGCCGCGCTCTGCGGCCTCGACGGTGACGTCCTTGAGTACCACATCGAAACCGGCCTTAGCCGACACGTAGGCGATGCCCGCGCCCATCATGCCCGCACCGAGAACGCCGACCTTCTTGATCTCACGCTTCGGCACATCCTTCGGACGCGACGCACCCGAACCGATGGACTGCATATCGAAGAAGAACGCCTGAATCATGTTCTTCGCGACCTGGCCGGTGGCGAGCTCGGTGAAATACCGGGACTCGATCGTCGACGCGTTGTCGAAATCGACCTGAGCGCCTTCGACAGCTGCGGACATGATCGCGCGCGGAGCAGGCATCGGGGCGCCCTTGAGCTGCTTGCGCAGGTTCGCGGGGAAGGCCGGGAGGTTCGCGGCGAACGCGGGTGACGACGGGGTACCGCCAGGGATCTTGTAACCCTTGACATCCCACGGCTGCACACCCCCCTCGGGGTTGGCCTTGATCCACGCCTTCGCGGCGGGAACGAGCTCGTCGATGCTGCCGACGACCTCGTGCACGAGACCGAGTTCCTTGGCCTTGACCGCGTTGTACTTGTTGCCCTGCAGCAGAAGCGAGAGCAGCGCGGTCTGCAGGCCGAGCAGGCGGACGGTGCGGGTGATGCCGCCGCCACCGGGCAACAGCCCGAGACTGGCCTCGGGCAGGCCGATCTGGATCCCCTTGACGTCGGCAGCAATTCGGTGGTGGGTCGCGAGCGCGATCTCGAGGCCACCGCCCAGCGCCGCACCGTTGATGGCGGCGACGACGGGCTTGCCGAGGGTCTCGAGGCGACGCAGGTCGGACTTGATGTCCTGAACCTCGTCGAACGCGGCCTGCGCGTCGTCGGGCCCGATCTCGATGATGTTGCGCAGGTCCCCGCCGGCGAAGAAGGTCTTCTTCGCGGAGGTGATGACGACGCCGCTCAGGGAGTCCTTCTCTGCGACGAGACGATCGACGGTCGCCTTCATCGAGGCCTTGTAGAGCGCGTTCATCGTGTTCGCGCCCTGGTTGGGGTCGTCGAGCGTGAGAACGACGATGCCGTCGGCGTCCTGATCCCAGGAAATCATGTTGTCGGTCACTGTATTTCGGATCCTTCCGGTATCAGACGCGCTCGATGATGGTGGCCACGCCCATGCCGCCACCGACGCAGAGGGTGAGCAGGGCACGACGCAGGCCGCGGCGCTCGAGCTCGTCGACCATGGTGCCGAGGATCATGGCACCGGTCGCGCCGAGCGGGTGACCCATGGCGATGGCGCCGCCGTTGACGTTGAGCTTCTCGTCCGGGATGTTCAGGTCCTTCTGGAACTTCAGGACGACGGAGGCGAATGCCTCGTTGATCTCGAACAGGTCGATATCGTCGACGGTCAGGCCTGCGGTGGCGAGAACCTTCTTCGTAGCCGGTGTCGGGCCGGTGAGCATGATCGTCGAGTCGGCACCCGATGTGGCGGTCGCGACGACGCGGGCACGCGGGGTCAGGTTCAGATCCTTGCCCGCCTGCTCGGAGCCGACGAGCACCAGCGCGGCACCGTCCACGATGCCCGAGCTGTTGCCACCGTGGTGGACATGGTTGATCTTCTCGACGAAATGGAACTTCTGCAGAGCGACGGCGTCGAAGCCACCGACCTCACCGACCGTGGCGAACGACGGCTTCAGGCCGGCCAGACCCGCGAGGGTCGTGTCGGGACGCATGTGCTCGTCCTGATCGAGAATCGTCAGGCCGTTCTGGTCCTTGACCGGGACGACGGACTTCGCGAAGTAGCCACCCGACCACGCGGCAGCGGCGAGCTGCTGCGAACGCAGTGCGTAGGCGTCGACGTCCTCGCGGGAGAAGCCCTCGATCGTTGCGATCAGGTCGGCGCCGACGCCCTGGGGCACGAAGTAGGTGTCGTAGTTGGTGGCCGGATCCAGGCCCCACGGGCCGCCGTCGGAGCCCATCGGCACGCGCGACATGGACTCGACGCCACCGGCGATGACGAGCTCGTCCCAGCCGGAACGCACCTTCTGTGCCGCGGTGTTCACGGCTTCGAGGCCGGACGCGCAGAAGCGGTTGATCTGGACGCCGCCGACAGTGTCGGGCAGTCCGGCCGCGGTGGCGGCGGCGCGGGCCATGTCCGCGCCCTGGTCGCCCACCGGTCCGACGATGCCGAGAATCAGGTCGGAGATGCGGTCCTCGTCGAGATCGGGGAAGCGGACCCGCAATTCGTCGATCAGGCCGGTAACCAGGGAGATCGGCTTGACGGAGTGCAGCGAGCCGTTCTTCTTACCGCGGCCGCGGGGGGTTCGGATGGCTTCATAGATGAATGCCTCGGTGGTCACAGTGCGCAGGTTCCTTCCCGTGCTGACGGTGTGGTGACGCGACATCACATGAGGACGTCCGCGCCCAACCTTCCGCCTCCACCGTAGGAGCGCAGCCCGGACTCGATAAGGACCGAACCGATCGGGCTCCGTGACCGAACCGAACCCGGCAACGGCGCCACACACAACATTCTTCTGCGACTCACTCTGCACTGACCTGCGGTAACAGGCGAATCTGCGGAAATTTCGAACTCTGCGGGAACTTTTCGCCCCGCCGGCGCCTCATATCACCGACACACACGAACGCCCCGTCACCGGCGCCCGAACGTACCGATGGAAAGTGAGCACACCATGACCAGCGGATTCTTCTCCAACACTTCGGCCGACTCCGCCACCGAGTCCACCGACAGCACCCGCTCCGACAGCAACTTCGGCGCCGCAGCATCCGGGCAGGCCGCAGAGTCGACCGACAGCACCCGCTCGGACTCGTCGTTCGGCTCGACCGCGTCCTCCACAGACTCCGCGTCCGCCGCGAGCGACCGCGCCGATTCGTCGTACGGTTCCGGTTCCACGTACGACAGCGACTCGTCCTTCGGATCGTCGTCGGCCAGCGACCAGGGCTCCGTGAGCTACGAATCGTACGAGCGTTACGAGCGGTACGACTCGTCGGGCTCGAGCAGCTCCGACTCGTCGTACGGATCAGCGAGCGACAGCGGCTCGTCGGCCTCGGTCGGTGCGTCCTCTTCTGCGTCCGATTCGAGCAACAGGGCCTCGTCGTCCGATTCCGCCAACGCAGGCGCCTCCTCCTCGGCTACTGATTCCGCCGACCGCTCCTCCGCGTTCGACACCGGTGTCACCGGTTCGAACTCGTCGGCTTCCAACTCGAGCGACCGCGCCGCGTCTTCCAGCTCGAGCGAGACAGGTGCGGCGGCGTCGGGCAACCCCGGTTCCGCACCGGCCGGCGCGTCCGGCTCCGGGCCGGTGGTCGTCGACGAGTACTCGGGCTCGGACGGAGCCCAGTACGTCGACTACGACACCGACGGCGACGGCGTGGTGGATCTGACCACCGTCGACCTCGAAGGTGACGGCCGCATCGACGCCAACATCAGCGACAGCGACGGCGACGGCGTGTTCGACCAGATCTCGATGGACACGAACGGTGACGGGCTGATCGACGTATCCGCGGTCGACTCCGATGCCGACGGCAGCCTCGATGTTGCCGCGGTCGATGCCGATGGCGACGGCGAGGTCGACGCCGTGATCGACCTGCACACCGGCGCAGTGGACTACGACGGTGACGGCACCGCCGACGACTACGTCGATGTCAGCGAGTTCGACTCCGGCAGCAGCTCCGAGTACAACACCGACCTCGCCTGATCCGTCATGACAACCGATGATGCAGGTACGACTCCGATCGCCGATCGGATCGACGACCTGATCACCGCGGCCGACGTGGCAGCAGAGGGCGAAGAGCGCACCGGCATCATCGACCGGCTCGCGGGGATGGGAGTCGAACGCGTGACCGCGCAGGTGGGCACGCCGTTCGACCCCACCCTCCACCGTGTCGTCGCGAGGGTGCCCGCACCGCGCGAGGCGGACGTGAACACGATCGAGCAGACCGTCCGAGCAGGCTGGCGGCATCGTGGTCATATGATCCGCTACGTCGAAGTGAAGGTACGAGTGCACCGATGACAATGAGGGAGAACTACCGATGAGCTGGGTCCTAGCGGTCGACTTCGGCACGTCCAACACCGCCGCGGCACACCGAATCGGACCTGACCGAGTCGAGACGCTCCCACTGACGCACACGGGCAATGCCCTGCCGTCCTCGGTTTTCGTCGGCCCGAATGCGATGTCCACCGGAGACGTGGCGTTCAACCAGGCCTCGCTCGACCCCGCCGGATTCGTGGTCGCACCGAAGTCACTGGTCGTTGCCGGTGGCATCGTCGTTCGGGACCGGGAAGTTGCCGTCTCATCGATCATCGCGGCAGTACTGCGCACCGTGTACGGGCAAGCACTTCGACGCCACAACAACGAACCGCCGGCCGAGGTCGTGCTCACCCATCCGGAGGCGTGGTCGTCACGAGAATTGTCGGTGCTGCGCGAGGCAGCATCGATCGCGGGGCTCGGTGGAAGTGTCTCGCTGATCTCCGAACCGCGCGCGGCGGCCTTCTACTACTCACGCCAGCACGACGCGAAGATCGTGAAGGGCTCGACGATCGCCGTGTTCGACTTCGGTGGCGGAACCCTCGATGTGGCCGTCCTCACCGCAACGAACGAGTGGACCTTCGAGGTTCTGCGTGCCGGAGGCGACAACGCCCTCGGAGGCAAGAGTCTCGACGGTGCGATAGCCCGATGGGTAGACCAGCATCTGGCCGAGGACGATCCGCAGCTCGCAGCGTGGCTGCGCACACCGGAGGGTCTCGAGACCCGACGCACTCTCGACGATCAGATCCGCAAGGCGAAAGAGCTCCTCTCGGAAGCTCCGTCGGCGACGATCCGGGTCAGGGGCAACGGGTCGGACAAGACCCTGACTCTCACGCGGGACGAATTCGAGCAACTGATCGAACCGCAGATCACCCGCGCCGTACAGCTGGCCCGCGGAGTGTTGCACGACTCGGGCATCGGAAGCGGCGGCCTGCAGGCGCTGTACCTGACCGGTGGCTCGTCCCGGATTCCCTACGTGCACCGCAGATTGGCCGAGCTCGGGCCGATCGCCACACTGGACGACCCGAAAACCGTCGTCGCGAAGGGCGCCGCCGGGTTCGTCGCAGGTGGTCGCGCCACCGACCCTCCCGCGATGGTCGACACCGAGGTGCTCGAACGGAGGCCGGCCGGGAACACCGCGTCCGCTCCCCCGCCGCCTGCCTCGTTCGTCAAACCGAATGCCGGTTCATCGGCGCCGACACGAACCAACCGGAAGACACTGGCACTCGCCGGAGGAGCTGTGGTGGCCGTCGCGATCGCAGCGGCAGGCTTCTACTACGGCACGCAGGACGACGCGCTGGCCTCAGAAGTCACCGCGACAACCGCCGAAGCCCCACCGGACAACGGCGGGAAGCCCCCGGCCACTTCCGACTCGAGCTACACCAGCGAGACCTACGACGATGTGACCGCGCTACTTCCGCGAAAGCTCATCGACGCGAGCTCCGAATGCAACAACTCGGGATTCAGCACCCAGGGGGCCTTGCAGATCCGCTGCCTGGTCAATCCTGATTCCTCGCTCGGTCGAGCGATCGGCATGGAGAAGAACGACTACGAGTCGGTCACCGCGTGGCGTGACGACCAATACGCGCGCTCGAATTTCATACGCCTGCGCGACAACAACGACGGAAATACCAAGATCGTCTCGCCGGACAACAACCGCATCATCGATCAAGGCCGGGACGGCACCTACTTCACGGCCATAGACCGATCGACGGGACTCCTCATCCAATTCTCCACCGACTCGGCCGACCAGGGAATGACTCTGCTCACCGAAATCGGTTTCGCACCTGCCTGACCCACCTCACGCCACCTGCACTGATTGCAGGACAAGGAGTATCGACTACCATGCGTACCTCACGCATCCTTATCGCCGCCACCGCTGTCACTCTGGCACTCGCCGGCTGCAGCACCACTTCCGAGGGCACCGCACTCGCCGAAGGGGAGGCAAACGAAAACGGCAGCACCACCGGAACGTTCGATATCGCAGCACTCGACACGGGGGAATACAGAATCGAACCCCGCGACTTCATCGCCGAAGGCCAGGCGGCCGGGGATTTCGGTCCCGCAGTCGAAGGTCAGCGCATGGCCGAGTTCGTGATTCACCCCTACACGATCGACCCCACGCTCACCAACGGTGGTGGCATGTCGACAGGTGTCGGTGTCGGCGGAATCGGCAAGGTCCTCAGCGGCGGCGGTGCCCCCGAGGTGGCCGAATCGTACGGGGTCATCACGGGATTCGGCAGTTTCAGCGGTAAACCCGATGGCTCCCGTCAGCTCGGTGTCGCGGTGTGGCGGTTCCCCGACGCAGACAGCGCCTCGCAGGCTGCTGCCGCCCTGCACGCCAACGCACTCGCCCCGGAGGATGACGGATTCGCTGCGGGACCGCAGACACCGGTATCGATCCCGCAACTGCCCGACACCTTCGCAACGACCTACTACTGGGAGAGCCTCGACACCGCAAGCATGTCGACTTTCACCGCGCGGGGACCACACGTGGTCTACACCTACACTTCCGCGGAAAACAATGATGTCGAGTGGGCCTCGGACACCACGGCTCGTGCCCTCGAAGAGCAGCTTCCGCGGATCGAGCAGTTTCCGTTCTCACCGACCGACGAAATCGAGTCGCTTCCGGTCGACCTCGACAAGGTCCTCGCGCGCGCGGTCGGGTACACCGAGAACGAGTACGCCAGGAACTCCGACACAGCAGTCTACGGGCCGCTCGGATGGCTGCACTTCGATTCGCATCCCGCGGAGACGGCCGACATCTTCGAAGCCACCGGCACCGACCGTGTCGCGTTGGCCAATTCGACCGTCTACCGCACCAGCGGGCCCGAAGCCGCCCGCGAACTGCGCGACGCGTTCCGCGAGCAGAGCCGCGAAACCTACCCTGACCTGGTCGACGAACCTGCGCCACAGGGTGTTCCCGACACCCTCTGCCGTGCCGGCGATATCGCTGAGGGCAGGTTGATGGACTGCATGATGATCTACGGTCCGTACGTCGCTCAGCTCATCGGACATCGCGCGGTCGGGAACACCGACCCCGACGATGACACCCTGCGGACGATGCCGCAACGAGTGGCCACCCAGTACACGAAGTTCGTCCGCGCAGAGGAGCTGGGGCTCGGCGAGAACTGAGCGGACACGCCGCCCGGCATCTCTCGTCACTTCGCGGGAGGGCCGGGCATACCGCTCGGCGGGGTTCCTCCCGGTGGCATGCCACCGGGAGGCATCCCAGCGGGAGGCATTCCACCAGGCATGTTGCCACCCGTGGGTTCCGTGGTCGTGTCGACACCGACAGCGAGAACGACGTGGTATCCGCTGGTGACATCGCCGGTGACCGCGCCGAGTTGGCTCACGCCGCCGTCGTCGCCGAAGACGTTGTCGGCCTCGAGGGTCATCGCCGCCAGATTGGCAACCGAAGCCTCGTAACCAGGCGTGGCGTACACCGTCTCGCTCACATCCTGCGGTAGCGCGACCTGAGAAGTGGCAACGGCCTTGGTGGAGTCGGTGATGGATTCCTCGTCCGGATACACCTCGAGGTGGATGTGCGGCCACCGGCCGGGATAGGCCGCGGGAAAGACACTGGTGAACCGCACTCGCCCATCGCGGTCCGCGATCTGCACACCTCGCAGGTAGTTCTCTTCGGTGATCCCCTCCGAGTACAGGGAGTAGCCGCCTTCGCGGTTGCAGTGCCACACGTACACCGCTGCCCCGGCCAAGGGAACTCCTCCCGCTGCCAGGTCGGCGATGGACAGTTCGAGCGTCATCGGGATTCCCTCGGCGGTCGCGGAGGCTTCCCCGAAGCTCGACCGGATGTCGCTCCGCACGATCCCGCTCTGCTCGAGTACGTCCGGACCGTTGGATCCGTCGCCTGGGTAGGGCCCGGCCGTCTCGTCGGGGATTTCCGCAAGACCCGAGGCAGCGGCCGTCGTCGACGTCGCGGATGCGGTAGTGCCACTGTTGGCGCCTCCGCATGCAGCCAGGCCGACCGTCGCGGCACCCAATCCGACGAGTGTGAGCATCTTGCGCCTGCTCAACAGAGTGCCGACGTCGAAGGCCAGTCCCTGGTCGACGATCTCGTCGTGCGGCCTGGGCCGGCTACGCCCTTCGTATGTGTCCTGGTGGGCTTTCGAGAGCTGTTTCCTCACCGTCTCTCCTTCCGGTGCACCTGGCCGGGGCTGTTGCAATCACCGCCTCAGTCTGGAGCGACACGCAGTGACTCGGCTGCGGTATCGCTGGCAGTTCGCTGTGAATCGCACGGTCTCTCGCTCAGCGGGAACGGCCGGGCCCGACCGCGACGACTGCCCACAGAATCGCCGGACAGGTACTCAGATCCGAAGGAGCCCGCATGACCTCGACCGGCCACTCTGCACCCCGCCGATTCGCGAGCAAGGTCGTGTTCATCACCGGGGCGGCGCGCGGCCAGGGTCGCGCCGAAGCCGTCAGGTTCGCGCAGGAAGGTGCCGACATCATCGCCGTCGACACCTGCAGTGACTTCTCGTCGACCGCGTACGCCGGAGCAACGCGCGACGATCTCGACGAGACCGTGCGCCTGGTGGAGGCGACCGGGCGACGCATTGTCGCGACCGTCGCCGATGTGCGCGACTTCGATTCGTTGTCGCAGGCGCTCGCAAAAGGAGTCGAGACCTTCGGGCGACTGGACGTCGTGATCGCCAACGCAGGCATCTGCTCGGGCGGGCTGTCGTGGGAGATCACCCTCGAACAGTGGAAAGAGACCGTCGACGTGAATCTGACCGGTGTGTTCCACACCGCGAAGGCCTCCGTACCTCACCTGCTCGCAACGGGCGACGGCGGCTCGATCGTGTTCACCAGCTCGGTGTCCGGTATCAAGGGCACCCCGTTCACCGGCCATTACGCCGCGACGAAGCACGGCATCGTCGGTCTCGCGAAAACCATGGCGAACGAGCTGGGCGAGCATCGGATCCGTGTCAACACCGTGCATCCGGCCGGCGTCGAGACGGGTATGACCGTCTCGGATCTGCACCCGTTGATCGCGGAGTACGCCTCGACGCTCGGACCCATCTACATGAATTCACTTCCCTACCAGATTCTTCAGGCCGACGACGTCGCCTCGGTGGTCGCGTGGGTGTGCTCGGACGAAGCCAAGTACATCACCGGGGCACAGGTGCCGATCGATCTCGGCAACCTCATCCGCTGACACGACCCAACAGCGGCCTCACTCAGGAAGCGGAATGTTCTGTAGTCGCAGTTGACCGCGAGCGAGTACCTTCTCGCTCGCGGTATCACTGATGACCACCTGCCACAGCTGCTGTGTGCGGCCCTGCTGGACCGGCTCGGCGACCACGGCCGCACGGCATCCGTTGCTGGACCGCAGGAAATCGGTGGCGTTGTGCACGCCGACGGCGAACTGACCGCGGTCGACGACTGCAGTGCTGGCTCCGATGCTGCCCGCGCTCTCCACGATCGTGGCGTAGACGCCGCCGTGCACGACGCCCCACGGGGTGAGGTGGTCCTCGCCGAGTTCGACGTATCCGGACACTCGCGTCGGTGTCGCTTCCTCGACGACGAATCCGCTCGCGGCGACGAATCGACTCGCGGCTGCAAGGGACGCGTCCGGCACCGCCGCAGTCCCCTCGGTCTCCGACATGGTTACTCCTCACTCCGCAGCTGACTTCTGAAATCACAGTTAGCCAGAACGCGGACCTGCCTGTCAAGACCACAGTCAGCTAGGCTCGCATCATGCAGTGGCTCGACTACAACACCGACAACTGCTCGGTCCAGCGAACGATGAGCATCATCGGCGAGAAATGGACGATGATCGTCCTGCGCGAGGTATTCAACGGTGTGCGCAGATTCGAGCAGATGCGACGGCACACCGGGATTTCCGAACCGATCCTCGCTGCGCGACTGCGCACCCTTGTCGACGCCGGCGTACTCGACACGGTGCCCTACCAGGAAGCGGGTCGCCGGG
Source organism: Rhodococcus sp. F64268 (assembly GCF_023015605.1). NCBI lineage: Bacteria > Bacillati > Actinomycetota > Actinomycetes > Mycobacteriales > Nocardiaceae > Rhodococcus > Rhodococcus sp. F64268. The sequence goes on from NZ_JALKAI010000014.1 coordinate 46,593, forward strand.
CCCGTCACGAATACCGGCTCACCGACAAGGGCCGCGAACTGTATCCGATTCTGATCGCCCTACTGCAATGGGGCGACCGCCACTGCGCCGACCCCGAAGGACCGGCCCTCACGGTGCACCACCACGACTGCGGTCAACCCGTCGCGGCCGTGGTGCAATGCGAGGCCGGCCATCGCATCGGGCCGCGCGACGCGGATGTGCGCCCCGGCCCGGGCGCACATCGAGCGGACTGATCGCCCGCTACTTCTCGTCGATCGGCCGCGCTCCCAGCACATCCTTGAGCAACTCCATCGCCACGTCCTCGGGGTCGCGGCGGGTCGACGGGTCGCCCGGGGTCGCGGCCTCGGCGAACATCTCGTCGACGTCCTCCTTGGAGATCTCCGACGGATCCGGTGGCGGAGCGTCGTAATTCGCATCCGGGCCGGGATCGTCGGGTAGATCGGGCGCGTCCGGCGGGGGAATATCGTCGTACTCGGAACGCTGCGACGGCGCTGCACTCACCCCACCGACGGGCGGAGGTGCTGCGTCCGGCGTCGGCGGCCGCTTGGCCTGGCTGGGCCGCGAGAACCGCGGCTGCCCCGTGGGGCGCGACTGCTTCGGCGCCGCAGCAGTTTTCGCAGGTGCAGGCGCGGCCGACCCGTGGACACAGGTGACCTCGAAATCGACACCGAACAATTCGCGCAGCGCATCGGCGATCACGGTCGCGTTGCGCGGCTCGGCGAGTCGCTTGACCAGCGGCGCCGAATCATGAACCAAGACAACCCTGGTGCCGTCGACATCGCGAACCGTGGCACCGGACAGCATGACCTCCACGGTCTTGCTGCGGGCACGCACCTTGGCACGAACCTCGGACCACACCCCACGGATCCCGGCGGCGTCGGGACCCGATACCGCAGCAGGCTCCGGAACTGGTTCAGGAGCCGGTTCGGCTTTCGGCTCAGGCTCCGGCGCAACAGGTTCCGGTGCTGGCTCGGGTTCCGGGGTGGGCACCACAGGCTGCGGTGGAGGCACCTCGGCGCGCGGCTCGGGAGCCCGAACAGGCTCCGGCGCCGGCGGCGGTTCGGGTTCCGGGGCGGGAGCCGGGGGCGGCGGGGCCGGGGCCTCGCTCGTCGCCGGATCGGCAGCACGACGCTGGGAGGGACGCTGGAAGCGCGCTGCCGGTTCGTCGGGCTCGATCGGGGCTGCGGCAGGCTCCGACACCGGCGGAGGCGGAGCTGCAACGGAACTCGCCGAGGCCACCGCCGCACTGTTCACGGCGGGGCCCGGGACGAACCCGTGCTCGAGCCGCTCCAGCCGTTGCAGTACTGCGGACTCTGCGTCGGATGCCGAGGGAAGCAACATACGCGCGCACATCACCTCGAGCAACAGGCGAGGTGCCGTCGCGCCGCGCATCTCGCCGAGCCCGGCATGGACGATCTCGGCGTAGCGCGTGAGCGTGGCCGGACCGAGCTTCGACACTTCATCACGCATGCGCTCGAGCACATCGCCGGGCGCATCGACGAGTCCGCGTTCCGCGGCGTCCGGGACGTTACGCATGAGGATGAGGTCGCGGAGACGTTCGAGGAGGTCGATCGCGAAGCGCCGCGGATCGTGCCCGGCGTCCATGACCTTCTCGACGGTGCCGAACAGTGCTGCACCGTCGCCGGCTGCCAATGCGTCGACGGCTTCGTCGATCAGCGCGACATCGGTGACGCCGAGCAGCGACAGAGCGCGCGGGTAGGTGACGCCCTCGGGGCCTGCTCCCGCGAGGAGTTGGTCCATGACGGACAGCGAGTCTCGGGGCGAACCACCTCCGGCCCGGATGACCAACGGGTATACCGTGTCTTCGACCGGCACATTCTCCTGGACGCAGATCTTCTCGAGGAGGCCCCGCATCGTGGTGGGGGCGAGCAACCGGAACGGGTAGTGGTGCGTTCGTGACCGGATGGTGGGGAGCACCTTCTCCGGTTCGGTTGTCGCGAACACGAAGATCAAATGTTCCGGTGGCTCCTCCACGATCTTGAGCAGGGCATTGAATCCCTGCGTGGTGACCATGTGCGCCTCGTCGATGATGAAGATCCGGTATCGCGACTCGGCCGGGGCGTAGAACGCTCGGTCGCGAAGCTCGCGGGTGTCATCGACGCCGCCGTGGCTGGCCGCGTCGAGTTCGGTGACATCGAGGTTGCCTCCCCCGCCGGGCCCGAGCGACACGCACGACCGGCACTGTCCGCACGGTGTCGAGGTCGGGCCCTGTTCACAGTTCAGCGACCGGGCGAGAATGCGCGCCGACGAGGTCTTGCCGCAGCCGCGCGGACCCGAGAACAGGTATGCGTGGTTGATACGGCCGGTGTCGAGAGCCGTGCTGAGGGGCGCGGTGACATGCTCCTGCCCCACCACCTCGGCGAAGGTCGCGGGTCGATACTTCCGGTACAGGGCCACGCGCCGAGAGTACCGGCGCGCGCCGACAACAGATCGAACGGCGCCTTCGTTGACAAACGATATATCGTGAAATATCGTGACTGCATCAACAAAGAAGGAGTTCGCACAATGCGCAACGAACGACACATGCGCGGCGCCCGCCGCGCACACGCGATGAATCAGTTCTTTTCCGAAGGCCCGTTCCTGGGCGAGGATCCCCGCCGCGGAGGTCCGTTCCCCGGCGGCGACCCCCGACGCGGAAGCCCCTTCGGCGAAGGCCCACACGGCAGAGGCCACCGCGGTGGCGGCCCCATGCACCGCGGCGGGCGCCGAGGACGCGCTCAACGAGGTGACGTCCGCGCGGCAGTACTGCAGCTACTGGCCGACGAGCCCATGCACGGCTACCAGCTGATGCAGGCGATCGCCGACCGCACGGGAGGTGTCTGGAAGCCGAGTCCGGGAGCGATCTACCCGACCATCTCGCAACTCGAGGACGAGGGGCTGGTCCGCGTCGAAAAGGATGCCGGCCGCAAACTCGTGTCGCTGACCGACGAGGGTCGCGCCTGGCTCGCCGATCCCGCCAACGAGCAGACCGATCCGTTCGCCGGCCACTCCGCCGACGAGAACGGCCCCGACCTGCGTGGCGCCCTCCGGGACCTGCAGACGGCCGCACGCGTCGTCGCCGTCAGCGGCACCGACACCCAGATCGCGGCAGCCCACAAAGCACTCGTCGAAGCACGGAAGTCGCTCTACCTGCTGCTCGCCGAAGACAGTGCCCAGACGACCGATACCACCGATCCGAGCTGACCGCCGATCACCGTTCACGAGGGTGGGCGAGCGCCTCGCGCGCGAGCCCCACTCTCGAACGAAGGCCGAGCTTCGCCAGAGCATGCGACACGTGCGTCTGCACCGTCCTCGGTGATATCCGGAGCCGCACCGCGATCTGCGGGCCGGTCAATCCCTCCCCGACCAGGATCGCGACCCGCCGCTCCGCCACCGTCAACGACTCCCAGCCGGTCTGCGCGGTTCTGCGCGACCCGACTGCGCCGAGCGGCACACCGCACTCCCGCACTCTGCTCGCGATCCGATCCGCGACGGTGCGCGCCCCGAGGTGTACCGCAAGATCGTGCGCGCGACGAGCGTGGACATGCGCCTGATCGCGCTTCGCCGAGGCCGCCGCAGCACATGCCGCCTCTTCGAGCGCCGCGAGCTCCGCAACGGCGTCGCCACCCGCAGCGAATGTGTCGGCCACCTCGGCCAGGCCCACATGGTCACCTTTGCTCAAAGCCTCGACGAACTCGGTCGTCGGTGCAATCGCCGGCGAGCGGTCCGCCCGTATCTCCTGGACAACTTCGTAGACCTGCGCGAACAGGCCCCTGTCGCGGGTCTGCACGGCGATCCGGGCGATGTGCGGCGCGAATCGGAGCGCCCACACCAGCCGGCCGCCGTCCACCGCAAGACGCCACGCCTGTGCGGCGCTCTCTTCGGCTCGCTCGTGTTCGCCGAGCGCACTCCACAATTCCGCACGGCCGTATTCGATATCGGGAAGCCCGAACATCCGTGGCGTGTTCCCCGCCTCCCACATCCGCAATCGTCGCTCGGCGGATTCGAGATCACCGCGGTGCACGTCGACCAGCGCAGCGGTCCCCACAGCACACGATGTCCAACCGGAATCCGTCTGTGCGGCAACGACGAGGGCATCGTCGCACGCGGCAATCGCCTCGTCCCACCGCCCCAGCGTGAACAGTGTCGACGCCGTGACCGAATGGTGTAGCGGCAGCAGCCACATCTCGGCCATCGTGTGTGCGCGGCGCGGCACAGCCGTCCGTCGCGCCAACGCCGCGATCGGTCCGTGTACGTAGAGCGATGCCCACATCGCCCACGCTCCGGCCACCGACGTCTCGCGATCGAGCACCCCGTGTCCGCTCGCCGCCTGTTCCCCGCGTTCGAACCATTCGAGCCCGAGTGTGGCGTCCCCGGAAAGCACTGCGTGGACGCCTGGCCCGATCGTGTCGAGGCCGAAGTCTGCCAATTCCTGGCCGGCGGCCGGTGGAGCCGGCGCGTCGCCCAGGAGTGGCTCGGCGCCCCCGATCAAAGCCAGCCACTCGCGGTACTGCTCGAACCACCCGCGTGTCTCCGGCGGCAACGACGATCGGAGCAGCTCGTCGATCGAGGCTCGGGCACGAGGTACGTCGCCGAGCACAGTGTGGGACGTCAACGACACCATCAGGGCAAATGTGCGTTCGTCATGTGCGGTCTCGAGCACACCGTCGGCGAGTTCCGCAGCCGCACGGAATCGGCCGGACTCCGCGAGCACGGCGGCACGCGCAAGAGTCGGGTTGCCGCGAACAGTGGCCGCCAATTCATCCGAATCGAAGGCCCCGAACGTCTGTACCGAACTGGGCTGGCGACTCGGCACGAATGTGCCGGGCGCGTCGGCCCGTTCGCGATGAGCCGACAACCGTGCGGCAGACCCACCACCTCGGGCCAATGATTCCGCGACGGCGTGATGCAGCAGTCTGCGGATGCCGGGCGCAACGGTGTCGTACACGATCTGCCGATAGGCGGGTGCGACGAAGTCGAGATCGCCGTCGTCCGACCAACGCAACACCCCCGCGTCGACAGCGGCAGCGACCGCACCTGCGCACCGGGCCGGTGCCTCCCCACCGATGTCCGCGAGTTCCTCGACGCCCATCGGACCGTCCGCAACAGCCAACACCTGCACGAGGTCACGCACCCGCGGCGACAGGCATGAGAGGTGGGATCGAATACTCTGTCCGAGCTGGTCGGACAGTTCCACTTCGGTTCCGCGGAGGGTGATGAGACCGGATTCGGTGTCGACGGTGGTGTGCTCGCGACTCGCGAGCAGGTCCACCAACTGCCCGACGTGGAGCGGATTTCCGCCGGCCTGGCCGAGATACCGGATCAGGTCGGGAGCGGGATCACCACCGAGATGCAGGCGAACGACAGCGGCTACCTCCTCGGAGTCCAGCGGAGCGAGCTCGATCGTCCGTGCGTGAGGCTGCGCGGCGAACATCGTCAGCGCCATCCGTTCCGGCACCCGGCGGTAGGCGAGGATCACCGTGAGCGGCAGTCGAGCCGAGACCGCACTGATCCTGTGCAGCAGAGCCAAGGACTCTCCGTCGGCGAGATGCGCGTCGTCGACGACGAGCGCGACAGGTCCGTCTGCGTAGATCGCATCGAGATTGTCGATGTTGTATCCGAGGATTTTCATGTCGGGTGTCGCACCGGCACCCGCAAGGAAGAGGCGGCCGACCACGGACGAAGGTGAGCATGAATCCAATTCGTCTGCGGTTGTCGCCACGACACGGACATCGTCGAGTGCGCAGGCGATTTCACGAAGGACCGTGGTCTTTCCGAGACCGATCGAACCGACCAGCGCAAGCGCACCGTGTTCGGTGCACCGAACGTATCGGCGCACATCGTCGGCGAGGGATCGGACCAGATTCGCACGAGGTGTCCGATCTTCCTCCATGAGATCAAGATTAGGTCGGTTATGTCCGTTGCAGGCCGATACGCGAGAACCGACTACGTCGTTCGACGGATGTTTCGAACGCGTTCCGGGGCGACGATGAGTCCATCCCACTCTGTACTTCGGCGCGACATCGACGCCGGAACCGACCGACAGGGACACGATCATGACCTACCGAAGGATTCTCGGATACGCGACGGTGGCCGCTGCTGTCGTCCCCCTCGTCCTGGCCGGCACCGGCGTCGCGACTGCGATGGGCGGGAACGACCCCAGAGACGTGTACCTCACCTCCGACTTCAACTCGATCACCGCGCACATCGGCCAGGACCAAGGCATCACCGACTGCAAATTGGTGGCGCAGGGCCCGGCGTCGTCGGACATCCACGAGACCGACTGGACAAGCAATGAGTCGATCACCCTCTGGCTACCGCAGAACAGGTACACAGCGACGGTGTTGTGCAAGTGGGACATGACCGGCCCCGACGGATGGATCGTGCGGCAAGAGGCGGTGAACACGCCTCCCTTGCTGCACGAGAGCGCGATCGACCTCATCGAGCGAGGCTTCGCCTGAGGGTGCCCCGCGATCGCCGATCAGCGACGGCATCGCCCCGTACTACCCAAGGAAAGAGACCAGAGAAGATCATGACAACCTTCCGGACGATCCTCGGATACTCGGTCGCGACGGCCGCGACCGTTCCTCTCGTGCTTGCCGGGTCCGGCATCGCACACGCAATGGGCGGAGCACTGCCTGGCTCGGTGTACTTCACCAGCAACTCGGATTCGATCACTGCTCACATCGATGCGAGCCGCGGCATCACCAACTGTGCGCTCTTCGTCAACGACGGGCACCCCGACAACGCGCCCGATTCGGGCTGGTCGAGCGACACGACGATCACGGTGTGGGTGGCACCGGGTACGTACACGGCCGCGTTGAACTGCAAGGAGGACGGCAGCGCCGAATGGCACAACGTCAAGCAGGAGCAGGTGAACGTGCCACCTTCACTGATCGATCAGCTGATCGACCTGCTGGAAACCGGTTCGAGCTGAGCCGACACTCTCAGGGTGTGTCGACGAGGGTGAAGCCCGCGCCGACTCCTCCCTGCGCGTCGATCTCCTCGACGATCCGATCCGCGCGCTGGTAGGCCGCGAGCCCTCGGCCGGTCGGCCGGTACCCGACGGAGAGCCCGATCCACTCGCCGGTGTCGGCCCGGGCCAACGGGCCTCCCGAATCCCCCGGCTTCATCAACAGCGCGGACGACATCAGGTTCGAGTCGACGAGCACGTCACCGGAGGTACAGGCCACCCCGTTGGTACGACCCGCGGCGCAGTGCACTCCGACAGCGCTGCCACCGGGTTGCAGCGACCCGATGGATTCGAGAACGACTCGTTCTCCACGGTCGTTCGGCAGCGAGGTATTCGAGCCGCGTACCTTCGTCTCGTCGAGCAGGAGGACGGCGTAGTCGGGTGCTTCGTCGGTGGGGAAACCGATGGGGTCCACCGAGCCGATGCTGGCGACATCCGTCTCGGCGCCGAGCGGTCCGCGATGCTGCTCGCCGACCTTCCACACCTGGGATGAGCCGTCCTGTCTGCAGTGGCCCGCGGTGATGGCGACGAGGCGGTCCGCGTCGTCGCGTCCCACCGCAGCGACGGAGCACCAGCCGGGTACCGGCTCTGCCGAGAACGTGATGCCGTCACCCGGACGAAGCACGACCCGGTCGTCTCCCCCACCTGCCGCGGCAACCCCCGGAATCGTCAATGCGAAGGAGAGAGCCGCCGCGGACGCAGTCAGGCCACGATTCACTTCTTTCCGGCCTTGGCCGCAGCCTTGGATGCCTTCTTGAACTCGCGCACTTCGTGCAACGACTGCGGATCGACGACATCGGCGATCGAGCGACGGGACCCCTCGTCGCCGTACGCCCCTGCCGCTTCACGCCATCCCGCAGGCTGCACACCCCGCTGCTTACCGAGCAGTGCCAGGAAGATCCGGGCCTTCTGATCGCCATACCCGGGAAGCGCTTTGAGTCGCTTCAGCACTTCCTTGCCGTCGGGGTCGCCCAAAGTCCAGATCGCGGCGGCGTCGCCGTCGTACTCCTGCACGATCGCACCGCACATCGCCTGAATGCGCTGGCCCATCGATTTCGGGAAACGATGCACGGCCGGCGGCTCTGCACACACCGCGATGAACTCGTCGGGGTCCATTTCCGCGATCCGGTGCACGTCGACTCCGCCGAGCCGATCGGCGATCTTCTTCGGACCCGCGAACGCCGTTTCCATCGGTACCTGCTGGTCGAGCAGCATTCCGATGAGAAGCGCCAGCGGGTTCTCGGAAAGCAATGCGTCGGCGTCCGGATCTCCGACCAGGTTCAACGTCGTTGCCATGGGTCGATCATGCACCCCGGGTCACTGTCGCCGCCACAGGACGACCCCGGCGATCACCGTCGCCGTGAGCGCGATCGACGCAATCAGCGCATACACCCAGTGTGGAAAGAGCGTGGGTTCCGACGTGCCCGGCACGGCAGCGAGGGCTGCGAACAATGCGACGACGGCAATCGCGCCGCCTGCGGCCGACCATCCGCGGGCAAGTCTGGAGTGGTGCGCTCCGCGTAGTTCGGCACTGCGTAGCACCGCGTGCTCGATCACCTCGACCGCGCTCGCGAGTTCGGCGTCGAGGTCTGCGATCTCGTCTGCGACCCTGTCGACGAGCACGGACCGCAATTGCGTCGGCTGCGTCCACGAATGGAACCGGTTGTTCTGGAGCGAAGATTTGCGGAGCAACGCCCGTTCCATCTTCCGGGCCTGCATGGCCGCGATATCGTCCAACGCCTCCACCAGCCGGTCGCCGGTGAGATCGTCGTGGTTGCGCAGGTGTCCCAGGACCCGCCAGAAATCGGTCGAGGCGTGGGCGCGCACGGCTACCCACGGCAGCAAACCGTAGATCATCTCGCTGGTGTCGTTGCCCACGTAGTCGCTGCCCGCCGGGGTTGCCTCGAGATCCAGCAGTATCGCGCCCGAATCCTCTCGCACCGCAATCGCCGCCCCCGGCTGCACGGGATGGTCCACGAGCGAGACCCGGTCCCAATCCCACAGCACCCCCCACATCTGCGCTGCGGCACGGGCCTGGGAGTCGCTGCGCCGGCCGTCGACGAGTTCGCGCACGCGGTCGCCGCCGCTCGATACGACTTCCACCACCAAGGCCTCGATGACTTCCCGGTCACCGACACCGCGATGGCGGTGCACCGCCAACTCACTCAGAGCGCGGTACGTGGTGGGTTCAGGCATCCGGCAGTTCAAGCCGGGGAACAGATCGTTGAGACACGCATTGCTGTTCAGCGAGAACGGTGCCAGGAACTCGTCCAGGGCAGGGCGGAAGCCTGCACCGTCGCGGTCCTGCAGAGCATCCGTGCGCCAGTCGATCAGCGGGGAGGTGTCGTCGGTCAGCATTTCCAGGGCCAGTACCAATCCGTGGCCCGGGATCTCCCACAACGACAGGCAGGTCGCGGGCGACCCGACGAACGGATGCGCCTCGCCGGTGCGCAGCGATCCGGTCGAGGCTCCGAACGACAGGGGTGCTCGCTCGCGATCGGTGACCTTCCGGTACGCGAGCAGGCTGGCCGGCCGCACGCCGTGGTCGGTGCCCGGCAGTGAACCGATTCGAGACGGAAGGAACGGTTCGAGTTCACCCACCGCCGCGACCGGCGGTGGCGACACCGCCGCGGCCTCGACGTCGAGAGCCAGGAGAAACACCTTCAAAACACCGTGACAGCCCGTGACGGAACCGACGGCAGCTGCGCCGGCTCCGGATCGTACGAGAGCGCGGTCTTCCATCACACTCACCACTTCCGAACCCGCCGCGGGAATGCGGCGACCCTGACATCGGAGTATGACAGCTATTCACAGGAAAGCGAATCTGCGGATTTCGGGAGGTCAGAGCGATGCGCTGAGAGTTGTCCACCGTCGGTCCACCTGTTTTCCACAGGTTTGTCCACAGCTTGGGAGAACGCGTGTGACGCCCGGCGCCGATGCGCTTCGGGATATCAGCGCTTCGGGATTTCAGCGCTTCGAGATTTCAGCGCTTCGAGATTTCAGTGACCGAGCGTCTTCTCCGTCGCGGCGAGCAGCACACAGGTCGCGACGCCGTCCATCGCCTTGGCGAGTTCGTCGAGCGACGGGAAGCTCGGAGCGAGGCGAATGTTCTTGTCGTCGGGGTCGTTCTTGTACGGGAACGCGGATCCCGCACCGGTCAGGGCGATGCCTGCGTCCTTTGCAAGCGCGATCACCCGCTTGGCGGTGCCGTCCACGACGTCGAGGCTGATGAAGTAGCCGCCTTTCGGCTCCGTCCACGACGCGACCTTCGACGCACCCAGCCGGTCTTCGAGGATTTTGCGGACCAGCGCGAACTTCGGCGCGAGAATGTCGCGGTGCTTCGCCATGTGCGCGCGCACGCCGTCCGCATCGCCGAAGAAACGCAGATGGCGGAGCTGATTGATCTTGTCGGGGCCGATCGTCTTGATCCCGAGCAGCTTCTGATACCAGTCGAGGTTCGCGGTGGAGCTACCGAAGAAGCTCACCCCCGATCCCGCAAAAGTGATCTTGGACGTCGAGGCAAGAGCGAAGACGCGATTCGGGTTCCCGGCTTCGGCGGCGAGCCGCAGGATGTCGATCGCCGGGGCGACCTCTTCGAGAACGGGATGCACCGCGTACGCGTTGTCCCAGAAGATCCGGAAGTCGGGAGCCGCGGTGGGCATCGACACGAGCGCGCGAGCGACGTCCTCGCTGTAGACCGCACCGGTCGGGTTCGAGTACGTCGGAACCGTCCACATGCCCTTGATCTGCGGATCGTTCGCAACAAGCTCGGCGATCGCCCGGACATCGGGGCCGTCGTCGTTCAGCCGGACCGGAATCATCTCGATGCCATAGCGCTCGGTGATCGCGAAGTGACGGTCGTAGCCGGGTGCCGGGCACAGGAACTTCACGACCGGTTCCTGCGACCACGGACGCGGCGAATCGACGGTGCCGTGCAGCAGCGACCACGTGATGAGGTCGTGCATGATCTCGAGGCTCGCGTTGTTCCCAGCGAGCAGGTTGTCGACGGGGATGGAGAGCAATTCGGCGAAGATCGCACGCAGCTCGGGCAGGCCCTTCAGCCCGCCGTAGTTGCGGCAGTCGGTGCCGGTGGCATCCCGGTAGTCGTCCGCGCCCGGCAGCGACAGCAACTCCGCAGAGAGGTCCAGCTGCTCGGGGGACGGCTTGCCGCGGGTCAGGTCCAGCGTCAGCTTCTCGGTCTTCAACCGCTCGTAATTCGCGGATTGGCGCTCGTGCTCGGCAACGAGTTCCTCATGGCTCATCAACCCGATCTGGGTCTGCGTAGGCATGCGGAGAGACCTTTCACCGTGCACGGTGACACGGGCATCGGCGGAAAAATAAGGGGACCCCGCGCACCCGGCAGAGCCCGTTGACCCTTGCTGCCTTCCGGCCCTGGGGGAGTTCACAGGATGCGCGCCGCGCGGGATCCATCGGCAAGTCTAGAGGACTCCCCACACCGGTGCGCACCACCCCCTGCAAGGCCTCCCGATTCGTGTTTCGACCTGCCCGTTTGGGAACTCTGCGCGTTGATTCGGTATGCTTCCCCACGGAGGATTCGCCTAGTGGCCTATGGCGCTCGCCTGGAACGCGGGTTGGGTTAACGCCCTCAGGGGTTCAAATCCCCTATCCTCCGCCAACGGGAAGCCCGTGACCAGCAGAAATGCCGGTCACGGGCTTTTCTCGCACTGGGTCACTTCACAAGAGCACGTGCCGAATCCGTGTCATCGTTTGTCCCAGCTCAGCACGCATTGGACACTGGAACAGCCCGGGAGCGACTCGGGGTGCACGTGGGAATGGGCGGCGACGCCGCCCGCATCGAAGGAGTTCGTCGAAGACCGTGCTCAACGACCACAACGACACGATCCGCGACCAGGCCGACTCACAGCAGGCCGCCCAGTGGCGCGAGATGCTGGACCGGGAGATCGACGAAGTCTCGGCCGCGATCGAGGCCATCGAGAAGCGCGCCCTCGCGGAGCACCGCGCCGGCGCTGTCGATCGCGCGCGCAGGTTCGATTCCGACAGCGAGAAACTCCGCATCGAACTGAAAGAACTTCACCGGATGCGACGCAACCTCACCGACCGATTCGCCTGACCGGACACCTACTCGCAGGCCACGCCGTCGTTGTCGCCGTCCATCTTCGGCCGGTACCCGGGCTCACCCACGTACAAAGGCGCAGCTCCGGCCGCGCGGGCGGCGGCACAGTTCTGGTAGTACACCGAACCCGGGTCGGCCTCGACGACCGGAACCGGTTCCGGGGTGGGCTGGGGTTGGATCCGCTGGGGTGCGGCGGTGGTTGCAGCGGGTACCGGCTGCGGCGCAGGGATCGTCGTGGTCGGAACCACCACGGCCTTCGACGGTTGCGCGACAGGTGCCGACCCGCCGCATGAGGTGAGAACCCGCACCATCGCGTCGTGTTCGGCCTGCGTCACCCACAGGTTGTAGGCGGCTTTCACCTGCACCTGACGTGCCACATACGTGCAGCGGTAGGCATTGTTGGGCGGCAGCCACGTCGCGGCGTCACCGTCGCTCTTCTGCTGATTGATGGGTCCGTCGACGGCCTGGAGATTTCTCGGATCGTTCGCGAAGTCGGCGCGGGTCTGCGCATCGAGCTGTTGGGCGCCCTTCTGCCACGCGTCCGACAGCGCGACGACGTGGTCGATCTGCACCGCCGTGGACGTGTCCTGACCTCGAGTGAACGCAATGGAAGTGCCGGTGTACGTGTCGTTCAGGGTTCCGGACAGGACGACGCAGTCACGGGTACCGGGCTTGTAGGCGATATCGACGAGGTCCCGGGCGAGGATGTCGTTGCGGGTGTCGCAGCCGTTGTGCCCGCCGGCGACCGAGACGTCGTCACTCCAGGCCTGGCCGAACAGGTCGCGGTCGTAGCCGGTCTTCGGTGCGCGGCCCTTGATCGGCAGCGTCGAGAGTTGCGCTAGCGCGGCCCCCGCTTCTCCCGAGTCCTCGAGGTCCGCCGGGAGCTCAGCGACGGGCGAGGCCGCAGTCGACGACGGCGACGCTGCCGACCGCTCCACGGTGGGGGTGACCGTCGGCTCGACGCTCGAGGTTCCGGTGCTCGCTGCATGGTCGAGTTCCGGCGCGACGTCGCCGGTCACGTCGGTGCAGCCTGCGACGAACACCACCGCGGCGGCGATCACCGCAGCCCAGTGGGCGCGCGAACGAATAGGGCCTGTGACGTGCATTGGGGACAACGGAGCACTCCTGTGCGCGCGAACAAAACTACTGCCAGCGGTATCGCCGCACCATGCCCGTTTCGTTACATTCACTACCTAACTGCCCAGGTTGTCGCCCACCTATTATTTGTCCGTGGTCGGATACAGCAGGCAACTCCATGCACTCGCGGTTGTCCTGGCCTCACTTGCCGGCTTCGTGGACGCCCTCGGCTTCATCACGCTGGGCGGGGTCTTCGTGTCGTTCATGAGCGGGAACTCCACCCGGCTGAGTGTGGGGATCGCCGAAAGCGCGTGGCAACACGCAGGCCTCGTCGGAGGTATCATCGCGCTGTTCGTCGTCGGGGTGATACTCGGCGGGGTCGTCGCAGAACTCACCGATCACGACCGACGTACGAGGAAGAGCTCGGTGCTCGCCCTCGTCACCGGGCTGCTTCTGATCGGCTCGATCGCCGTCCTCGCCGGATGGATCCCGCTTGCCGTCATCGCAATGACGTTGGCCATGGGCGCCGAGAACTCCGTTTTCCGACGCAACGGCGAGGTCAGTATCGCCTTGACCTACATGACCGGCGCGCTCGTCAAGATCGGTCAACGCATCGCCGCCGCGTTCTTCGGCGGCCCCCGATGGAGTTGGCTCCCCTATCTCGCCCTGTGGGCAGGACTGGTCGGCGGAGCGGTCCTCGGAGCACTCGCACACCGCGTGCTCGGTCTGCACGCACTGTGGATCGCCACCGCCGTGTCCGCCGCGCTCACGGTCGGAGTGCGGTTCCTGCCCTACCGGGCGTGAACGACGCGGTCGTCGAGAAATCCCTTCAACCCGCCACTGAAGACATCATTGTCGTCGCCGGCGACCATATGGCCCGCTCCGGCAACATCGATCATTGTGGCGGTCGGGATCAGCTCGAGCAGTTCTTTTGCACCTTCCTCGCTGACCACATTGGACTGCTTACCGCGAACGAGCATCGTGGGAACGGCGATCGCTGTCGCGGCGTCGCGGGCACGTTCGTACCGCAGGATCGAGTCGGATTGACGGGTGGGTTCGTCGCCCCCGCGAAGAAACGCCGGATCCCAATGCCAGTACCACCTGCCGTCGCACCAGCGTAGATTCTTGCGCAAGCCTTCAGGATTGGGCTTGCGAACACGGTTCGGCGTATAGGCCGCGATCGCCGCGGCAGCATCATCGAGGCTCTCGAATCCGTCGAGGCCACTGCGCATGAACGACATGATCTCCGCGGTACCGCCGGTTTCGACCTTCGGAGCGATATCGACCAGGACCAGACCGCGTGCGAGCTCGGGATTCTCACCTTGCCCGATCAACGACGTCATTCCCCCCATCGACGCGCCGACGAGAACCGGCTTCTCCCCCAACTCACCGATGATCGCCGTCAGGTCGGCGACCAACGCATTCATGCCGTAGTCCCCGTCGGGGGCCCACTGACTGTCCCCATGCCCACGCGCATCCACAGCGATGGCGGACCAGCCGTCCGCCGCAAGGCTGCGGCCGGTGTTCCGCCAGGAATGTCGGGTCTGGCCGCCGCCGTGCAGCAACAGCACGACACCTTTTCGGTCGACGCCCGCCCCGCCTGCGCTGCGGGTCGGTGGATCCCACCGGTCGGCGGCAAGGATGACACCGTCACCGTGAAATTCGGGCTGTGTAACTACTGGATCCATGAAATCCCTCACTATCATCGATCGCGTATCACTCATCGTGCAACCTGGTGAACAATTATTCACCGGACTCGCCCCATATCGCGTTTCTCAGCGCGGCGCGCCTGTCGCGACGGGCGAGGTGCTCCCCCTTCCGGAGAGAGGCACGCCGGAGGTAGGCCGAGATTTGCGGCCGTGCACCAGCCAGTAGAAACCCAGGAGTGCCACCATCACTCCGGACAGGGCGAGATACATTCCGGAATAACCGGTCGCCGGTAACAGCGCACCGAGCACGATCGGACCGA
The DNA here is from genome assembly GCF_023015605.1 of Rhodococcus sp. F64268. Lineage (NCBI taxonomy): Bacteria > Bacillati > Actinomycetota > Actinomycetes > Mycobacteriales > Nocardiaceae > Rhodococcus > Rhodococcus sp. F64268. Next base: position 61,707 of record NZ_JALKAI010000014.1, read on the forward strand.
CACCCACGCCGGCGTCGAGCATCAAGAAGAACGTGGAGGTGGCCGTGCCGACCTTTTCTCGCGGCACGATGGACACCGCCACAGACTGCAACGACGTCATCAATGCACCGAAGCCGAGTGCACACAGGATTGCCGCAGTGACGAATCCACCTGGGGCAGACCACAACGACAGAACAACCAGGCCGGCCGCGAAGCACACGACGGCGGTCACTCGAACTAATTTACAACTAGGTTTATCAATCTAGTTGACTAACCGCCCCCCTGTTCGCCACGACGCCTCCGACCGCGACACCACCGATCATGGAACACCGTGGTCAGGCGCCCACTTTCGCCATCTTCTCGAGCCACGCCCGCGCATCGTCGGGAAGGTTTCCGCACTTCTCGGCATGAGCGCACCACCGCTTGGTGGCGGCGAGGAAGTTCATCGGGTTGTAGGCATCCTCCTGGTACGACCACAACCCGTCGCCGGCGTAGTGCAGGATCGTGATGTTCGGGGCGTTGTGCTCGGTGCCGTCGCCCGGGTCCTCCATCGGGTTCTGCACTTCGCAGATCACCCAGCCGCGTTCCTCGTCGATCACGTACCAGGACGGCGGAAACGACGTCATACGACTGCCGGGAAAGGCCGACATCGTCCGCGTGACCCACTTGCGGATCGCTTCGCGGCCGTTCATCGTCCCGTACGCGTGCTCGACGTATTCTGCGTCTTCGGTGAACTGGTCGGCGTAGCAGTTCCAGTCGCGGGTCCGTGTTGCCCGCACGACCGTTTCCCGATAGTCCGCGTACGCCCTCTCGAGCTCGTCCCGACTCCACCCCATCGCAGTCCCTTCCCCGTAGTTGCGCGCCTGCCGGACTCCACAGAGCACGACCGCGTGGAGGCCGCCCCCATGACATCAGGAACCTCACGCGCTCCGCTACGGTTCTCCCATGCGCGCCCGCCCCTACGCAACCACCAGCCCCACCCGGCTCGCTGCGGCACTGCTCGAGGTCGCCGCACGCAGCGGTCTCGAATCGGCGAGCGTACGAGAGGTCGCAAGCCAGGCGGGCGTGTCGATCGGCGCTGTCCAGCACCACTTTCCGACGAAAGACGAGATGCTCGCGTACTCGTTCCGCGCCCTCGCCGACCGGGTGCTCACGCGGCTGGCCACCGTCGACCCCGACATCGATCCCACCCGCACGCTGTTCGCCGCACTGAGCCAGTTGCTGCCACTCGACGACCAACGCGGCAGCGAGGCTCACGTGATGGCCGCATTCGCGGTGCGCGCCGCGACGTCGCCGTCGTTGAGTTCGATCCGCAGTTCCGTGCTCTTCACGATCCGGACGGGACTCGCAACCGTCCTGATCCGCATGGGTACTCCTGATCCGGAGACGCGCGCAGCCCTGCTCGTCGCGGCAGTGAACGGTCTGGCACTCGACGCGACGTCGAGCCCGGACCTGTACCCGCGCGAATACCTCACACACGCGCTGTACACCCAGATCCATCTGATGCTCGACACCGCGAACTGACGTACGTCCGGCCCGATAGGGTGCACGGGTGTCACATTCGGCCGACTACGGCGCGGGACGGTTCGCGCCCAGCCCGTCGGGCGACCTGCATCTCGGTAATCTCCGCACCGCCGTCCTCGCCTGGCTGTTCGCACGATCCACGAACCGCCGATTCCTGGTGCGCGTCGAGGACCTCGATCGGGTACGCCCCGGTGCCGAACAGTCCCAGCTCGACGATCTCGCTGCGCTCGGTCTCGACTGGGACGGCGAGGTCGTCCACCAATCGCGTCGCCTGCGTTTGTACGACGAGGCGATCGCGCGTCTCGAGCGCGCCGGCCTGACGTACGAGTGCTATTGCACGCGGCGCGAGATCCAACAGGCCACGTCGGCCCCGCACGCACCCGCGGGCGCATACCCGGGCACCTGCCGCGACCTCACCGAAGCCGAACGCGCCGCGAAACGCAACAGCGGCCGTCCGCCGGCGATCCGGCTGCGAGCCGAGGCTGTGTACTTCACGGTCCACGACGTACTACACGGTGAATTCACCGGAATTGTCGACGACCTGGTGTTGCGCCGCGGTGACGGCACGCCGGCCTACAACCTGGCCGTGGTCGTCGACGACGCGGACCAAGGCATCGATCAAGTGGTGCGCGGCGATGATCTGCTGAGCTCCGCACCTCGCCAGGGGTATCTGGCGTCCTTGCTCGGACTTCCGATACCGCACTATGCGCATGTCCCCCTCGCGTTGAACGCCGAGGGGAAGCGCCTGGCCAAAAGGGACGGCGCCGTCACACTCGCAGACCGGGTCGCGCTCGGGGAGACGCCTGCCGACGTGCTCGCCACGATCGCGGTGTCCCTGAAGCTGGCGGATTCCGGTGAACCGGTATCGCTCCCCGTGCTGCTCGACCGGTGGGATCCGAAGCAGATTCCGAGGGACCCCTGGGTGTACCTCCCCGTGTGAACACAGCGCCGGAAGTGATGCACCGAGGTTGTATCGCACGTAACCTCACGTGAGAACGGACAGCACGTGCACCATCCCATCCTCGAGAGGATCCGATGACGACCGGCGGCTACGACCCGAACAAGGACCCCCAGCAACCGGGGGACGACCCCAACCAGTCCTGGCCCGGGTATCCGCCCGGCGGCACCACTCCCCCTCCCGGCGGATATCCCCCACCGGGCAACTACCCGCCGCCGCCCCCGAGCGGCAGTGGGTACCCGCCTCCCCCGCCCGGCAACTATCCGCCCCCGCCCGGCGGTAACTATCCACCGCCTCCGGGAGGTTTCCCGCCGCCCCCGAGCGGGGGCTTCGGTGGCGGCTACGCACCCGGCGGTCAGCAACTCAGCGTCGGAGATGCGATCTCGTACGGCTGGCGCAAGTTCAGCCAGAACCCCGGCGTGTGGATCGTCGCCATGGTGGTGGCCTTCATCATCCAGGCGCTCCTCAACGGGATCTTCAACGGATTCGACTTCTCGGTCTCGCTCGATGATGGTGCATCCGGCTTCGGCGTCTGGTCGATCATCGGCAGCGTCGTCACCGCCGTCGTCGGTTACCTGATCCAGGCGGCATTCGTCCGTGGCGCGCTGAGCGAGACCGACGGGCAGAAACCCGCTTTCGGGACCTTCCTCCAGGTGGGCGCGGTCGGCGCGGTGATCCTCGCAGGTCTGCTCGTGGGTATCGCCACCGGAATCGGGCTGATCCTGTGCATCCTTCCCGGCCTCGTCATCGCCTTCCTGACCTGGTGGACGATGCAGTTCGTGGTCGACCGCAACCAGGACGCGATCACCGCTATCAAGTCGAGCTACAAGGCGGTCACGTCGAACGCGGGGACCCTGCTCCTGCTCGCGCTGGCGCTCATCGGCATCAACATCGTCGGCGCACTGTTGTGCGGCCTGGGTCTGCTCGTCAGTATTCCGGTTTCGATCATCGCCTCGACCTACGCCTACCGGGTCACCACGGGTGGCCCTGTCGCTCCTTGACAGACCTCCCTGATCGACCGAGCCACCGTATCGTTGCGCCACCGTATAGCTGTCCGTCACCGGGACGTTGTACGGTGGCGCGACTGCATCTTGCTCACAAAAGGGAGATATATGACATCCGGTGGATACCCACCCCCGCAGCCCGATCCGCAGAATCCGGGTTCCTACCCGGGTGGCGCTCCGCAGTACGGCACTCAGCCGGGCTACGGAGCACAACCTGCGGACTACACCCAGCAGTTCAACGGCCCGATCGACGGCTACGGACCTGGCAACAGCGGCGCCCCCCAGTACGGTGCGTCCCCGAACGGGGGCGGCCAGTACGGTGCGCCGCAGTACGGCGCACCGCAGGGCAACCAATTCGGTACGCAGCAGGGCGCACCTCAGTACGGCGCTCCGCAGTACGGTCAGGCACCCGGTGGGCAGCAGTTCGGTGGCCAACAGTTCGGTGGCCAGCAGTTCGGTGGCGAGCAGTTCGGTGGAACGCCCGGTTTCCCTTCGCCGACACCGGGGTTCGGCCCGTCGCAGCCGGGTGAACTGCTGCCGCGCCTCGGCGCACGCATCATCGACGGGTTGATCGTCGGAATCCCGATGGGCATCCTCACTGCGCTCGTGACCTTCGGGTCCGGGAGCGGGTTCATGGCCTTCGTCATGTCGGTTCTCACCGGAGCTGTCGCCTTCGGGTACTGGACCTATCTCGAATCGACCCAGGGCGCGACCTTCGGGAAGAAGCTGCTCGGCCTGTCCGTGGTCGGGCCGAGCGGTGGTCATCCCACACTGGAGGAGGCTGCCAGGCGCAACGCTTTCGTCGCACTCCAGGCACTGACCGGCATCCCGTTCCTGGGCTGGCTGGCAAGCCTCGCGTCGTTGGCTGCCTACATCGGCATCGCAGTCACGATCGAGCAGGACGGCACCAAGCAGGGTTTCCACGACAAGTTCGCCGGTGGTACCCGGGTCGTCAAATCCTGACGATTCGACCACCGCACAGCGGGCTCCGTCTCCAGGGACGGGGCCCGCTGTCGTCTGTCCGACTTTCGCCAACGACCGACCGGGATGCTTGGATGGCCAGGTGACAAATGCAGGCGACCTCCCGAAATTTGAATCCGAGCAAGTGGCGTTCGCCCGAGTGGGGCACAGCTTCTATCCCGGGATTCTGGTGCTGTTCAGCACGGTTCTGATCATCTCCAACATCACCGCGACGAAAGGTGTCGCGTTCTTCGGCGATAGCGAATTCGGGGTCGGACCGCTGCAGATCCTGCCGATCATCACCGACGGCGGGTTCTTCCTGTTCCCGCTCGCGTATATCCTCGGCGACGTCCTCAGCGAGGTGTACGGATTCGCCGCGACCCGCCGCGCCGTGCTGTTCGGTTTCGGCGCGGTCGCGCTGTCGGCACTGTGCTTCTGGATCACGTGGTCACTGCCTGCCGCCGACTTCTACGAGCACCAGGACTCGTTCGAGGCGGTCCTCGGGGTGGTACCGCGCATGCTTCTCGCAGGTCTGGCCGGATACCTGGTCGGGCAACTGCTCAACTCGTACGTCCTCGTGTGGATCAAGAAACGTACGAAGGAGAAGCACCTGTGGGCCCGCCTGATCGGATCGACGGTGGTCGGTGAATTCGCCGATACGTTGATCTTCTGCGCTATCGCTGCCGGCGCAATCGGCATCTCGACATGGGAGGACTTCGTGAACTACGTGGTTGTCGGGTTCCTGTGGAAGACGCTCGTCGAGATCGTCGTCATGCCCGTCACGTACCAGGTGATCGCGTACGTGAAGAGGCACGAACCGAGTTACGGCGCGCGCTTGGCCGAGTAGAACCGGCCCAGCGTCTCGGCTTTGTGCTCGGCGAATCGACCGTCGTCGATGCTGCGGCGGATGTCGTCGACGAGGCGCACCGTGTACCGCTCGTTGTGGATCGTGCACAACGTGGACGCGAGCATCTCCTTCGCCTTGAACAGGTGGTGGATGTACGCGCGCGTGTAGTTCGCGCACGTGTAGCAGTCGCAGTTCTCGTCGATGGGCGTGAAGTCGCGGCGGAAGCGGCTCGTGTTGATGTTGAAACGCCCGTCTGGGGTGTAGATCGCGGCGTTGCGCGCCACCCGTGACGGGTTGACGCAGTCGAAGGTGTCGGCGCCGTGTTCGACAGCGACGAACATGTCGTCGGGCTCGCTGATCCCGAGCATGTGCCGCGGCTTGTGTTCGGGAAGTTCTTCGCTGCACCAGCGCACGATCGTGCCCAGGTTCTGCTTCTCGAGCGCGCCACCGATGCCGTAGCCGTCGAACCCGCGACCCGTCTCACCGCGGATCGATTCGAGGCCTCGGCATGCCTCGCGGCGCAGATCCTCGTACTGTGCGCCCTGCACCACACCGAACAACGCCTGGTAGGGGCGGTGGGCGCGCTGCGCAGTGAGCTTCTCGTGCTCGGCGATGCAGCGCACCGCCCACGCCTGCGTGCGCCGCAACGACTCCTCCTGATAACCGCGGGTGTTCATCAGGGTGGTCAGTTCGTCGAACGCGAACATGATGTCGGCGCCGAGCTGATGCTGGATGCGCATCGACACCTCCGGGGTGAAGCGGTGCTTCGACCCGTCGAGATGCGATTTGAACGTCACGCCGTGGTCGTCGACCTTCGCGAGCCGTTCCTTGCCCTTGGCGATGACGTCGTCGTTCTGGACGCCCACCGACTCCATGGCGAGGACCTTCTTGAATCCCACACCGAGCGACATGACCTGGAATCCGCCGCTGTCGGTGAAGGTCGGGCCGGGCCAGTTCATGAACTTGCCGAGCCCACCGGCCTCGTCGACGATGTCCGGCCCCGGCTGCAGATACAGGTGGTAGGCGTTCGCGAGAACCGCCTGCGCCCCGAGATCGGCCATCGCCTCGGGCAGCACCGCTTTGACCGTCGCTTTCGTGCCGACCGCGATGAACGCCGGCGTGCGGATATCGCCGTGCGGTGTGTGGATGGTGCCGGTACGCCCCAATCCGTTGTCGAGGCGGGTCCCGATGGTGAAGAACGGGTCGTTCGGGGCGGGCACGGTGGTGTCGGTAGCGCTGGGGTCGGTCACGTCGTCATCCAATCATGACAGCCGAAAACCGCGGCTGTCGTATGTCCACGGATCAGGGCAGTCGCACGGCGACAGCAAAGATCGCCACGCCCGCCAGCGCCAACACCACGCCGACGGCCGCGGGAGCCGTGTAGCCGAAACCTGCCGCGATGACGGCACCGCCGATCCACGCACCGAACGCGTTCGCGAGGTTGAACGCCGCGTGGTGGAGCGACGCCGCGAGGGTCTGCGCGTCCTCCGCGACGTCCATCAACCGGACCTGCAGGCCCGGCCCGACGGCGGCGCAGCCCGCGCCGAGCAGGAACACCAGCAGCAGCGCCGTGTAGGAGTTGTGCGCTGCCGCGATGAACACAGCAAGCAGTACGGCGAGCGACGTCACCGTCATGAAGATTCCCGGCACCAGAGCGCGGTCGGCGAGCCGGCCGCCGACGAAGTTTCCGACCACCATGCCGATGCCGAACAGCATCAGCGCGACCGGGACCAGCGACTTCGACAACCCTGCGACGTCGGTCAGAGTCGTGCTGATGTAGGTGTAGACCGCGAACACACCGCCGAAGCCGATGACCGCGACCGCGAGCGTCAGCCACACCTGCTTGCGTCTCAGAGCGCCGAGTTCGATCCGCACACTCGTCGTGGGAATCGACAGGGACGGCACCCACATCGCGATAGCTGCCACCGTCACCGCTCCGATCACCGCGACGAGGACGAACGCGGAACGCCACCCCAACGCCATTCCGAGCCAGGATGCCGCAGGCACCCCGACGACGTTGGCAACCGACAGGCCCATCATCACCAGCGACACCGCCCGAGCGCGCTGGCCCCGCTCCGCGAGATGCGCCGCGACGAGCGCAGCGACACCGAAGTACGCGCCGTGCGGAAGCCCGGCCAAGAACCGGGACGCGACGAGCAGTTCGTAGTTCGGTGCCAGCACGGTCGCCGCGTTGCCGAGCGTGAACGCGATCATGAGTGCGATCAGCAACGTCCTACGCGGCAGCTTGGCGCCGATCACCGCGATCAGCGGCGCCCCGACGACGACACCGGCCGCATACGCCGACACGACATGACCTGCGGTGGGTTCGGAGATGCCGAGCCCGGACGCGATGTCGGGCAGCAGACCCATCGCAACGAACTCGGTGGTGCCGATTCCGAACGACCCCAGTGCAAGCGCCCACATCACCCACGCCCGTCGCGGGTGGCTGGCGATCGTGCGAGCCGGAACGTCGGAAGCCGTCGTGGTCATGCGGGAGAAACCTTCGATTGTGCGAGTTGCAGGAGACGATCCATCGGCGCTGATGGTGTCGGCCATGTGGCACCGCGGACCGGGCAAGCTTCCATTGTCCTGCGCCCGCGCTCCGACGACGATTCGAGACGGCGTGAGTTACGCCATCCCCCGCATCCCCGATCCGGGCACTAGCACTTCGTGCGCCGCGCGTACACGTCCCCCGCGGTATCGAGTCACCCGTTCACGTCAGAACTGGCCTCTCGACGCGTGCCGACTTCCTCGCCTCGACTCGCCGGGCCACGAACTTGCCCATCTCGTCGACCCACACCACCGTGGACCCGACCGCGACTGCGAGCGCCCATTGTTGTGACGTCAGTGAGGTGGTGTCGAAGAATCCCTGCAGCACGCTCATCTGCACCACGCAGATCTGCAACACGATGACCGCGACGATCGCGATCCAGATCGTGTGATTGGTCAGCGTCCGCATCGAGAACACCGAACCGAGATCGGAGCGGACGTTGAACAGGTTGAACACCTGGTAGAAGACGAACGTCGTGAACGCGAGAGTGGTCGCGAACAGCGGGTCGGAAGCGCTGTCGGGGAACAATTCCGGGCCGTAGTAGAGAACCGCGATCGTGCCCACCGTCATCAGCACACCGAGCCCGAGGATCCGCTGCACACGATCCCGGGTGAGTAGCGCCTCCTTCACCGGTCGCGGCGGCCGCTTCATGGCATCCGGGTCGGTGGGGTCGACACCGAGTGCGAGCGCGGGCGGTCCGTCCATGATGATGTTCACCCACAGGATCTGCAGGGCGGTGAACGGTGCCCCGCCGGCCAGTCCGAGCACACCGGCGGTGAGGAAGATCAGCACGAACCCCCAGGCGGTCGTGAGCTGGAATTTCACGAACTTGACTATGTTGTCGTAGATTCCACGCCCCTCCGAGACCGCCGCGACGATGGTCGCGAAGTTGTCGTCGGTGAGGATCATGTTCGCAGCACCCTTGGAGACATCGGTGCCGGTGATGCCCATGGCGACGCCGATGTCGGACTGTTCGAGTGCGGGTGCGTCGTTGACACCGTCGCCGGTCATCGCGACGATCTGACCGTCGGACTGCAGCGCCTTGACGAACCGTATCTTGTGTTCGGGTGCCACTCGGGCGAGGACGCCGAATTGTGCTGCTTGCTGCCGGAATTCGTCATCACCGAGCGCATCGAGGTCGGCTCCGGACGCAGCCTTGCCGTGGATACCCAGCTCGCCCGCGATCGCCGACGCGGTGACCAGGTGGTCGCCCGTGATCATGTGCACGGCGATACCCGCGCCGTGTGCCACCTCGATGGCGTCCTTCGCTTCGGGGCGTGGAGGGTCCACGATGCCGACGATGGCGTACACGGTCAGGTTGGACACCCTGTCCTGCAGCGCATCTGCATCGCCCCGCGGCACCGCGTCGAGTGCGCGACCGGCGATCATGAGGGTACGAAGGCCCTCGGACGCGAGGTCGTCGACCGCCTGACGGATCCGAGTGCGCGCGGCGTCGTCGATCGGGATCGGGCCGTCATCGCCGAGAGCGGTCGACGCACGTTCCAGCAGGACGCCCGGGGCGCCCTTCGCGAAGCACCGGTAGCCGCCGCTCGGGAGGGCGTGGAACGTCGCCATGTACTTGTAGTCCGAGTCGAACGGCACCTCCTCGATCCGGGCCAGAGCAGCACGGCTGCCCTCGACGTCGATACCGCCTTTCTCTGCCAGCACCACGAGTGCACCCTCGGTGGGGTCGCCGACGAGGGTGCCGTCGCGCACGGTCGCGTCGTTGCACATGGCCATGCCCAGCAGCGCGTCGGTGAGGTCGGGTGCGGGCATTCCGTCGCCGACGAGGATCTTGCCGTCGGTTCCGTAACCGGTGCCGGTGACGCGGAAGTTGCGCCCGCGCACCAGCAGCCGCCGCACCGTCATCTCGTTGAGGGTCAGTGTCCCGGTCTTGTCGGTCGCGATGTGAGTGGTGCTTCCGAGCGTTTCGACGGCCGCGAGTTGTTTGACGATCGCGCCGCGCGCCGCGAGCCGCGACGCACCCATCGCCAGGGTGAATGCGACGACCGCGGTGAGCCCTTCCGGGATGGTCGCCACCGCGAGCGACACGGCAGTGACGAGGAGTTCGGACCACGTCTGTCCGCGCAGCAGACCGAGCACGAACACCAGCGCAACCGTGATGATCGCGATGATCGTGAGGGTCTGCGCGAGCTGGCCGATGCGGCGCTGCAGCGGGGTCTGTTCCACACCGGCTGCACCGAGGAGCGCGGCGATCGCACCCATCTCGGTGCGCATTCCGGTGTCGGTGACGATCATCGAGGCGCGTCCGCGGGTCACCTCGGTGTTCATGAACAACATGTCGTGGCGGTCGCCGAGCGGGGCTTGCGGGTCTTCGACGGGACCGACGGTCTTGTCGACGGGCTGCGATTCGCCGGTGAGTGCAGCCTCAGCGACCTGGAGTCGCACGGCAGCGACGAGGCGGCCATCGGCGGGCACCGAGTCGCCGGCCTCGAGTTGCACGATGTCGCCGGGGACGAGATCGGCGCGGGGCAGTTCGACACCGCGTCCGTCGCGCAGGACCCGCGTGGTCGACACCGACATCTGCTTCAGTGCCTGCAGACTGTTCTCGGCGCGGGCTTCCTGCACGTAGTTGAGGACGGTGTTGAGGACGATGACCGCGAAGATGACGACGGGGGTTTCCCACTCCCGCGACACGGTCGCGCTGACGACGGCCGCGACGACGAGAACGAGTGTCATCTTGTCGGCGAGCAGCGACAGTACTTTCCGCCACGCGGGAATGCTCTTCGCCTCGTCGAGCACGTTGGGCCCGTATTCCGCGCGGCGCCGCTCGACGTCATCTGCGGTGAGCCCCCGATCAGGAGCGACCGCGAAGGCCTCGGCGACATCGTCTGCGGGGCGGGTGTGCCACCTCGACACGGTCTCGACACTCATCGATACTCCGATCCACGTGCGCGGGTGGGTCGTTCTCACCGTAACCGCAGGTGGTACTCCTGCGCTGGGCGTACGTTCGTGATGTGCTGGAGGGGAAGCATCGAAGTTCGAGGAGGAGCACCGATGAACGAGTTCCCGAAACCGGATCAGCCCGTCGTTCGCCTGTCCGAGGAACAGGCCTGGGCACGACTCGCGTCCGAGAAGGTGGGACGCCTCGTCACGGTCGTAGGTGAGCGTCCCGAGATCTATCCCGTCAACTATGTCGTGTCGGACGACAAGGTGTACTTCCGGACCGGGGAGGGCAGCAAGCTCTCCGAATTGACAGTGCATTCCGCCGTCGCGTTCCAGACCGATCACATCTACGAGGACACCGCGTGGAGCGTCGTCGTGCACGGGAGCGCTCACGTGCTGCGGGGCTTCGACGACGCCGCCAGGATCGATGCACTGGGTCTGACCCCCTGGGTTCCGACACCGAAGTTCAACTACGTCGAGATCACGGCGACGGAGGTCACCGGTTTTCAGTACAACCTCGTCAAGAACTGACACGACGGTGGTCTCGGCGCAGTCGCATCGGCTGCTCATCCGGTTCATGTGGTTGTCGGTCGCGGCGGCGCTGGCCACGATGGCCCTCAAATCGCTCGCTGCGTGGTTGACCGGATCGGTCGGTCTGCTTTCCGATGCCCTGGAATCCGGCGTCAATCTGGTGGCGGCGATCGTGGGTCTGCTCGCGTTGCGCCTGGCCGCGAAACCGGCCGACTTCAACCATGATTTCGGCCACGGCAAGGCCGAGTACCTGTCGGCCGCCGTCGAGGGCACGATGATCTTCGCGGCCGCGACCGCAATCCTGTGGACGTCGATCGACCGCCTGCTGTCACCGCAGCCTGTCGAGGAAGCCGGTCTCGGTCTTGCGCTGTCGGCCGGGTCGTCCGTGATCAACCTGGCGGTCGGGATGGTGCTGATCCGCGAGGGCAGGAAACACCGGTCGATCACTCTGGTGGCCGACGGCAAACACCTGCTCACCGATGTGTGGACGTCGGCCGGCGTGCTGGTGGGTGTCGCGCTGGTCGCGATATCCGGGTGGGACGTACTCGATCCGATCGTGGCGATCGTGGTGGCGCTGAACATCCTGCGTATCGGGTACGGATTGGTGAAACAGTCCGTCGTGGGCATGCTCGACGCCGCGCTCCCCGCCGAGGATGTCGCCGTGGTGAACGCGGTGCTCGACCGGTACCGCGCGTCGGAGCCGGTGGAGTTCCTACCGCCTCGCACGCGTGCGTCCGGACGCCAGCGTTTCGTCTACCTGACGGTACGGGCTCCGGGCGACTGGTCGGTGCGTGCCGGTCACGATCTGCTCGACCGGCTCGAAGCCGATCTTCGGGATGCGTTGCCCGGGGTGACGGTGTTCACCCACCTCGAGCCCCTGGGCTACCAGAAGCGTGGCGCTGCTCCGAGCGCGTAGCACGACCGTCAGGAGGACACCACGAGTCCGGCGCCGAGGCCGAGCATCACCACCGCGACGCCACCGTCGAGAATCCGCCAGGATCCGGGCTTGGCGAACCAGTTGCGCAGATAGCGCGCGCCGTATCCGAGAGCGACGAACCACACGCCGCTCGCAGCGATGGCTCCCGCACCGAACCACCAGCGACCCGGATTTCCGTAGTGGTTGGCGAAGGATCCGAGCATGAGCACCGTGTCGAGGTAGGTGTGGGGGTTGAGCCACGTCAGTGCCAGACAGGTCAACAGCGCTGCACCGATGGTGACGGCGCCGCCGGGCGCCGCGGACAGCGCCGCCGGCCGTAATGCCCGCCGCGCAGCGAGAAGCCCATATCCGATGAGGAAAGCGGCTCCTGCCCAACGGATCACATCGATCACGCCGGGTGCGTGATCGAGGATCGTCGCAATGCCCGCAATCCCCGCCGTGATGAGGAGCGCATCGGAGATCGCGCACACCGCGATCACGGGCAGCACGTGTCGTCGCGCGATGGCCATGCGCAGAACGAACGCGTTCTGCGCACCGATCGCGACGATGAGTGACAGACCTGTGACGAACCCGGCGGCGAGAAGGGACATGCGCTCCACGCTAGAAATTCGGCGATCATAAGGAAAATTGATTTCTCTAACTCTGCATTAGAGTTTCTTCATATGGACGTCGACTTCTCCCAACTGCGGACCTTCGCAGCAGTCCTCGACGAAGGCACCTTCGACGGAGCTGCTGCGGTCCTGCGGATCACGCCGTCGGCGGTGAGCCAGCGCATCAGGGCCCTCGAGCAGCACGTGGGCCAAGTCCTGCTGCGCCGCACCCGCCCGGTGTCCACCACTCCGTCCGGCGAAGTGGTGATGCGTCTGGCGCGACAGGTCGCGCGACTCGAACAGGACGCTTCCGAAGAACTCGGCTTCACCGCCGACGAGCACGCCTACGTGACAATTCCCCTCGTGGTCAATGCCGATTCGATGTCCACATGGATGCTGCGCGCACTTGCACGCATGCCGGTCCGCCACCGCGCCCTGTTCGAACTGCACCGCGAGGACGAATACCATTCCACCGCATTGCTCCGCGACGGCACCGCGATGGCTGCGGTGACCTCCGTCCCCGAACCCGTGCAGGGCTGCACCTCCGAGGAACTCGGATCGATGCGGTATCACGCGATGGCCAGTGTCGACTTCGCCGAGCGGTGGTTTCCCGCCGGCATGTCCCCGGAGGAACTGCAGAAGGCACCGATGCTGACCTTCGACCGCAAGGACGATATGCAAGATCGATTCCTGCGCAAGCGAACCCGTCGCCGGATCACCGCACCCCGCAACTATGTTCCCGGGGCACTCGAATTCGTCGATGCCGCGCGCCTCGGACTCGGCTGGGGCATGCTTCCTGATCCGATGCTCACCGACAGCACCGACCTCGTGAGTCTCGCACCCGACCACCCATTCGACGTCCCGCTGTACTGGCAGCGCTGGCGACTGGAGTCCCCCGTCCTCGACGCCCTCACCGCGGCGGTCCGTCGCACGGCGCGGGAAGTGCTACGTCAGCCGTAGGATTCGATTACATGCGATTCCGGGGAGGCCAACGACATGACCGCAACACCTGACGGTCAGTCGACGAGTGCCTTGAACTGCGCCTCGTAGAGCCGCGAGTACGCGCCGCCCCGCTGGAGCAGATCCTCGTGAGCGCCTTGCTCGACGATGCGGCCGTCCTCCATCACCACGATCCGATCCGCGTCGCGAATCGTCGACAATCGATGGGCTATCACGAAACTCGTGCGATCGTCGCGCAACCGCGCGGTGGCCTGCTGCACGAGAAGTTCGGTGCGCGTGTCGACCGAACTCGTGGCCTCGTCGAGGATCAGGATCGAGGGCTTCGACACGAACGCCCGGGCGATCGTGATGAGCTGCCGCTCACCGGCGCTGAGGCTTCCGGCTTCCTCGTCGACGATCGTGTCGTAACCGTCGGGCAGAGCCCGCACGAACCGGTCGACGTAGCTCATCCGCGCGGCCGACATGATCTGATTCTCGGTTGCGTAGGGATTGCCGTAGGCGATGTTCTCGCGGATCGTGCCCCCGAACAGCCAGGTGTCCTGCAGCACGATGCCGATCCGGGTACGCAACTCCTCGCGGAGCATGCCCGTGATGTCCACACCGTCGACGAGGATCCGGCCCGAATCCACCTCGTAGAAACGCAGGATCAGATTCACGAGAGTGGTCTTGCCGGCCCCGGTGGGACCGACGATCGCGATCATCTGCCCTGGCTCGGCGCGCAGCGTCAGGTTCTCGATGAGCGGGCGCTCCGGCGTGTACGAGAACGACACGTCCTGGAACTCGACGAGGCCGTGCCTACTCCACGGCATCGTGGGCGCCGCGGGCTCGGGCTCCTGCTCTTCCTCGTCGAGGACCGCGAACACGCGGGTGGCGGACGCCGCGGCCGACTGCAGCAGGTTGATCATCGCGCCGATCTGGGCGAGGGGTTGCGACAGCTGGCGCGAATACTGGATCATCGCCTGGATCTCGCCGAGCGTCGACGTGCCCGACGCCACGCGCAGACCACCGATGACCGCCACGACGACATATCCGAGGTTGCTCAGAAAAGTCACCAGCGGCATCACCAGTCCCGATACGAACTGGGCCCGGTACGCAGCCTGGAACAGGGTGTCGTTGGTTGCGGTGAACCGCCGCTCGACCTCCTCGGTGCGGCCGTACGCGGTGATGAGTTCGTGCCCGGTGAACGACTCCTCGATCTGCCCGTTGAGCGTTCCCGTCGCATCCCATTGCGCCGCGAAATGCTTGCGTGAACGCTTCGCCACGAGAATCGTCACCACGGCCGCGGCAGGGACGAGCAACAGCGCGATCACGGCGAGCAGCGGCGAGATCCAGAACATCATCACCACGAGCCCGAGCAGGGTGAACACCGCCAGCACCAACTGGCTGATGGACTCCTGCATACCCGTCGACACGTTGTCGATGTCATTGGTGACACGGCTGAGCAGATCACCGCGCGAATGCGTATCGAAATAACGCAGCGGCAGACGATGGATCTTCCGCTCGACACTCGCGCGCATGTCCCGCACGGTGCGCTGCACGATCTCGTTCAGTCCGTACGCCGCAACCCAGATCAGCGCGGACGACAGCAGGTAGAGGGCGAGGACGATGACGAGGGTGCGACCCAGGCTCGTGAAATCGATTCCTGCTCCGGGGATCACGTTCATTCCGGCGACCATGTCGGCGAACTGGTCGCGACCCTCCGCACGTAGCTGCGCGATCGCGGCATCCTTCGACAGCCCCGCCGGCAACTGCATCCCGATCACACCGTTGAAGATGATGTCCGTACCCCGGCCGAGCACGAGCGGTGCGATCGACGAACTCACCACACCGAGCAACGCCGCGATCATCACCGAATACACCACGTACCGATGTGGATGCAGCAGACCGAGGATGCGGATGATCACGCCCAGACGTGACTGCGGGGCGGCCTGCTGTCCGGCCGTGTCGGGCGACGTCATACGGCGGCCATTCTCTGCGATTCGACGATCTCGGTGTACGTCTGGGAACGACCGAGCAGCCCCAGGTGCGTCCCGGTCGCGACCATGGCGCCGCCGTCGAGAACGACGATGCGATCCGCGTCCTGCACCGTCGACACACGCTGAGCGACGATGAAGACGCACGCGTTGCGCGTTTCGGGTTCCAGCGCCGCGCGCAGTCGCGCGTCGGTCGCAGGGTCGAGCGCCGAGAACGCGTCATCGAACAGATAGATGGCGGGTTTGCGTACCAGTGCACGGGCGATCGCGAGTCGCTGTCGCTGCCCGCCCGAGACGGTGGTGCCACCCTGCGACAACACCGATTCGAGCCGATCCGGCATGGCGTGGACGAACTCGGCGGCCTGAGCCACCTCGAGTGCATGCCATAGTTCGTCGTCACTCGCGTCGGCGCGGCCGTAGCGGAGATTGTCGGCGATCGTGCCCGAGAACAGATACGCCTTCTGCGGGACGACGGAGATCCGTGACCGCAGCACCTCGGGATCGAGGCGCCTGACGTCGACACCCGACACCAGCACCTGCCCGTCGGTGACGTCGATGAGTCGCGGGATCAGACGCATCAATGTGCTCTTGCCCGACCCGGTACCGCCGATGATCGCGGTGGTGGTGCCGGGCTCGGCCCGGAAGCTGATGTCGCGCAGCACGGGCGCGTCGGCACCTGGATAGGAGAACCCGGCACCCCGTAGTTCGACGTCGATCCGAGTGCCGAGTTCGCGCACCGGTTCCGTCGGCGCCGCGACGGTCGGTTCGGTGTCGAGGACCTCGAGGATGCGTCCTGCGCACACGCTTGCGCGCGGCATCATCATTGCGATGAACGACGACATGAGGACGGCCATGAGGATCTGCGCCACGTAGGTGATCATCGCGGTGATGGATCCGACCTGCATGGAGCCGGAATCGATCCTGGCACCGCCGACCCACACCACAGCGACGGTGCTGACGTTCGCAATGAGTAGCACCGCCGGATACAGCACCGAATTGACACGCCCGACGCGCAGCGCCGTCGCGGTGAGATCGTCGTTGGCGCGGTCGAAGCGGGCCTTCTCGGTGTCGTCGCGAACGAAGGCCCGCACGACACGGATACCGCTGACCTGTTCGCGCAGCACTCGATTGACTCCGTCGAGTCTTATCTGCATGACCCGGAATCCCGGCAGCATCAGCGCGATGAGCACGACCATCGTCAGGATCAGGGCCGGCACCGCAACCGCCAGTACCAGGGAGGTGCCGACATCTTCGCGCAACGCCATGATGATGCCGCCGACGCCCATGATCGGGGAGGTCACCACGATGGTGCAGGTCATCAGCACGAGCATCTGAACCTGCTGCACGTCGTTCGTGTTGCGGGTGATCAGCGACGGCGCTCCGAAGGTGCCGAATTCGCGGGCGGAGAACCCGCCGACTCGCTGCACGAGCGCCAGCCGGACATCTCGTCCGAACGACATGGCGGCTCGCGCAGCGAAGTACACGGCGCCGATGGAGCAGCCGACCTCCACCGCGCTGATCCCCAGCATGAGGAGTCCGGTGCGCATGATGTAGTCGATATCGCCGACCGCAACGCCCTGATCGATCAGGTCGGCGTTCAAGCTCGGCAACAGCAGCATGCCCGTGGTGGCCGCGAGCTGCAGCACGACCACAGCTATGAGCGAACCCTTGTAGCGCACGAGAAAGCGCCGTAGAAGCCGAACCAACATGGGCAATACGCTACCTGCGTCTCCGGACGAACCTCGCGGACCTCACACCCGGCTGGCTTCCGGGGTCGCGCCTGCGGCTTCCAGCTCGCGCGTGAGCTTCTCGCCCTCGACGTCGACGTTCGGCAGGATCTTGTCGAGCCACTTCGGCAGCCACCACGCCTTGTCACCGAGCAATGCCATCACCGACGGGATGATCACCATGCGGACGATGAACGCGTCGAAGAAAACGGCGGCGGCGAGCGCGAAGCCGATGGACTTGATCAGCGAATCCGGTTCGGCGATGAACGCGGCGAACACCGAGATCATGATGATCGCGGCGGCGCTCACCACGCGGGCACCGTGCGCGAAGCCACTGCGCACCGCGTCCAGGGCGGACGCACCGTGTACATAGTCCTCGCGCATGCGGGTCACGAGGAACACCTGGTAGTCCATGGCCAGACCGAACACGACGCCGATGAGGATGATCGGCATGAAGCTCACGATGGGCTGCGGGTTCGAGATGAGACCGCCGAAGCCGTTCTGGAAGACCGCTACCGTGGCGCCGAAGGTGGCCAGGACACTCAGCAGGAAGCCGAGGGTCGCGGTGAGCGGCACCAGGATCGAACGGAACACCAGCATGAGCAGGATGAATGCGAGACCCACGACCACTGCGAGGTACGGGACGAGCGCGCTCTGCAGGCTCTCCGACACGTCACCTTCGAGCGCGGTCTGACCCGTCACGCCGTACGAGAGGCCGTACTCCTCGTTCAGGGCTGCTTCGTCGGCGCGAATCTCCGAGACGAGATCCATCGTTGCAGGATCGGTCGGGCCGCTTCGCGGCGTGATGAGAATCTGCGCGGTGTCACCGGCTTCGTTCACCGCGACGATCTGGGCGTTGACGACCTCCTCGTGCTCGTACAGCGAGCCGAGCACCGCTCCGAAGGCCGCGTCTGCCGGCACGTCCGCGTCGCGGGCGTCGGCGACAACGACGAGTGGCCCGTTGCGTCCCGGTCCGAAGCCTTCGTCGATCAGATCGTAGGCCTGGCGTGCGCTGGTGGCAGGATCGCCCGTCGCCTCAGTGGGCAGGGCAAGCCGCAGGCCGGTCGCGGGGAGTGCGAGAACGCCGAGGAGGACGACGCCCGCGACGAGCGGAATCAGCGGACGACGGGTGATGGCGCCGATGAACTTCTGTGCAGCGCCGGGCTCACCGCCCTCGGGGTCGCGTGAATTCAGGCCGGGAATGCGGCCCGCGAAGGCCTTCTCACCGAAGAGGCCGAGCACGGCAGGCAGCAGCGAGATCGCGATGAGCACTGCCATGAGCACAGTGAATGCGGCGGCGTAGCCCATCACGGACAGGAACGGGATGCCGACGACGCTCAGCGCCATGAGCGCGATGATGACGGTCAGGCCGGCGAACACGACAGCGGAACCCGCGGTGCCGACGGCACGACCGGCAGCCTCGGCACGATCGGAGGTATTGAGCAGCTCGTGCCGGAAGCGCGAGACGATGAACAGCGAGTAGTCGATTGCGACGGCAAGGCCGATCATGATCGCAAGTGTCGGCGTCATCGAGCTCAGGTCGAAGAAACCGGTGGCGATGGTAATGCCCATACTGCCGATGCCGACACCGACGAGCGCGGTGATGAGCGGCAGACCGGCGGCGACGAGCGAGCCGAAGGTGAGGGCGAGCACGATCGCGGCGATGCCGATACCGATGAGTTCCGCGGTGCCGCCCGGCATCGTCATCTCGGCTGCGGCGGTGCCGCTGACCTGCACGGTCAGACCTGCATCACGGCCGATGTCCGCAGCGGCGGCGATCTGGTCGCGCATCGCCTGGTCGACGTCGGTGATCTCGCCTTCGAAGGGCACCGTGACGAAACCGACGGTGCGGTCCGCGCTCAGAGGCGACAGCGCCTGGGCATCGGCGCGCGCCGCGTCCTCGGGCGTGCCCTGCTGCTCGGCCAGTCCCAGCATCTGCTGAGTGAGGCCTGCGTCTGCCATGACCGGATTGGTCAGCACGCCTGCCTGCTGTTCGGGTGTGGCGGTGGCGGGGTCGATCTTGGCAGGTGGGGAGACCGTGTCGATCCCCCGGATCGCTGCAAGCACCTCATCGACCGCAGCCATGTTCTGGGGTTCGTCGAGCGTCTGCCCGTCCGGCGCCGCGAAGACGTAGCGCGCGCTGAGCGCATCCATCGGGTTCTCGGCCGACGGGAATCGCTCGGCCATCAGGTCCTGCGCGTTCTGCGCCGGGGTACCCGGGAGTGTGAACGAGTCCGTTGTCGGACCCGACAGGGTCGCGGCACCGACTCCGAAGAGGACGAGCAACGCGATCCAGAACGACAGGACTGCGCCTTTACGCCGGTAAGCGAACTTGCCTATCCGGTAGAGGTAGGTCGCCACGGCAGGCACCCTTTCTTCGATCGAACATGGTCGTGGTGGGGCGGTGTTACGAGAGTCCCCGTCGCAGCAGCTCGAAGGCTTCCCGGATGAGGTCTTCCGGTGAGGACGCGGAACTCGCCATGGACATCTCGATGGCCGATTTGATCGCTCCCAAACTGACGTAGTGCACCAGGTTGGGGTAGATATCCGCGGTCGGATCAGTGCCCGTACGCTCGGCGATGACATCGACGAGCAGCTGCGATGAGCGCTTCGCCACCTCGATGTGTCGGGATTCGTTACCCGAGCCCTCTTCGACGAACGCGACGCAGGTGCTGATGTCGTCGAACGACCACTGGGGATCGGTTACGAGCCCGACGGCACATTCCTCGAGCGAAGACATGATGGGCTCGTCCGCAGGGCGATGCCGCAGAAGATCGATCCAGGTTTCGATCAGGCCCTCGAAGTGCACGAGGACCGCTTCTTCCTTGCTCGCGAAGTAGTTGTGGAAGGTGCGGGTCGAAACGCCGGCCCTCGCGGCGATCGCATCGGCAGTGACCTCATGGAGGCCGTGTTCGCGCGCGAGTTCGGCAGCGGCGTCCGCGAGAGCCGCGCGGGTGGCGGCTTTCTTGCGGTCGCGCAGTCCGAGTTGAGTGCTCACCTCAACGACGGTACAGATTTTGCAGAGCTGTGTAACTTTGCAGAGTTCTGCAATATTTATGCGATCAGCCACACCTGATCACCGCGAGTAATACAGCTCACACGGGGCGGCGCTCCCATGCGCCCGGATCCGAGGTCAGGTCGCGAACGAAGTCCGACAGCTCGTCCGCAACCACATCCGCGAGCGTCACCCCCTCGAGCACCGCGCGCAGATTCACCCGCACCGCGATCCATACATCCCGCAGCCGCTCGGCCGCCCCCGTGTACTCCACACTCTCCGGCCGCTCCCCCCGCACCGACGCGAGTGGCCCTTCCACCGTGCGAATGATGTCGGCGATGGAGATCTCGGCGGCCGGTCGCGCCAACCAGTAGCCACCATCCGGGCCCCGACGGCTACGAACGAGACCACCCCGGCGAAGGTCGGCAAGCACGGCCTCGAGGAATTTGTGCGGGATCGACTGGGCGGTCGCCAGCATTTCCGCCTTGGCCGGGCCGCCGCCACATGCGGCGAGCTCGAGAAGGGTCCGCACGGCGTAATCGACCCTTGCGCTGATATGCACTCTGCTCTCCCTGCAACATTCGACCGGCAATCCCTACCAATACTGGGGGAAATCCGCACAACCCACCCAGCGATAGTGACGGGTGACACAGGAGGCGTACATTGGACGGTCGTCCACGTACTACCTGGAGGCCCCGTCATGAGGGAGACCCTGTTCAGCGCGTGGGGATCGCTGCTCGAACCGTTGCACGACCCCGTAGCCCTCGCGATACCGGCGTTTGCGCTGTTCCTGATCCTCGAGTGGGTCGCGGCCCGCGCGCTGGAGCGCTCCGAGCCGGGACCCGACGGACGCGTCCGCCCTCCGCGCGGTGGATACGAGATGCGCGATGCGCGGGCAAGCCTCTCGATGGGGCTGATCTCGATCGTGACGAGCGCCGGCTGGAAGGTGCTCGCACTCATCGGATACTCCGCCCTGTGGGTGTACGTCGCACCGTGGCACCTGCCGGCCGACGCCTGGTACACGTGGGTGGTCCTGCTGCTGGGGATCGACTTCCTCTGGTACTGGTATCACCGGATGGCGCATCGGGTCCGGCTCATCTGGGCGACTCATCAAGCACACCATTCGAGTGAGTACTTCAACTACGCAACCGCTTTGCGCCAGAAATGGAACAACAGCGGCGAGATCATCATGTGGTTGCCGTTGCCCCTTCTCGGCATCCCACCGTGGATGGTGTTCGTGGGATTCTCCGTGAGTCTCGTCTACCAGTTCTTCGTGCACACCGAGCGAGTGGGCACACTGCCCGCACCGATCGAGTTCGTGTTCAACACGCCGTCGCACCACCGGGTGCACCACGGGTCCGATGCCGAATACCTCGACCGCAACTACGCCGGCATCCTCATCATCTGGGATCGGATGTTCGGCACGTTCAAGGCCGAAGAGCAACGACCCGTCTACGGACTGACCACACCGGTCGGCACCTTCGAGATCTGGAAACTGCAGACCCACGAGTACCGGGCGATCGCCCGCGACTGGCGATCAGCGACATGCTGGCGCCACAAACTCGGGTACGCGTTCGGCCCGCCCGGCTGGGCGCCGGTGCAGCCCGAGACGGAGCCGGTCAGCCCATCTCGAGGGTGATCAGGAAGTCCACACTTCCGGACTGGTCGACCGCGACGAATCCGAGGTCGGGAGGCTCGATTCCCCAGTCGGTCCAGGTGGCAGGAATGCTGCCGGACGCCACGATGCTCCCGCCGGTGCGCAGAACGTCGACGTCCACCGTTACGGGGCGCTCTTCGCCGCGCAGAGTGAGGATGCCGGTCGCCGGCACAGTGGCGACGGTGCCGTCCGTCGGCAACGACGACACGTTCACGGGCTCGGTCAACGTGAAAGTCGCGGTCGGGTGGTTCGCGGTGTCCATCACCATTCCGCGGAACTGACCGTCGCGTTGGGAGATGTCGGTGGCGATACCGTCGACCCGGACGGTGATCTCGGCTGCGGTGAGAGATTCGTCGGCGATCGTTGCAGTGCCCGAAACCTGGTCGGTGCTCCCCACCACGGTGACGTCGGCGCCCCTCAGGATCTCGTGCACTGTGTAACCCGCCGCGGTCCGGTTGGGGTCGGCGCCCGGGGTCACGGTCCACTCGCCGTCGAGTTCACCGGTTGCGGCCTCCGCGCCGGACGTCGATACCGATGCGGCCGGTGCATCGTCCTCCGCGATGAAGTTGCCGTAGACCCATGGCGCGACGAAGAAGCCCAGCAACGCGATCAGGACGACGGCAACGAGCACCCACGCAGCTTTCCGCATGGGGCGAGATTAGAAGACGTTTCGATCCCGCCGGGCACTCTCCGCCGAATTCCTCCGCGAGAATCGGCGTTGCTCGTCATCGAGCAACGACTCGAGCCACGACCGCGGGCCCCACCCACCGGCGCAGATAACGACGCATCTCGTCGTCGGTGCGCGGCGGGTTGCCTGGAGAGACGAAGAACGACTGCATAGTCCGCAGAAGGTATTCGACGAGTTCGTGTAGCGACGCGTCGTCGTAACCGTGACTCTCCCACTCGACATCGAACCGCCGGATCATGGTCATACCGAAGGCCTGCGCCTCGTCGGATGTCATGTTCTCGGGGTGGACGTTCGCGTACGAACTCGACAGTAGAAGCCCCAGGTGCGGAGTGCGGCGCACTTCCGCGAGGGTGAAGACGACGGCTTCGACGGTCGCGTCGACGGGGTCGACGATGCCCTCGACACAGTCGGCCAGACGGTCGAGGAACCCTGCGACCGACGCGATGGCCGCAGCCTTCATCAGCGCATCCGCGCTGGGGAAATACCGGTAGACCGTCTGCCGGATCACGCCCAGCGATTCCGCGACCTCGGCGATGCTGATCGCCGCACCGGTCCGAGCTATGAGGTCGACCGCAGTGTCGACGATGCGCCGCGTCGCCTCGTCGTCGCTCCCGGGTGGACTCCCACCCCACCCTCGCCTACGTGCCACACCCGCCTCCTGAAATGAGGGGCCCGACATTATCACGCAGCCCAATCCCTGAGTGGTATGCCGGGAGATTTACACGAAAGTCATCATACAGATTTGCGCCCAGACGTATGATGCTTCCAAATCGTCGGTCCTACCTGCCCCGACCCGACCGGACAGCCCCGAGAACGAGGTAGAAGAAATGACAAACCTGCACGTCCGCAAGATGCGTTTCGCGTTCGAGGACCACGACGTGCCATTCCTGTGGAACCCCGAGAACCCCGCCTTCTCGAGCATGGCCAACGCCGTCTCGTTCCTCGCAGTCGGTTTCGAGAAGATGATCGTCCAGATGATCACCGAGGCGAAACCGCAATTCGCCGACGACACGGTCGCCGAGGAAGCCGACGCGTTCATGCGCCAGGAAGGACAGCACTCGACCGCGCATCGCCAGCACGTCCGCGCGCTGATCAAGAGATACCCGGGCCTGCAGGAAACGCTCGACGAGGTGATCGGGGCCTACGACACGCTCACCGCCGAGACGTCGCTGAAGTACCGACTGGCATACACCGCAGACCTCGAAGCGACCTTCACCCCCGTCTTCAAACTCATGCTCGACAACGACGCGTCGCTGTTCCGCCCCGGCGACGACCGGGTCGCGTCCCTGTTCATCTGGCATTTCGTCGAGGAAGTCGAGCATCGAAGTTCGGCCCTGATCATCTACGACTCCGTCGTCGGCAGCGACGTCTACCGCATGCGCGTCGCCGCCTCGGTGTTCAAACACGTACTCGACGTCATCCGAATCGCGTGCGCGGGCTTCAACAAGCACGTCCCTCTCGAAGACCGCAAGATCGACGCACTGTCGATGTTCGCGTCGTATCGGCGTAAACAGAAGCTGCTCCAGATGATTCCGGGAATGCAGGCCGCAAATGCCGGGCCGATGCCACGTGCATTCGACGACCTCGGACTCGGCGAACAGCTCATCGCGCTGCGCGGCATCATCCGAAGCCAGATGCCGAAGCACAACCCCGAGCATGAAGATCTGCCCGAACTTGCCGGGCTGTGGTTCGAGCGCTTCGACGCCGGATACGACGTCACAAAGTGGTACACCGCGGAAACCGCTGCACCGGGGGTCAATTGATGTCGGATCTGTGTTCGCCCACCTTCGAAGACCTCGCGACGAGACTCGGCTTCTCCTGCGACGAGGCCGGCGGGCTCGTCGAATTCCGCAATCCGCTGGCGCTCGAGAACTGGACGTTGCCGGTACTCGAACTCACCATCGTCGTCGGCGCCGTGCTCGCACTCGTCTACGCCATCGTGCGACTGCGCCGGCACGGCGACCCCACCAACCTGGTGTTGTGGCTGGGCGCATGCGCATATCTTTTCATCATCGAACCGCCCCTGTACTTCCCGGCCGCGTTCGGGATCGAACAGCACGTCGACACGATGTTCGCGCACAACGTATTCACCGTCGAATTCATGTGGGGCAGACTGCCGCTCTACATCGTCGCGATCTATCCCTTGCTCGCGACACTGTCGTTCGAGATCGTGCGGATGCTCGGCGTGTTCCGCAAGTACGGCGTTCTCCTCGGCGCAGTGTGTGTGGGATTCGTCCATCACGCCTTCTACGAGATCTTCGACCACCTCGGTCCGCAATTGCGCTGGTGGGAGTGGTCGCTCGAGAACCCGATCAACCAACCGTTCTTCGACTCGGTCCCGCTGCCGAGCGTCGTGGTGTTCGCGGCACTGTGGCCGATGTCCCTGGCACTGTGTGTGCAGTTCTTCGTCGGCCGCCACGTCGACCAGGGCGAAAGCTTCTCCGGCCTCCAATTGGTGTGGCGCACAATCGCGATCGGAGTACTTGCCTCCGTGGGGACGTTCGTCCTCCCGATGCCCGCGACCATCATCGGGATGGGAAGCACGAGGGTGCGCGGGTTCATGTACGCACTCGAACTCGTCGTCCTGTGTGTGGTTGCGATCTGGGTGCTCGCTCGCCAGTGGTCGCGGTTGCGCCGCGGCGAATCCGACACTCCCGCCCACACGAACGTGTTCGTCCAACGGTTCTCGCTGGCGTACCTCGGTGTGTTGGCGGTCCTCTGGGTCACCGCGTTGCCCGACTATTTCTCGGCGGTCGACGGTGTCACCGACAACGGCGATCCCATCGGCAGCCTCTGGTATGTCGTGGCGTGCTTCGTCGTCGCCATCGCGTGTGTCGCCGCGACCTTCACCGTTCCCCGGGCCGGGTCCGCAACCGATGCCCCGACCGTCGGAATTCGGGAAACGTCATCATCGTGAAGCAGGTGCGCGCCTGGTGAGCATTCGCGCTGCTAGCAGCGCGGAGATCACCATGAGCATCATTCCGATTCCCGACGTGATGGTCACACCGCTGTCGAACGCCTCACCCGCGGCTCCGAGCAGGGCCGCCGCCTGCTCCGCGGGCAGGGCGTCGGCAACGGCGTGAGCACCGCCCAAGGTTTCCCGAGCGGCGGCCGCGGCTTCCGGGTCGAGGCCGGCAGGCACCCGCAGATTTGCGCCGTAGGAGGCGGTGAGGATCGAGCCGAGCACGGCTGTTCCCAACACCGCGCCCATTTCATACGCCGTCTCGGACACCGCCGACGCCGCGCCGGCCTTCTCCGGCGGCACGCTCGAGACGATCAGGTCGTTCGACAGAGTCTCGGCGGCACCGATCCCTGCTCCGAGAACCGCGAACGCGACGACGATCGGTGCGACGGCCGTCGGTGAGGCCAGCATCAACACGAGCGCGTATCCGAGTGCCGACAGCAACAACGCCGACACGATGACCGTCGACGGCCGGACCCACCGCACCAACACGACCACCGCCAGGCCCGCCACCACCATCACACCCAGCCCAGGAACCAGGCTCAGACCGGCTTGCATCGGGCTCTGCCCGATCACCAGCTGGAGGTGTTGGGAAACGAAGAACAGGAACCCGACCAACGAGACCACCGAGAGCAAGTTCACCAGGACCGCACCGCTGAATGTGGGCACACGGAACAGCCGCACGTCGAGCATGGGGTCCGGCCGGCGCAGCTGACGTCGCACGAACAACACGAGCGAAACGACCCCGACAACGGCGAATGCAGCCGTCACGACGACCGATTTGCCGTTGGCGAGATTCTTGATTGCGAACACCAGCGGTGCGAGCGCGAGCATCGACAGTGCAATGCTCACCACGTCGATACGTCCCGGTGTGGGGTCCCGGGATTCCGGTACGAAGACCGGGCCCAGAACGAGCAGCGGGATCAGCACCGGCACAGCGAGCAAGAACACCGAGCCCCACCACGCGTGTTCGAGAAGGAACCCGCCGACGATCGGACCGAGCGCGGCCCCCGCCGCGAAACACGACGCCCACACCGCGATCGCGAGCCGACGTTGCTCCGTGTCGAGGAAGATGTTGCGCAGCAACGACAGTGTCGAGGGCATCAGCATCGCCCCGAAGAAGCCCAGTGCCGCACGCGACGCGATCAGCGCTTCCGCCGACGGCGCATAGGCCGCAATCACAGAGACCGCTGCAAACCCGGTTGCGCCGATCAGCAGCAGGCGCCGCCGCCCGATGCGGTCGCCGAAGCTGCCCATCGAGACGAGCAGGCCCGCCAGAATCAACGGGTAGATGTCGATGATCCACAGCTGCTGCGCCCCGCTCGGCCGCAGCGCCGCGGAGATCTCGGGTAGTGCGAACGCGAGCACGGTGTTGTCGACCGAGACCAGCAACACCGGGAGCATGAGGACCGCAAGGGCCACCCACTCGCGGGGGCCGGCCTTGGGAACATCTGCGGTTGCGTCCGGTGATGAGACAGGCGTGAACGACACGGTTATCGGGCTTTCGAAAGAGATCGGGATCGAACCCTCGTTACTGTACCATCTGGACGGTATAGCAACGGGGGTCGTATCATCTGCCCCGTGCCACCCCCTCCCGCTGCCCGCGCCAAACTGCTCGACGCCTTCGTGACCATCCTTCTCGAACAGGGTGAACGCGCCGCAACCCTCGACGCCGTCGCCGCCGCTGCCGGAGTATCGAAAGGCGGCCTGCTCTATCACTTCCCCTCGAAGGACGCCCTCGTCGAGGGCCTGGCCGATCACGTCGAAGAACTCGCCGCGGGGGATGCCGCACTCATGCGGGACGCCCCCGAGGGTCCGGCCGCCTACTACATCCGCACGTCCGTCTACGCCGACACACCACTCGACCGCGCCATCATCGCCACCACACGGCTGAGCCAGAACGCGATCCCGCGAGCCCGCCTGGCACTGACTCGGATCAGCCAGGGCTGGATGGACGTCCTTGCGGACACTGTCACCGACCCCGCTACCGCGCGCGCTGTCATGTTGATCGGCGACGGCCTCTACTACAGCGCGGCGATGTCCGGCGAGACCAACGACACTCCGCCTGAAGACGTCGACGAACTGCTCGAGGTCGTGCAGCGTCTGATCGGCCGCCCCTGAACATCACGCCCCTGAACATCAGCGGAAGGGCACCGGAGAGAGGCAGCCGCGAGACGCCGACAACGCGCGGCTGCCTTTCGGTCAACGGTCGCGGTCGTACCCTGTGAATATGAGCAGTTCAGTCATGGCCTTGGCCCACGACGAACGAGCCGACCTCGCCGATTTCCTGGAGACTTTGTCGCCGCAACAATGGGAGCACCCGAGTCTCTGCCAAGGATGGACGGTGCGGGACGTGGTCGCGCACATGATCAGTTATGAGGAACACGGCACCTCGGACCTGCTGAGACGAGTTGCCCGCACTCGCTTCCGGCCATGGAAGCTCAACGAAGTGGCGCTCGCCGACTACGACCGACTGGGGCCCGACGCACTACTCGAGTTCCTGCGGAGCCACCTCGATCCACAAGGTGCCACCTCCCGGTTCGGTGGGCGGGTCGGGCTGGTCGACGCCCTCATCCACCATCAGGACATCCGCCGTCCCCTCGGCCTCGCACGCGCGATCCCACCTGAACGCCTGCGCTACGCCCTTCCGTTCGCCGTGACGGCGCCCCCGCTGCGCGGATTCTGGAAAGCACGTGGAGTCCGCCTCGTCGCAACCGACGTCGACTGGGCACACGGCAGAGGCCCCGAGGCACGCGGCCCAGGAGAAGCGGTGCTGATGACCATGGCGGGGCGCCGAGGGGTTGCAGTGGAACTGACAGGCGCAGGTGCCGCAGTTCTCACCGAACGGCTGGGGTGAAGCCCCGAGATCCTCCGCCGACCGCCGCTGGACCTCGAGAAACACAACCGCAATAGGCATCCGCGCGGTGCCGACAACGCGCGGATGCCTTTTGCGTGCGCGGTCGCACTCACAACAGAAAGTCCCCCACCTGCGTGAACAGGTGAGGGACTCGTGGCGGTGGCGGTGGGATTTGAACCCACGGACGGGGGTTACCCGTCACACGCTTTCGAGGCGTGCTCCTTAGGCCGCTCGGACACGCCACCGCTAGAAGACTTTACCGGATAGGGTGGCTGTGCCGAAATCGCCTGGTCATGACCCGACCGGAGGCGTGCGCTGGCCACGGAAGAACACTTCCAACATCTCCGCACACTCTTCCTCCAACACCCCGCCCCGAACCTCGGGGCGATGCGTCAGCCGACGATCGCGTACGACGTCCCACAGCGACCCCACAGCGCCCGTCTTCGGCTCCCACGCACCGAAGACCACCCGCGACACCCGAGCAAGCACCAGCGCACCAGCGCACATCGTGCACGGTTCCAATGTCACGGCGAGAGTCGCACCCTCGAGCCGCCAGCCGTCCCCGTAGACCTGCGCGGCGGCCCTCAGCGCCAGCACCTCGGCGTGAGCTGTCGGATCACCGGTCGCCTCGCGTGAGTTCGCGCCACGAGCGAGCTCGGTGCCGTCGGCTGCGAACACCACCGCGCCCACCGGGACATCCCCGGTGGGCGCAGCGGCCGCTGCTTCCAACGCGGCCCGGATCAGCTCCTCGTCGTCGCGCAATCCCATCTAATTCATCTTGTCGAGCGTCGTGCTCAACACGTCGTCGAATCCGAGTCGCTGCGCAATCTCGTCGATCTGCTCGTCGGGATACAGATCCGTCTCCGACAGGATCACCGCCAGCACCGGCTCGGGCAGCCCCATGTCGGCCAGGATCGCGAGGTCGCCTTCTTCCCAGGGCTCCACATCGTCGAGTTCGTCGGGGTCGATATCCGGAATCTCGACGTTCAGTGCATCGAGAACATCGGCCGCGATGTCGTAATCCACGGCCATCGAGGCGTCCGACAACAACAGTTGAGTGCCGGCCGGTGCAGGGCGAACGACGATGAAGAACTCGTCGTCCACATTGAGCAGGCCGAACACTGCTCCGGAGCTCCGGAGCTCACGCAATTCCGTCACCGCAGCGTCGAGGCTCGTCAATACCGATGCTGACAGTGCACGGCACTTCCAGCGTCCGTCCTCACGCGTCACTGCAACGGCAAAACCTTCGAAGTCCTCTGTCGAACTCACCGCGGGGCTCTTGTCCCCGACACGCTGTGCAGCCATGCGCGCAACGGTAGTCGGCCCGGTCCCACGAATGAAGCCCACCGGTGAATATGCCAATCTGAAGCGGTGTCCACACCTGCCGCCGCGCCCCCAATCTGTGTACTCGGTCTCGGTCTGATCGGCGGATCCGTCCTCCGGGCCGCGACAGCGACGGGCCGTCGAGCCTGGGGGTACAACCGGTCGGCACATGCGGTGGATGCCGCCGTCGCGGACGGGTTCGATGCATCCACCGACCTCGCAGCCACACTGGCGCGTGCGGAAGAAGCTCGAGCACTGGTGGTGCTCGCCGTGCCGGTGCCTGCAGTCGACTCGATTCTGGCCGCGATCGCCGAGCACGCACCGAACGTGGCACTCACCGACGTCGTCAGCGTGAAAGCACAGATCGCCGACGCGGTCGCGGCTCGCGGACTCTCGGCGCGCTTCGTCGGGGGTCATCCGATGGCCGGGACAGCCGAGTCGGGGTGGGAAGCCGGATCCGCGGACCTCTTCCGCGACGCCGTGTGGGTCGTCACCGTCGACGACGACACGGATCCCGAGTTGTGGCAGCAGGTCGCCGCACTTGCCCTCGACTGCGGTTCTGTCGTCGTCCCCGCCGAATCCCGCGAGCATGATGCCGCGGTCGCGCGGATCTCCCATCTGCCGCATCTGCTGGCCGAAGCACTCGCGATCTCCGGAGCCGCGGGCGGCGACCTTGCGCTCGGGCTCGCAGCCGGATCGTTCCGCGACGGGACACGTGTCGCGGCGACCGCACCCGGCCTCGTCGACGCGATGTGCGAAGGAAACGCCACTGCACTTCTCGAGACCCTGGACGAGACCCTCGACGTCCTACGCGCGGCACGTGAGCAACTCGCGAACGGCAGCACCGGCGACCTCACTCGTCGCGGTCACGCTGCCCGCACGCGTTACGAACAGCGCCGACGCCATCCGATCACCGGGATCATCCCCGGCGACGACAATTGGATCGAACGCCTGAGGGAAGCCGGACGGCAAGGAGGTGTGTGGATGTGACGAACCTTCGCGATACCGCTGCCGCCCTCACCACCGGAAAACTCACCGCGACCGAGCACGTCCGCCGAGTCCTCGCAGATCTCGACTCGCTGGCAGGCACACCCTGGTCCAACATCGTGGCAGCCCGCGACGACGCTGCAGCACTCGAGAGCGCAGCGCATGCGGACGCCGAGATCGCTGCGGGTAACTGGATCGGTCCGCTGCACGGCGTTGCGATCGCGGTCAAGGACAACATCGATGTCGCGGGGCTGCCGACGCGCTGCGGCAGCAATGTCCTCGCCGACGAACCGGCGGCCGACCGGGACGCCCGCATCATCGAAAAGTTGCGTGAAGCCGGTGCGATCGTCGTCGCGAAGACGCACCTGCACGAGTTCGCGTACGGACCGACCGGCCTCGTCAACGCCTCGGGTCCGGCTGCTCATCCACACGATCCTGCCCTCATCAGCGGAGGATCGTCCTCCGGTTCCGCGGTGCTCGTCGCAAAGGGCATCGTACCGGTCGCCATCGGCACCGACACCGGTTGCAGCGTCCGCACACCTGCCGCGTTGTGCGGCATCGCTGGATTCAAGCCGAGCAGCGGGGCACTACCCGTCGACGGCATCGTTCCGCTGTCCACAACCTTCGACCACGTCGGTCTGCTCACCACCGACAGCCTCGACACCGCACTCGCATGGGGGGCGATGCCAGGGGTCGCGCATCTGCGTTCCCCGGTGTCAGGTCTGAGAATCGGCCGGCTCCGCGGCGGAATCTGGGACCTCGCCGGCACGGAGTTCGACGCTGCAGCAGACCTGGCCTGCCGGACCCTCACAGATCTCGGCGCCGACGTCGTGGATGTCGCACTGCCCGAAACGGACGATCTACTCGGCGTGTATCCGATCATCACCGGGTCCGAGGCATACGAAACCCACCGCGACAGGTTCGAGGCCGACCCTGGTCGCTATCAGGCGCCCACGGCTGCCCTCCTGGAGGCTCAGAGGGATCGACCCGCCCACGAGTACCTCCGTGCGCTACGGACGGCTCAGAGGCTCCGGCACGGTGTCCTCGAGCGGTTGCGTCGCACCGAGAACCTCGACGCGCTGATCACTGCCACTACGAGCATCCGATCGGCAAGCCTGAACAGCGATCCCGCAGAGCTGCGAGCGCCCCTGCTCCAACGCTGCATCCCGTTCAGTGTGCTGGGTGTACCCGCGATCTCGGTGCCCGCGCCCGGCGCAGGCATCGGACTGCAGATCGTCGGGCTCACCGCAGGTACCGGAGGGCACGGTAGCCACCCCGCGGAGTCCGCGGCGCTTGCGGTCGCGCTGGCAGTGGAGGGCGTCGACGAAAACTAGATGCGTTCGGCCAACCCGCGGTAGGTGACGACGAATCCGTCTTCGTCGACCGTGACGGAGGAAGACGACACCGGCGACAGAACGTGGATCCCGTCGGCGGCGCTGCTGTAGATCACCGTGGCTTCCTGCACCGTCAGGTCGAGCAGATTGACGTACACGACAGGAACTTCGAGTTCGTCGGCGCCTTCCTGCAGGCGATAACGCCGGATCGGCAGGGCATTGAAGAATGGGCTGAGGATCACATCGACGTCGAGCGCCCCACCGAATGATGCTCGCTGATGGTGCGTCCCACTGTCCACCATCCAGATGCCCTCTCCGGACCGGCTGATGGACATGTGCCGCTCACCGGCTGCCATCGTCGTGCGCACCGACAGCCGACGAGTGACTCCGTCCTCATCCGTCACGAGGTCGTAGGAGGCGCTGAACGCCGGATGTTCGGAACATTCGGCTCCGACGATGCGGCCGGTCGCCTTGATGCGCTGGCCGCTCAGCTGCACACGTACCGATTCCATCCGGGGCGCGTCCAGCGATCGCCAGGTCAAGAGCGCGGGCCAGTTGGACGCTGGGGTTGCCGCAGGACGAACGGCATCAGAGTCTGGGCTGCTCACGATCTATACCGTATGCGACAAGTCGTCGCCGAGCGGCATCGGTGCCGTTATTGAAGACCCCACGGCGAGGAGACTTCTCACAGCACAGTGCTTCCTCTCGTGAGTAGAGCTACCTGCACCACTCCTACCTGCATCGATACCCCTCGAGTTCGGATCGATCCACCCATAGAATCCACTCATCGACCGTACGGACGTCCACTCCGGAATGAAGATCGAAAACTGTGCGACGCAGCCGTCCCCGGAAACGGTTCCTCCGCCCTGTATTGGCCTAGAGTCGCTTCCATGCGCACCGTGTGGACAGTTCCTCTGAACATCGCTCAGACATTGCTGGAGTCTCCGGAAATCCAGATGTTCCTGACCAGCAATGAGCTTCCGGAAACTGCGGACGACCCACGGCAGAGACTCTCCGAGTTCACGCTCGCGCTGGGTGCCCTGGCACGCAACAGTGGACGCACATTCAGTTCGATCGACTCCGCCAACCGCGAACTGTTCGGGGGTGCTGCCGGTGCAGTTCCCGTAGCACTCCGGCTGACCGTTCTGCGCGCTATCGTCACCAAGGTCGACGACCGGACGCCGACACCCAAACCACTCCAGAAGAACGTGATCGACCAGCTCGGTGCGTATGTCTACGCGATTGTGGACTCCCGCGACCGCAGCATCCTCTACGTCGGGATCGGCAGAGCCAATCGCATCTTCACGCTCACCTGGACAGCGCTCGGTGAGAACCACAAACTCGAGGAGTCGAAAGAGAAGGCGCCGGTCGCGACGCCTGAAACCGAGGCGGCAATCCGTCGCATCAAGGCGGTCTACGACTCCGGCTACTCGGTCGAACACTTCATCATCGCGGATGCGCTGCGCCCCGCGTCCGATCCAGAGCACACGGCAAGTGATGTCGCGCAGGCAGTCATCAGCTCGCTCGGGCTCCTCGAACCGCATCGCGGAGAACCGGTACTGACGAACCTCGCGGGTACGAACGAGGAATCGGAAGCCGACCGCACCGCAATTCCGATTTCGGAGATCGTGCGTCAGTACTCGGCCCAGGCCGCGCCCGAACCTCCCACGCCGTGTGTGGTTCTGCGTATCAACGAGGCCAAGAAGGCGTCGACGGAGGCCGTGCGTGAACTCGCTTCGCGCCCCTGGCCGGCAGGGACCGCAGCCCGAGGAATCGACGGACTGCCCATCATCGTCGTCGCCGACAACATAGTGCGCGGCGTATATCGAGCGACAGGTTGGGAAGCGGGTGCCCGCACCGAAGAAAACGGCGGCACAATTCTCTACCGGTTCCGCGGGGAATCCGACCCCGAGCTCGAGATGGCGTTCGTCAATACACGGCTGACTCCGGATCGTCTCGGGCTCAAGCGCTGGCCGACGAGCGGTTGGGCACCACGACTCACCCGCGCACTTCCCACCCCTGGTGGGCACCCGAAATCGAAACCGGCACCCCGAGCGAATGTCACCAGGCCCCACACGAAACCCACATACTGAAAACAAAAGGAGCCGGGGAGTGCGGGGAAATCATCCCCGCACTCCCCGGCTCCATTTACCTACACAAACACGAGAGGGACCCCACATTGTGGGGTCCCTCTCGGAACGAATGCACGGCGGCGACCTACTCTCCCACACCCTGACGAGTGCAGTACCATCGGCGCA
>NZ_JALKAI010000015.1:0-70916 GCF_023015605.1 Rhodococcus sp. F64268
TAAAGACTCTTGATTTCACTCCCGAAAGAGTCAATCAGTCAAAGACATCGAGCCAAATCACTAGCAAAAAAACTCAAACTAGCAAAACACTGACCACCACAGACGGAAGAATGTGATGATCAGCACAATTTCGATCACCGAAACAATTTCGGTGATCGCACCAAAAATATTTGGCACTGACATTCATCGGCACACTGTTGAGTTCTCAAAGAACACGCACACATCATCACTCACCGGACATCATCCGGCTCGTTCCGAGGCAACTGTTCCAGCCTAGTTCGTTTCACTCACGGACGCAAATCCGTGTGGTGTTCGGAACCAGGGGCGGTNAAACCTTACCAGAAGGTGTCGTACCAGTGAAATTCAGGCGTCTTCGTCCAACCTCGTTGTCCCTGACCTTGCGGTCCGGGTCGGTGTCCGTGTCGCTCTGACCTGGAATAAGTTACGCGAGGACCTGCCGGAACACCAAATCGCCAGGTCAACGGAGTTTTACTGCTCTCAGGGCACCCAGTACTTCTCCGCAAGCGCCTGTACTACGGCGTCATCTTCCTCTGCGCGATCGAGCAACATCAGATCGTGGTCCAGGTCCATGGCCCTGGGGTCGTCTCCCTCGGCGTCCCCGACGGGCCGGCCCCCGTCCTCGGCACGCTGTCGGAGGATCTTGTCGCGCACTCGCCTCTTCAACGACTCGCTCATGTATCGAGCATGGGCGTCACACCGCAGCTTGTCGAGAGATGCGGAACTCCCCGGAGGCGGATCGCGCACCTAGCGATCGTCGCGGTTACGGAAGACTCGAATCGCCATCGGAAGCACAACTGCCAGCGCACCGAGAATCAGGATGAGGGAGAACAGTTCCATCAGCATGGTGCCCATGATCCACGCAGATCCGGTGGAAGGTCGAGAACGGTGAAGGCCCCGTCCATGTGGACGGGGCCTTCACCTC
This sequence comes from Rhodococcus sp. F64268, assembly GCF_023015605.1. Lineage (NCBI taxonomy): Bacteria > Bacillati > Actinomycetota > Actinomycetes > Mycobacteriales > Nocardiaceae > Rhodococcus > Rhodococcus sp. F64268. The sequence goes on from NZ_JALKAI010000015.1 coordinate 944, forward strand.
TGAGCTGCCTGAGAGAATCGAACTCTCGACCTTTTCATTACGAGTGAAATGCTCTACCGACTGAGCTAAGGCAGCGCGCCTTGCGGCGACCGAAGTCTAGCCGAAAACCCCCCGCCCGACGCAAACCGGCAGGAAACTCACCGAAACGCGGCGCTCAGACGAGCCGCCATCGCGGCCAGCGCGAAACGGGGTTTGACGTTCTGCGCGAGCGCTTCGCGACAGTCGAGGATCGCTTCGATGCAGTCGAGGAGCCTTTCGGGCTTCGCTCGGGAGGCGAGGTCGCGGGCGCGGTCGGCCATGTCGGGATGGTTGGGCGTCGTCGCAGCGCCCATCGACTGCGCGAGTGCATCCCGGTACAGCCCGGCAAGGTCGATGAGGGCACGGTCCATGATGTCGCGCTCGGTGCGGGTCTTGCGTGACTTCTGGGTGCGTTCGAGTTCCTTGAGTATCCCCGCCGAACCTCGCAGAGCACCCGCAGCTCCTTTACCTGTTCCCCCGGCACCGAGAGCGGTCTTGAGTTCTTCGGTTTCGCGTTCGTCGCGGTCTGCGCTGATCTCTTTGGCTTCGGCCTCCGCGCGCCGACCGAGTTCTTCCGCAGACGTATAGGTGGTGGCGGGTCGAAGGACGGCGCCCGCGACATCGAGAGCGCGGGCGCGGTTGTCGCGGGCCGCCGCGTCTGTGGCGAGACGTCGAGCACGACCCACATGACCACCGCTGACCGACGCGGCCCACTGCGCGGCATCCTCAGCGATACCGTCGACGTCGCGGAGGACCTGGGCGATCGAGTGGACGCTCGGAGTGATGAGCCCGACGTGCCGGCACCTCGACCGTAAGGTCACCGAGATGTCCTCCGGATCCACCGACGGTGCACACAGTAGGAAGACCGTGCGCTGCGGCGGCTCCTCGACGACCTTGAGCAGCGCGTTCGCGGCGCCTTCGGTGAGGCGGTCGGCATCTTCGATGACCACGACCTGCCAACGCCCGGTACTCGGTCGACGCGACGCGACCTGCACGATCTCGCGCATCGCCTTGACACTGATCGTCAGGCCTTCGGGAACCACACGTCGAACATCGCCGTGGGTGCCCGCCATCGTGGTGGTGCATGCGTGACAGCGACCACATCCGGGTGTTGCGTCGTCGGTGCACTGCAGTGCCGCCGCGAAGCACAGGGCTGCAACGGAGCGTCCTGATCCGGGCGGGCCTGTGAACAGCCAGGAGTGCGTCATCGCAGAGCCGGAGACGCCGGTGCGCGCGGCTACCGCCGCACCCACCAGATCGGTCTCGACATCACGTTGACCGACGAGACGATCGAATACTCCGGGCATGTGGCTCAGCGTAGCGATCGGCACCGACGGCCTCGGTCAGGGCAGATCAGATCAGTCGGTCGGCCCGTCGGCTGCGGTCTTCTTCGCTGCGGCCTTTTTGGCGGGCGCCTTCTTCGCCGCTGCCTTCCTGACTGCGGTCTTCTTCGCTGCGGTCTTCTTGGCGGGAGTCTTCTTCGCCGCCTTCTTGGTCGTCTTCTTCGCGGGCCCGCGGGCACGACGATCCGCCAGCAGCTCGGATGCTCGTTCGTCGGTGATCGTGCCGACCTCGTCGCCCTTGCGCAGGCTCGCGTTGGTTTCACCGTCGGTGACGTACGGACCGAAGCGACCGTCCTTGATCACCATCGGCTTCTCGCTGACCGGATCGACACCGAGTTCACGCAACGGCGGAACTGCCGCTGCCTGACGTCCGCGACGCTTCGGCTCTGCGTAGATCTTCAAGGCTTCGTCGAGAGTGACCGTGAACATCTGTTCCTCGGTCGCCAGCGAACGCGAGTCGGTGCCCTTCTTCAGATACGGACCGTAACGACCGTTCTGCGCGGTGATCTCGTCACCGGATTCCGGATCGACACCGACCACACGCGGTAGCGACAGCAACCGCAGAGCGTCGTCGAGAGTGACGGACGACAACTCCATCGTCTTGAGGAGAGATGCCGTGCGCGGCTTCGGGCCGGTGGCCTTCTTCGCGGCCTTCTTCGCCGGCGCCTTCTTGGCCGTCTTCTTCGCGGCCGTCTTGGTTGCGGTCTTCGTTGCGCCGCCGCTCGTCAGCTCTTCGACCGGTACGGGGGCGACATCGGGTTCCGGCTCCGGCTCAGGCTTCGGCTCGGGCAGCAACTCCGTGACGTACGGACCGAAGCGACCTTCGCGAGCGACGATCTCGTGTCCGGTCGCCGGGTCGACACCGAGAACCCGACCCTCTTGCGGGGTGGAGAACAACTTCTCCGCGTATTCGAGGGTCAGCTCGTCCGGCGGCAGGTCCTCTGGCAGGTTCGCGCGCTGCGAGATCGGATCGGCCTCGGGATTGTCGGGGTCGGCGACCATCCGCTCGAGGTACGGACCGAACCGGCCCACTCGCACGTGGATCTCGCGACCCTCTGCATCATCGAACAGCCGAATCGAGTTGATCTCGCGAGCATCGATGTCTTCGAGGTTCTGCCCGACCAGCTTCTTCAGGCCGCCCTTGCGGGCAACCGAATCCTCGTCGCCGTGCTCGCCACCGAAATAGAACCGCGACAGCCAGGCACTGCGCTGCTCCTGACCCGAGGCGATTTCATCGAGATCGTCCTCCATACCTGCGGTGAAGTCGTAGTCGACGAGCTGACCGAAATGAGCCTCGAGCAGACCGATCACCGCGAACGCCACCCACGAAGGCACCAGCGCGCTGCCACGCTTGTAGACATAGCCGCGATCGAGAATCGTCTTGATGATCGACGCGTAGGTCGACGGACGCCCGATACCCAGCTCTTCGAGAGTCTTGATCAGGCTCGCTTCGGTGAAACGGGCCGGCGGGTTGGTCGAGTGCCCATCCGGGTCCAGCTTCGTCGCGGTGACTGCAGAGCCCTCGCTGAGGTTGGGTAGCCGCGACTCCGCGTCGTCCGACTGACCACCTGCCTCTTCGTCGACGCTTTCGACGTAGGCCTTGAGGAACCCGGCGAACGTGATCGTGCGACCCGACGACGAGAACGTGCACACCTCACCCGTCCCGGCGGTGCCGGTGATGCGGAGCGTGAGGGTGGTGCCTCTGGCGTCGGCCATCTGCGACGCGACCGTACGCTGCCAGATCAGCTCGTACAGCTTGAATTCGTCGGTATCGAGCCGCGCATGCAGTTCGCCCGGAGTCGCGAAGACATCGCCGGCGGGCCTGATCGCTTCGTGCGCTTCCTGGGCGTTCTTGACCTTGCGGGTGTACTGGCGGGGTGTCGCGTGGACATACTCGGCGCCGTACAGCTGGGTGGCCTGCGAACGGGCCGCGGCGATCGCCGACTCGGACAAGGTCGTCGAGTCGGTACGCATGTAGGTGATGTAACCGTTCTCGTACAACCGCTGCGCGATGCGCATCGTGCGTTCGGACGAGAACCGGAGCTTACGGCCGGCTTCCTGCTGCAACGTTGACGTCATGAACGGCGCATAGGGCTTGCGCGTGTACGGCTTGCTCTCGGCCGACGACACCGTCAACGCGACACCGGACAGCGCATCGGCCAGGCGACGGGCATAGGCCTCGTCGAGCACGATGACACCGTCGGTCTTCAGAACGGCGTCGGGGCCGAAGTCGCGACCTGCCGCAACGCGGGAGCCGTCGACGTTGACCAGACGTGCTCCGAACGATCGGGGACTCGCATCTGCACCGGCATCCATGGTTGCCGCGATATCCCAGTATTCGGCAGACTTGAACGCCATGCGCTCACGTTCGCGTCGCACGATGACACGGGTCGCGACCGACTGGACTCGGCCTGCCGAGAGCCGGGGCATGACCTTCTTCCACAGCACCGGGCTGACCTCGTAGCCGTAGAGGCGATCGAGGATGCGACGGGTTTCCTGTGCGTCGACCAGGTCGTTGTCGAGCTCTCGGGTGTTCTCGGCCGCGGCACGGATCGCGGGCTCGGTGATCTCGTGGAAGACCATCCGGCGTACCGGAACCTTGGGCTTGAGGGTCTCGAGGAGGTGCCATGCGATGGCTTCACCCTCGCGGTCGGGGTCTGTCGCGAGGTAGAGCTCGTCCGCATCCTTCAGGAGCGACTTGAGCTCGGTGACCTTGGACTTCTTCTCCGGGCTGACGACGTACAGCGGCTCGAAGTCATGATCGACATCGACACCGAGCCGGGCCCACGACTCGCCCTTGTACTTGGCGGGGACGTCGGCTGCACCGCGGGGTAGGTCGCGTATATGTCCGACGGAGGCTTCGACGACATAGTTGCGCCCCAGGTAGGGGGCGATCTTCTTTGCCTTGGTCGGAGACTCGACGATGACGAGTCGGCGCGTGCCCGACGCGTTGTCCGACGTGCTCTTGTCCCGTGCTGCCACCGTGACGCCTGAACCTTCCCGTTTTGCCGACATGTCCGTCTCTCGAAGACATGTATACCGACCTGTCTCCCCGACTCGGTCACACACAGGGTCGCACACACTCGGTCGATCCCTCGTCACATGTAGTGGTCGAAGTGCTCGTGACGTGGCCAGATCGCGCGGGCTTCGGAGTCGTCGGGTGGTGCTCCGACGCTCTCCGCGAGCCGCGCGATTCGGCGCGGTCCCGACACTCGCAACCCTGGTGGGGCACCATGCGGACTGATCAAGGTAGGAGCGATTCCGGCCACCATCAGAGCCTCGGAAAGCGACACATACGTGCCGGGTGCATCCGGATCGAGCCCGAGGACGTACCGCTCACCCACCACTTCCATCCGGCCCGCTGCCAGGAACCATGCCCGCAACGCCCCGGCACTCGGGACCCATCCGGCCGGAACACGCTTGGATCCGCCGCGCGACCACGCGGTCGCGAGCGGAACGAGATCGGAAACGTCGGCGGTGCACACCCGCGCAGACCCGTCCGGTAACGCGTCGATCGCCGCGGTCAGACCCGTCGCGATGATCTGATCGGCGATCGCGGACGCGCGCCACGGCGCTTCGACCATCACTGTGATCTGCGCCGAGTCGGCTGTGCGCGTCACGATTCGTCCCTGCGAGGCGAGCAGCCCGCTCAGGTCGGACAATGCCGGCGGTGCGGTATCGGCGCCGAAGAAGGACAGTTGACTCACTGCTACCTCCTTGCGTACTGCCTTTTCCAGTTGTATCGATCCGAGAAAGCCCTCGTCCCCCATCGCCGGTGGCGACAGGGGACGAGGGAGTGAGAGCGATTGCTCTCAGAGGTGCTCGACGGAGCGTGCCGAATCAGACGGCGCGCACACCGGTGGCCTGCGGACCCTTGGTACCCTGCCCGACCTCGAACTCGACGCGCTGGTTCTCCTCGAGGGTACGGAAACCGGAACCCTGGATCTCGGAGTAGTGAACGAACACGTCGGCAGAGCCGTCCTCCGGAGCAATGAAGCCGAAGCCCTTCTCCGCGTTGAACCACTTCACAGTGCCCTGTGCCATGCTTTTCCTTCTCTTTCTAACACCGGATTCGACGAGCCGCTGGGGACAGCGGCCGCCAGGTCCCGATTCCGACCGCTGTACCTTTCGAATCCCCCGTTGGAAGAGCTAAAGCACACCGCTCGCAACCACGATCCTGCGAGCGTGCACTTTCTCAAGTCTACGAACACAGAAGCTGCGACCGCGTGCCAGTCAATCATGTTCCGGGCGGTCACAACAGTAGGTATGGCACAATCGCGCCAAAATTCTGATCTTGTAGGCCGCTCGGTAGCATGACCAGCGGGTAGAAGGCTGATTCCATGCTACGCACCATCGCCTCGACCCGCACCGAATTCGATCCACCGGAGCCGACGCGTGACCAGTCCATCACCTATCCACCACGACACGGGCACTCCCCCCGGTTACGGACAGGCGCTACTCGACCGACTGGTCGCAGGCACACCGTCGAACGAACACCCGCTCACCTACGCAGCCGATCTACCCGCACGGAAGGCGCAACACGTCCGCTGGCCGGATTGGGCCGCCGACTGCGTCGTCTACGCGCTCCGCGAACAAGGAGTGTCGGAGCCCTGGCGCCATCAGATTCACGCCGCCGATCTCGCATCTGCAGGCAGGAACGTCGTGGTGTCGACCGGCACCGCATCGGGCAAATCCGTCGCCTACCAGCTTCCGGTGCTCACCGCGCTCGCGTCGGCACCTCAGTCCACGGCGCTGTATCTCTCCCCCACGAAAGCACTGGGCGCCGATCAGCTGCGCGCAGTGACGGAACTGACCGGCGGGACGGGTGAACTGTCGACTGTTCACCCGTGCGCGTATGACGGCGACACCTCCACCGAACTACGTCGATGGGCAAGAAGCCATTCTCGGTGGATCTTCACCAACCCCGACATGCTGCACCTGGCGATACTGCCCGGCCATGCGCGCTGGGCTCGACTGCTTCGGCGGCTGCGGTACGTCGTGATCGACGAGTGCCACTCGTACCGCGGAGTCTTCGGGTCGCATGTCGCGCTGGTCATCAGACGGTTGCGCCGGCTCGCGAACCACTACGGCGCCGACCCGGTGTTCATCCTGGCATCCGCTACCACCGCCGACCCCGGAGCCGCCGCCTCACGACTGATCGGGGCGCCGTGCGAGGAGGTCACCGAGGACGGTTCGCCACACGGTCCGCGCACCGTCGCTTTATGGGAACCGCCGCTACTCCGGGACGTCACCGGTGAGCACGGCGCACCCGTTCGCCGCGCTGCCGGCGCCGAGGCGGCCCGGCTTCTCGCCGACCTCGTCGTCGAAGGTGCGCGCACGCTGGCGTTCGTCCGTTCCCGTCATGGTGCAGAGCTCACCGCGATGGGTGCGCGGCGTCTGCTGGCCGAAACTGCGCCCGAACTCGCGGACCGGGTCGCGACCTACCGCGCCGGGTATCTCGCGGAAGATCGTCGCGATCTCGAGGCCGCACTGTCCGATGGTCGGTTACTCGGGGTCGCGAGCACCAACGCTCTCGAACTCGGGGTCGACATTGCGGGCCTCGATGCCGTGGTCGTCGCCGGATTTCCCGGCACCGTCGCGTCGTTCTGGCAGCAGGGCGGTCGGGCCGGGCGCCGCGGACAGGGTTCTCTCGTCGTCCTCGTCGCACGCGACGACCCACTGGATACCTACCTTGTGCATCACCCGCAGGCGCTGCTCGACAGGCCCGTCGAAGCGACCGTGACCGACCCGTCGAATCCGTATGTGCTCGGGCCGCAGCTACTGTGCGCTGCCCTGGAGTTGCCGCTCTCACATGCCGAGGCCGAGGGGTTCGATGCGCAAGAGTTGCTCACGGAACTAGCGGGGCAGGGCCTGATTCGTCGGCGACCCCACGGCTGGTTCGTCACACCGGACACTCATCCGCACGCCGAGGTCGATATCCGCGGCGGCATCGGCCATCCGGTTGCGATCGTCGAAGCCGACACCGGCCGGATGCTCGGCACCGTCGAGGCGGGACGCGCGCCGGCAACCGTCCACCCCGGCGCAGTGCACCTCCATCAGGGTGAGACGTTCGTCGTCGACGAGCTTCAGCTCGACGACGGTGTCGCGCTCGTGCACGCAGAGGATCCGGAGTGGTCGACGTCCGTTCGGGAGGTCACCGACATCCGAGTCGTGGCTGTGGAAGAGGCCCGCACATACGGGCCCGTCACCGTCCAGATGGCCACCGTCGAAGTGACCGGGCAAGTTGTCGCCTATCTCCGGCGTCTCCCCTCCGGGGAGGTGCTCGACCAGATCGAACTGGACATGCCGGCACAGACCCTGCCCACCCTCGCTGTGCTGTACACCGTCACCCCGGAATTGCTCGACCGGATCGGGTTGACACCCGAGCGGATTCCGGGTGCTCTGCACGCCGCCGAGCACGCCGCCATCGGATTGCTACCGCTCGTCGCGACGTGTGATCGCGGCGATATCGGTGGTGTGTCCACCGATCTGCACGCCGACACCGGATTGCCCACCGTGTTCGTCTACGACGGGCATCCGGGTGGGGCAGGTTTTGCCGAACGCGGATTCTCACGGATCACCCAGTGGCTCACCGCCACCCGCGATGCAGTGCAGTCGTGCGAATGCACCGACGGATGCCCGTCGTGCGTGCACTCACCCAAGTGCGGCAACGGCAATGACCCACTCGACAAGGCCGGTGCGACAGCACTGTTGACCGCCGTACTCGAGGCACTCGGCACTCAACCTCCACCGTCCACGTAGGCGGTCGGTTCGTCGCCGAGGGCAGGCCCCGCTCGGGCGATCGCCGATGCGTCCCGGTCGCCGAACATCGGCGAGACCGCAGCGTAGGTCTCCACCACCGCGTCCCACCCGTGTATCCGGCAACTCCGCACACCCACGTCCATGCGGACGGTCACCGTCTCCGCGACCGCACACGCCTCGGTCACTCCCCGATCGAGCGACGATGCGACGGCCAATGCCGCCATGTCTGCCGCAGCCTGCAGCCGGTGCCGAACCACCACAACCGATCCGACGTGCACAACGGTCGCGGTGATCGCGATGAGTGCGGCCATGATGCAGCACCCGAGGACGCTGGCACTGCCACTCTCCTCGCGCAGATCCACCCGCGTCACGACACCTCCCCCGGTTCACGGACCGCAACGGCGTCGGCCGTCAGGGTCACCATCGGGAGCAGCGGCGCATCGACGCTCACGGTCGCTACGACGAGGTCGTCTTCCACACTCACCTCGATGTGCGCGCCCTGCGGCGCGACCCGGGCGGCCACCTCGACCGCCCGGGCCTCGTCACCGCGCGCCACCAGCCGCGCCGCCTCACGGGCAGCATCCTGACACCGCACCTGCTGCGAAACACACAGCACCGCACCGAGACACAGCGTCAGAACCGTGATGAGTGACGCGATCGCGAGTGCCGCTTCGACGGTCACACCACCCTCGTCCCGCGCAGCGACGCGACGAGCACGAGCCCACCCGGTCACACCGAGGTGTTGAGGGCTCGTTCGACGATGCCCGTCAGCGCCGACACGATTCCGTCGCCGGTGACGACCGTGTACAACACCGCGCCGAATGCCGCCGCGGCAATCGTGCCGATGGCGTATTCGGCCGTCGACATGCCGTCGTCGCCGGCCGCCACCTTCATGACGCGGCGGGCGAACGACCGATCTTCTTCTATGGATTCAGCGAACACGAGATTCCCCTTTCTGTCGACGCGGACGGTCCGCGTCGACGTCACAACAGCCCTGATCCCAGGACGCCCCGAGCCAGGCCGATCACCACCGGCACGATGCCCAGGCACACGAAGGCCGGTAGGAAGCACAGGCCGAGCGGACCGCTCACCAGCACCCCTGCACGTTCGATGGCGCCTGCAGCTTCGTCTTCGGCATCCGAGCGATGCCGCACGGCGAGTTCGGAAACGATGTCGGACAGTGGCGCACCGGATTTCGCCGATCGCCGCGCAGCGCGAGCGAAGTCTTCGAGAAGCAGGTCGCCTTCCGCGGACCACGCGTCTGCCGGGTCGGCGCCGAGCTTCAGACGGTCGGCTCCTCGACGGAGCGCTGCAGCGAGCACAGGCGGCGCAGATTCCGCGACCACACCCGCCGCCGATGCTGCCGGCATCCCCGCTCGCAGGCACGCAGCGAAAAGATCGAATGCGGCGGCGGTCGCATGCGGATCCTGCACGTTTCCGGTCGCGGTGCTCGTCGTCGCGCCGGGCGGTCCGTGCAAAGCCTGCAGCCGTCGCGTTCCAGGGTCCGGCACCGCAATCAGCGCTGCCGCAAGGCACAACGACGGCAGCAACATCGACGCGCTCACCGGCCTACCCTGTCAGCGATGCGGTCGGTCCACAGCAGTCCTGCGCACACGAGCACCGTGCCGAGCACCAGTAGCACTGCGCCGAGACCGCCACCGAGGAGCGTCGTCAGAGGCGACGCTCCCATGAGTTGCCCCAGCGCCACCCCGAGCGCGGGGAGCGCGGCAAGAACCGTTGCGGTGGCGCGAGCACCGGCGAGTCCTGCTGTGGTTCTGGTCCGAATCCGCAGGCGCGCAGCGAGATCGGATCGGGCCGCCGACAGTAGTTCGGCGAGCGCCAGGCCGTGACGATCCGAAACCGACCATGCATCTGCAACCCGGATGAGGCTTTCACCGATTCCGTCGTAAGCAAATTTGGTTGCTGCACCGCGCAGTCCGTCGGAGGCAGATCCCCCCAACCGGGCCCGGGCCGCGGCGACACGCAACGAGTCCGACGTCGGGCCGGTTGTTTCACGCGCGGCCGTATCGCACGCGTCGGCGGGATGCGCACCGACATGGAGTTCCGCGATCACCATGTCCAGGGCGGAGAGCAGGACCCGGCGTTCGGTGTCGAGACACACAGCCCGTTGTCGGCGACGCAACCGGAAGATGATCGTGGCTACTGCGACCGCCACGGCGACGGCAACACCTGCTCCACCCATCAATCCTGCAGCCGACGCGACGACCACCGCGCAGAGCACGCGGTTCGGTCGGCGTAACGCTGCCGATGAAGGGGTGGCGGGCCGTCCGAGTCGCCGGCGCGCATCGGCACCGGAAGAAGCGAGGACGGCGGCAGCCAGGCACAGGAGGGATGCTGTCACTACCGCTCCCTCGACCGCAGGATCCGTTCGAGCAGTTCCGAACCGGGCACAGCACCGTCGGCGTATGTCCACGCGGGCACCACCAGTACCCCCGCTACCGCGTCGCGTTCGAGCACCCCGATCTCGACGAGCCTCCTGGTGCCGTCGGGAGCACGGTGGACATGAAGGATCACCTGCACTGCTGCAGCAAGCTGACTGTGAAGGGCGGCACGATCGAGTCCGCCGAGGGCTGCGAGCGCTTCGAGCCGGGCGGGTACTTCGTCGGGCGAGTTCGCATGGACTGTTCCCGCGCCACCGTCGTGACCAGTGTTCAGCGCTGTCAGTAGATCGACCACCTCGGCGCCTCGCACCTCACCGACGACGATCCGGTCGGGCCGCATCCGCAATGCCTGACGCACGAGGTCGCGCACGGTGACTTCTCCTACGCCTTCGACGTTCGGCGCTCGGGCGACGAGACGAACCACATGAGGGTGATCGGGGACGAGTTCGGCCGCGTCCTCGACGCACACGATTCGCTCCGCGGGATCCACAGCGCCGAGGAGCGCCGCCAAGATCGTTGTTTTTCCTGCCCCCGTTCCCCCGACGACGAGGAAGGCGAGGCGCCCCGCCACGATCCGGCGGAGCAATCGGTGGGCTTCGGGGTGCACTGCCCCACGTTCGACCAACGCATCGAGCCCCTGCGTGGCCGGCCTCAGCACACGCAGCGACAGGCACGTGCCGCCCTGAGCGACGGGCGCAAGGACCGCGTGCAGACGGACGCCGAACTCGCCGTGCCCGGGCAGTCGGCCGTCGACCCACATTTGCGCGTCGTCGAGCCTGCGCCCGGCGAACAATGCGAGACGCTGCGCGAGCCGTCGGACGGCGGCCTCGTCCGGAAAGGTCACCGGCGTGAGGGTCAAGCCCCCACCACAGTCGACCCACACCCGGTCGGGTGCGGTGACCAGCACATCGGTCACGGTGGGGTCTGCAAGCAACGCTTCGAGTGGCCCTGCTCCGGTGAGCTCTGTCTGGAGGTGGCGCAGTGCGACAAGGAGGTCGGTGTCGCCGAGTACGCCGCTCGCCTCGGCACGCAGTGCAGACGCGACCCGTGCGGGCGACAGCTCTCCCGGTTCAGCCGCGAGCCGGTCGCGTACCCGGTCGAGCAGTTCGGCGTCCAGAACATTGTTCATGAGATCCGCCGCGCCCCGGTGTGACCGGACGAGTCGAGGACCTCGAGGGCAGCAACAACGAGCGGCGACCGCCGGCGTAGGGGCAGACCGCCACGTTCGAGTGCCTCTGCGAGTCCTGGCTGAGGACGCATCGCGGCCAGCAGCGGTAGTCCCACGACGGCTGCGACGTCGACGGCGCGCAGACCGCCGGGCGCTGGGCCACGCACCACGACTCCCGCAGTGGCGGCACGGCCGGCGAGCCAGTCGGCTGTCCGTGCGGCAGACAACGCGCTGCTCACCCGCGCCTGGGTGACGAGCACAGTGGTGTCGGCAGCAGCGATCGCGGCCTCGGCTACCTCGTCGAACGTACGGGCTACGTCACAGACCACAGTGGCGCCCGCGCGCCGTACTGCTTCGAGGACCGCGGTGAGTGGGGTCGCGCCGATGCGCTCGGCACCCCGGTCGCCTGCGAGCACGCCCACTCCCGATAGCCATTCGGGTACGGCGTCCCGCAGAGCGCGAGCAGAAACAGTGCCGGAGTCGATGGTCAGTCCGGACCATCGGATGCCTGCGCGTTCTTCGAGGCCCGTGAGGGTATCGAGTCCCGCTCCGAAGGGGTCGGCGTCGACGAGGAGGACGCCGCCGGGGGCGCCCCTGGTGGCAGCCACCCATGCCAGCGCGGCGGAGAAGGTCGAGGCGCCTGCCCCGCCACAACCACCGAGCACTGCGAACACAGTGCCTCCGCCCGCCTCAGGCTCGGCCGCTGCACCGAGAACGGCGAGCAGTTCCACTTCGTCGTCGGGAAGACCCAGAACATGCTCGGCGCCGACCGTGGCTGCAGCCTGCCATTCATCCAGCCCGGGCGTGTCCGGGCAGACCAGCACGATCCCGGATCGGCGGGGCAACGCAGCGGCGCAGACGAGCGCTTCGTCGCGGTCGACCACGACCACACCTGCGTCCAGCCATGCGCGGCGCTGCGGCGGCGCCGCGGGTTCGGCCAGTTGCCGGTCTGCTGCCGCCGCGACGCGGCGCAGACTCGCCAGCAGAGTCGCGTCGCCGATCAGCGCGAGGACGTCGTTCATGCCGCACAGCGTGCGCCGCCGACGACCGCCGTGGAAGGCCGATTCACCAGTAACGCCGAATCTGTGGATGGATCAGGCGCCTGTGGACAACTCGACGTGACGGGCTGCAACCGGGAACGGTCATCGGCTCCGAGCGGAAACCGGTCATGACAAAGAGACGACCCTCGCCAGGGGGGGAGGAGGCGAGGGCCGTCGGTGTTCAGCCCCGGGGGGTCGGGCTGAACACTGCCTGGATATCCAGACTGACGCGATACTACACCTTCCATACTCGGTGTTTGCAACTTCAAGCATCAGCGTGGCGCGCCACATCCAGGCCCCGAAAGTGGCACCGCGGGCCCTATGGTGGAGAACGTGACAGACGCGACCGCGGATACCGCCGAGTCCGGTCGGATCGCTGCCTTCTTCGATCTCGACAAGACCGTCATCGCCAAATCGAGCGTCCTCGCGTTCACCCGCCCGTTCTTCGAGCACGGCCTCCTCAACCGCCGCGCGGTACTCGCGAGCAGCTACGCACAACTGCTCTTCGTGCTGTCCACCGTCGACCAGGAGCGCGTCGATCGGATGCGTGAGCACATTGCGCAGATGTGCAAGGGCTGGGACGTGGAACAGATCCGTTCGATCGTGCACGAGACACTCGACGAGATCGTGACGCCGTTGGTGTATGCCGAAGCCAAGGACCTGATCGCGGACCACCGGGCCCGGGGGCACGACGTGGTGATCGTGTCGGCGTCGGGCGAGGAGGTCGTCACACCGATCGCGCAGGCACTCGGTGCCTCCTACAGCGCCGCAAGCCGGATGCGCATCGTGGACGGGCGCTACGCGGGCGAACTCGAGTTCTACTGCTTCGGCGAGGCGAAGAGCACCGCAATACGTGAGCTTGCAGTGGAACACGGCTACGACCTGACACGCAGTTACGCGTACTCGGATTCGGTGACGGACGTGCCGATGCTGCAGGCCGTCGGCAAGCCTCGCGCGGTCAATCCCGACCGCGCATTGCGGCGATTTGCGAACGAAAATCGATGGCCCATATTGAATTTCACGCGACCGGTGCCCTTGTCGCGACGCGTGCGCCCGTCAGCGAAAGGACTGATCCGACTCGCCGCGGCGGGAGCGTCGGCAGCGTTGATCACCGGTGCCGCAGTCTACCTCGCCGGGCGCAGGCACGACCCCCGGCGCCGCCCTCGACCCCTCCGACTCCCGAGCTGAATCTTTCCGGGCCAGGGTCTTGCCGACGCCGAAAGTACGGGGTACAAATGAGTTACGGAAGCACGGGAGGCCAAGAGCGAATCGGAAGAGAAGGTTCGATCTCCCGCCCGAGTTTCCCAGCACGGACACCGAGTACCCACGCGGAGCCGATGCCACTATAAGGGCAGAAGCGTTGTGGGCCTGCGAGTTCCGAGTTCTCGAAGGCAAGACCTTCACACCCGTTGTGAAGAGCGAACCGCCGACACCCGGATCATCGCCGAGGCCGTTGACACACAACCCACACCAGCACGCATGGTAACCCGGCAGGTCCGTGCTAGCGGGTGGCGCACCGATCACGATCGGCGAGCCACCCGCTTTTGCATCGCGTGGCCGAAAGCCGCAGCGCTGCAGCATGTTCAGAGCAACGCAGCGCGCTTCGAACGGGTGCGGCGACTGTCAGCTACCGCCGAACGCCTCGGCGATCGACGTTGCTTCGCGAGCGCCGGCCTCGAGCGCACCACAGCAGAAGATGACCCAGCCGCCGACACCCACTTCCGTACCCTGAGCAAAGCCCGCGATCCCGTCGCGGTACGCCTGCGCTCGCCGCATCCACGTCACTTCGGGCACCCCGAGGTTGTGGGTGTCGAATCCGGACGCCACACACACCAGCCGCGACGCCGCGCGCGCCACGAGACCGTCGGCCACACCGAAGGGACTCAGTGAACAAAGTTCGCCGTGCACCACGGCGGCGAGGACCGGCGCTGGGACAGAAGTGCCTCCCGTGACCAATTGGGCGAGTGCGTCGAGCCGTTCCGCCACCCCGGGTTCCGGCCGAGGCCTGCCCAGCTGCTCCGGATCGTCCACCAGATCTGCCGCGGCGAGCAGGTGCAGGCGGGCGAGCGCCTGCAACGGAGCACGGCGCCAGGTGGACACTTGGATTGCGAGCGCGTCACCGTCGAGGGACTGCGCGACGCGCAAAGCTCCCGACAGGACCGGATCGCCGGTTTCCCCGGGGGGCGGAAGCTCCGTAGATCCGCCGTCGATCGCTGCCGATGCTCGCGCGGCCCGTACCGAGGCTTCTGCCGCGGTGTTCGGCCAGCCGCGACGGTTCGTGCGGTGACGGTGGACCTCGGCGAGAGCGTCACGCGCGCGGTCTGCCGAGTCACGCACGCCGGGGAGATCGAGGATGGGCTGAAGCGGATCTGTCACGGTCCCGAACGGTACCGGCGTGCGCTTCGAACATCACCCACGGCCCATCACCGGACACACCGAGACGCCACTCGTCGCGACCGCCGACCGCCCGTCGCTCGACAGCGACCGATCAGCGCATGTGAGCAGGTTGCAGCGTAGTGCAACGATGCGATTCGCGTCACAGGTGACTACGCTCACTGACGTCCGAACTGTTTTGCCACGACCCGGAAAGAGGCCACCGCACCATGACGAGCGCAGCCCAGGACCACGATCAGCAGGTGTTCCCGCCGAGTGCAGAGTTCGCCGCCACCGCCAACGCAGGTCCCGAGTTGCAGGCCGCTGCCGACGCCGACCGCCTGGCGTTCTGGGACACCCAGGCCCAACGGCTCGACTGGGCCACACCCTGGACGCAGGTGCTCGACTGGTCCGATGCTCCCGTCGCGAAATGGTTCGTCGAAGGCTCCCTCAACGTCGCCTACAACTGCGTCGACCGCCACGTCGAAGCCGGCAACGGCGACCGCGTCGCGATCCACTTCGAGGGCGAACCCGGCGACTCGCGCTCACTGACCTACAACGACCTGCTCGCCGAGGTCTCGAAGGCCGCGAACACGTTCACCGACCTCGGTCTGACCACCGGCGATCGCGTCGCGATCTACATGCCGATGATCCCCGAAGCGATCATCACGATGCTCGCCTGCGCCCGCCTCGGACTGACCCACTCCGTCGTCTTCGCCGGCTTCTCCGCCACCGCACTGCGCTCACGCATCGACGACGCCGAAGCCAAACTTCTCGTCACGGTCGACGGGCAATGGCGCCGCGGCCAGGCCGCTCCACTCAAGACCGCCGCCGACGAAGCCGTCGACGGAGCCGCGTCGATCCAGAACGTACTCGTGGTCAAGCGCACCGGGATCGACGTCGAGTGGACCGACGGCCGCGACCTCTGGTGGCACGAAACGGTCGAGAAGGCCTCCCCCGAACACACGCCCGAGGCGTTCGACGCCGAACACCCCCTGTTCATCCTCTACACCTCCGGCACCACCGGGAAACCCAAGGGCATCGTCCACACCTCCGGCGGTTACCTCACCCAAGCGGCCTACACCCACCATTACGTGTTCGACCACAAGCCGGGCAAGGACGTCTACTGGTGCACCGCCGACATCGGCTGGGTCACCGGCCACTCCTACATCGTGTACGGGCCGCTGGCCAACGGCGCCACTCAGGTCGTCTACGAAGGCACCCCCAACTCCCCGAACGAGCACCGGCACTTCGAGATCATCGAGAAGTACGGCGTCTCGATCTACTACACCGCACCCACGCTGATCCGCACGTTCATGAAGTGGGGCCGCGAGATCCCCGACGCCCACGATTTGTCGTCGATCCGGCTGCTCGGCTCGGTCGGCGAGCCGATCAACCCGGAGGCGTGGCGCTGGTACCGCGAGGTCATCGGCGCAGGCAAGAGCCCGATCGTCGACACCTGGTGGCAGACCGAAACCGGTGCGATCATGATCTCCCCGTTGCCCGGTATCACCGCCACCAAGCCCGGCTCGGCGATGGCTCCGCTGCCCGGAATCTCCGCGAAGATCGTCGACGACGAAGCCCACCCGCTCGGTGCGGGCGGCAACGGCTACCTGGTGCTCGATCAGCCGTGGCCGGCGATGCTCCGCGGCATCTGGGGCGACCCGCTGCGCTACCGCGAAACCTACTGGTCCCGGTACGAGGAGCAGGGCTGGTACTTCGCCGGCGACGGCGCCAAGTACGACGAAGACGGCGCCCTGTGGGTACTCGGACGTGTCGACGACGTCATGAACGTCTCCGGGCACCGCATCTCCACGTCCGAAGTCGAATCCGCTCTGGTCAGCCACTCCGCTGTCGCGGAAGCCGCCGTCGTCGGCGCAGCCGACGACACCACCGGTCAGGGCATCGTCGCGTACGTGATCCTGCTCGAGCACGTCGAGAACACCGGCGATGCGCTCATCAAGGAACTGCGCGATCACGTCGCCGTCGAGATCTCCCCGATCGCGAAGCCGCGGCAGATCACCGTCGTGCCCGAACTGCCCAAGACCCGTTCCGGCAAGATCATGCGACGCCTGCTCCGCGACGTCGCCGAGGGTCGTGAACTCGGCGACACCTCGACGCTGGTCGACCCGAAGGTCTTCGACGCGATCCGTAACAAGTAGTCCGATAGAAGTAGTCCGATCCACGCTGCGCCTTCCCGGCATCCGTCCCGGGAGGGCGCAGCGTCATCAGGAGCGCAAAGAATCCGCGGAAATCACAAAAGCCACCGCCTTGCTGTGCCACTCGTCGCCCCCTCACTGGGATCGGCGCTACTGTTACGGCGTGGGTGAGCCCACCGCAAGCAGAACGAACCAACCGAAGGGGTCGACTAGTGAGCGTCACGAACGGGAACCGGCCGGGAGACGGGGCGCCGAGCAGCATCTCGGGCATTCCGCTGACGGAGGTACACACCCCGACCTCGCGGGACGCAAGCATCGGCGAACTCGTCCGTGACGCGACCGCGCAGGTGTCCACACTGTTCCGTGCCGAGGTCGAGCTCGCGAAGGCGGAGGTCACCGGCGAGGTCAAGAAGGGTCTGCAGGGCAGTCTGTTCTTCATCCTCGCCCTTGCCGTTCTCATTTTCAGCTCGTTCTTCTTCTTTTTCTTCCTCGCCGAACTGCTCGATGTCTGGGTTGCCCGCTGGCTCGCCTTCCTGATCGTCTTCCTACTGATGGTGGTCGTGACAGCGATCTTCGCGCTCATCGGTTACCTGAGGGTGCGCAAGCTACGGGCGCCGAGCAAGACCATCGACTCACTCAAGCAGGCGAAGACGGTTCTGCCGATGTCCGGCGACGATGCCGAGGCGCAACGCCCGCACTACACAGCTCGTTGACGCAGCTCGAACGATCATCCACTTTGACCCCGCCCGATCCGTCCACGGTCCGTTACGACGGGCCGTGGACCCACCGCGACATCCACGCCAACGGCATCCGACTCCACGCAGTCGAAGCCCATGGCGCGCCGGCGGGCGCGCCGCTGGTGGTATTCATCCACGGTTTCGGTGATCTGTGGTGGTCGTGGCGCAATCAGCTCACCTCGGTCGCCGAGGCCGGCTACCGCGCGGTCGCAATCGATCTGCGTGGCTACGGCGACACCGACAAACCGCCCCGCGGCTACGACGGCTGGACCCTCGCCGGCGACGTCGCAGGACTGATCCGTGCGTTGGGACATACCGAAGCGGTTCTCGTCGGCCACGCCGACGGGGGTCTGGTGTGCTGGGCCACAGCCGTTCTGCACCCCCAGCTCGTCCGCGCGATCACGGTCGTGGACTCCCCGCACCCGATTTCGCTTCGCGATGCTGCCATTCTGGACCGCGCGCAGCGCAAGTCCCTGTTGCCCCGATTCCTCGCTCATCAGCTGCCGTGGCGACCCGAACGGCTTCTCGTGCGCGACAAGGGCGCCGAGATCGAACGACTGGTCCGCCTCCGTTCAGGCAGCGACTGGCAGCGCAGCGCGGAATTCCCTGCCGTCATCGACCGCCTGCGCTCAGCGGTGCAGATCCCCGGAGTCGCGCACTGCAGCCTCGAGTACCAGCGGTGGGCATTCCGTAGTCAGTGGCGGCCCGACGGTCGCCGGTTCATGAAGGCCATGGACGTCACGTTGACCCTCCCCGTTCTGCAGGTGCACGGTGCGCTCGATCCGTATGTGGTGCCCGCGACCTTGCGGCGCTGCGTGCGACACGCGCCGGGGCGCATCATGAAGTTCATCGACGGCGCAGGGCACTATCCTCACCAGGAGAAGGCCGACGACGTCACGGCCGACCTCCTGGACTTCATCCGCGCCCTCTGACCGCGTCAGACGATGCACGCCCCGGTTTCGACGGCGGCGACCATCGAATCGGCTATTGCGAGCTGACGGCTCACCTCGGATGCTGTGAGCGCGAAACCGGTGTCGGTATCGTCGACGGCCGCACCGAACACCATGCCCAGGATCTGTCCTTGCGGGTCGACGAGCGGCCCACCGGAATTCCCCTGCTGGATGAGCCCGCGCAGGGTGTAGACCTCACGCTCGACAGTGCCGCTGCGGTAGATGTCCGGTCCCTGCAGGTCCAGGGTCTCTCGGATGCGGGCCGCGCTGGCGGTGTACGGGCCACCACCCGGGTACCCGAGGACGATGGCGTCGTCGCCCGATTCTGCTGGGGTGGCGGAGAACGGAAGCGGAGCCGCGGTCAGGCCGGGAACCGCGAGGATCGCCACGTCCACCGCGGGGTCGAACAATACGACCTCCGCGTCGAGTGCACGCCCGTTGCTCTCCACGGTCACCGCCGCGGTCCCCGCCACGACATGAGCATTCGTCATCACGCGTTCGGGCGCGACCACGAAGCCCGATCCTTCGAGCGCTTTCTGGCAACTCGGAGCGACGCCGTTGATGCGCAGCACGCTCGTTTGCAGCTGTGCGGGGATCGGCCCGTCGAGCAACGTGCCGTCAGGAACGGCGACCTCTGCGATCGGTGTTCGACCGAACGGCCCGATCACCTCGGGGAGGCCCGAGGTGTCGAGAAGTGCCGAGAACTCGTTGGGGATCGCCCGCATCCAGTCGGTGGCGAGGTTGTCGACGGTGCCGAGCACCTTCGATCCACGCACCGCAGCGGAAATCTGTGGTTGCGTCGCGGAGGTCAACGGGACGGCCAGCAGCCAAGCGGCGATCAGGACCGCGACGGATTGGAGTCCCGCGCCGATCACGCTGTCGACCGCACGGGCGCTGGGACTGTGCATGCTGCTGCGCGCGGCACGGCCGAGCACCATGCCCGCAACCTCCCCGACCACCACCAGCACGATGATCAGCACGATCCCGGCGAGGATCCGTAACCGCCCCTCGTCGACGTGGACGAGAACGTGAGGTGCGATGAGAATGCCGGCCACCGCCCCAAGCAGCACACCCAGGAACGCCAGCGCCGAGGCGACCGCTCCCTGCCGAAGGCCGGACGACGCCGCGATGATCACGACGAGGACGATCACCAGGTCGATCCAGTTCGATCCGGTCATGCGTCGATCACCCCCGATTCGAGTTCTGCTTGCACTACCGCCAGGTCACGAACGTCTCGGTGATCCCATTCGATCTCCCATCCCGACACCGTGAACAGGCCGGCGAGCACCCCCGCTGTGAATCCCCAGACGAGCATGCCGTCGACCTGGAACGCCGGGCCTCGATACCCCATTCGGTGGGAGACCTGGAATCGGTTCTCCGGATCGAGCAGGTCCCGGACAGGTACACGCACGACACGAGCCGCCTCGGCCGGGTCGACCACCCCGACCGGGCTGGGCTTCTCCCAGTACGCGACGACCGGGGTGACGTCGAACCCCGACGGCGGAATGAACAGTTCGGGCAGCACCGCCAGCGGTCGCACCCCGTCCGGGTCGAGCCCGGTCTCCTCCTGCGCTTCGCGCAGAGCGGTTGCGATCGGACCGTCGTCCTCGGGGTCGGCAGCACCGCCGGGAAAGGCGACCTGCCCGCTGTGCTGGCGCATGGTGGCGGCGCGCTGGGTGAGCAATACCTCTGCGTCTGCAGGCAGACCTCCTCGAACGAGGGGGTCGGGCTCGGGCGAGCCGCCGAACAGGACGAGCACGGACGCCTGGCGGGTGGTCATCCCATGTGGAGCTCCGCGAGTCAGCACAGGATTGAGTCCGTGCGGATCGGTGGGCTCACGAGTGGCTACACCCCGCAGCCAATACGGTGTCATGCGACAACCCCCAGATGTGTCTCTACGACCTCGGCCACCTCGTCGGCACTGCGAAACGGCTGCGGGAGCACCTTGGCAATCGAACCGTCGGCGCGCACGAGCACCGTGACAGGTAGGACTGCCGGCGCGGACACCGCAGCCTGCACGCGTCCTGAACCGTCCTGCACTCCGGGCAGGCGAACGTCGTATCGCGCGAACCGCTCCAGCGCGTTGCTCTCGTTGGGATCGGTATGCACGGTCACCACCGAGACTGCGTCGCCCGCGCGTAGCGCGAACTCCTCGAGTACGGGGAGTTCTTCGGCGCAGGGAGCGCACCACCACGCCCAGAGATTGACGACGGCGGGACGACCGGCAAGTCCGGCGGCAAGGTCGACGGAGCTACCGTCGCCCACGCACTCGAACACCAGCCCGGCGAGTGGTCCGGCCGGAGGTGCGCCGGTCGGTGCCGGACACGGCGGCAGATCCGCTGCGGCGCGAAGTGGGTCCAGCGCTTGTGCGTCGTCCTGGGGCCTGCGGTCGACGGGTGCCGCAGAAGTACCCGGGCCGTCGGTGGGGGCCGGCGCCGGGGCGTCGCTGTCGCGGGGCCAGATGGCGACGATCAGCGCGATCACTACGACCAGTGCTGCCAGGCTCCAGCGGCCTGCGCTCGAAGGACGCACCGCCGTCACATCCCGGCGAGCTCGAGCAGATGCTCGGTCTCCGGTCCCTTCACGAGCCTCGCGGCGAGGCTCGGGTCGGTGGGCCCGATCCCATAGGAAGGGCAGTCCTTCGCGAGCACGCACACCCCGCACGCCGGTTTACGCGCGTGGCAGACCCGCCGGCCATGGAAGATCACCCGGTGGGACAACAGCGTCCATTCCTTGCGCTCGATGAGCTCACCGACCGCGTGCTCGACCTTCACGGGGTCGGTTTCGTCGGTCCATTTCCACCGGTTCACGAGCCGACCGAAGTGGGTGTCGACAGTGATTCCCGGCACATCGAAGGCGTTGCCGAGGACCACATTCGCTGTCTTCCGGCCAATGCCCGGGAGTGTCACGAGGTCTTTCATCCGGCGCGGAACATCGCCGTCGAAGCGCTCGAGCAACGCCTGCCCGAGGCCGATGAGCGAATTGGCCTTGTTGCGATAGAAGCCGGTGGAACGGATGTACTCCTCGAGTTCCGTGCGGTCGGCTTCCGCGTACGCGCGAGCGTCGGGGTAACGGGCGAAGAGCGCAGGCGTGACCTGGTTGACTCGCACATCCGTGCACTGTGCAGACAGAATCGTCGCGACTGCGAGCTCGAGCGGAGTCGTGAAATCGAGTTCGCAATAGACGTGCGGGAAGGCATCGGCGAGGCGGCGGTTCATCCGCCGCGCGCGCCGCACCAAACCGAGGCGAGACTCGGGTCCTCGGGCCCGACGTGGCCTGCGCGAGCTCCGTTCGGCGGAGCGAACAGGGCTCGTATCGAGGCTCTCGGACGGGGTCGGTTGCACCTGGACCACTGTACGTAAGACGCCGGGCTCGATACGGGGGCCGTGTCTGTTCTGAGATCTTGCCCGTGTTTACTTCCCGTCATGCAAGCTCTTGCTGTCGTACTTCTCCCGGTGCTGCTCATGCTGTTTGCACTCGCCATGGAACGAGTCGAATCACGATTGAGTCGATTGTCCGTTCGTCAGCAGGAGGTCGAGGAGTTCCTCGACCAGGCAGACCACGACGACGTCGACGCCCTCGCCCGCGAGGGATTTCCCGGAGCATTGGCCCGGTTCAACCGCCGTAGGCGCCGCAGCGGCACCTCCGATTCCGTCGACGCTCCGGATCTCCTGGACGCGAGCCGCGCGAGCTGAGGAAGGTACCGGCCGGTAGTATTCGTGAGCGGGATCCGACATACCGAGACGGATTCCGTGGTGTCGGTCACTCACACATGCGACAGGCACAGTAGACTTGGCGTCCGTACGCCGCCATGGTGGCCCTCGCCGGGATGCCGTGGACGTGCACCTGACAGTGAAGTACAACGAGAATCATCCCAAAAGGAGCGCACGTGGACGAGGTCCTGGCCAGAGCAGGCATCTTCCAAGGAGTCGAGCCCTCTGCGGTTGCGGCGCTGGTCAAGGAGCTGCAACCGGTCGATTTCCCGCGCGGCCACGTCATCTTCAACGAGGGCGAACCGGGCGACCGCCTTTACATCATCGTCTCCGGCAAGATCAAGCTCGGACGGCGCTCGCCGGACGGCCGCGAGAATCTGCTGACGATCATGGGTCCCTCCGACATGTTCGGTGAGCTTTCCATCTTCGACCCGGGCCCGCGCACGTCCACCGCGACCACCGTCACCGAGGTGCGCGCGGTGAGCATGGACCGCGAGGCGCTCAAGGCGTGGATCGACCAGCGACCCGAGATCGCCGAGCAGCTCCTGCGCGTGCTCGCCCGCCGTCTGCGGCGCACCAACAACAGCCTCGCCGACCTGATCTTCACCGACGTTCCCGGTCGTGTCGCCAAGGCGCTGCTGCAGCTCGCTCAGCGTTTCGGCACCCAGGAGGCGGGTGCTCTCCGCGTGACCCACGACCTGACGCAGGAAGAGATCGCACAGCTGGTGGGTGCATCCCGCGAGACGGTCAACAAGGCGCTCGCCGACTTCGCCCATCGCGGTTGGCTGCGCCTCGAAGGCAAGAGCGTGCTGATCTCGGATTCCGAGCGACTCGCGCGTCGTGCCCGCTGAGGCCGACCTGCGCGGCATCCTGAACAGGTGAGGCCGGGACACCCTCGGGTGTCCCGGCCTCTCTCGTTCGTTCCCTGTGCTCGAGATCTAGCTGCGCAGGTACGCCAGCTGCACGTTCACCGATTTCTCGGCCGCGTCCCACAGGGACTCGTCCACATCGGCATACACGTGTTCGACCACCTGCCGGGCCGAAGCTTCTCGACCGAGGGTTCGCAGCGCTCCCCGAACCTGATCGAGCCGCTCTTCCCGGTGTGCCAGGTATCCGCGTGCGATGGTTTCGAGGTCGGGCAGTTCCGCACCGTGCCCGGGCAGCACCGTGTACCCCTGACCGAGCGCGATGTACGACCGCAACGAACCCAGATAGTCGCCGAGGTCGCCGTCCGTGTCGTCGAGCACGGTGGTTCCCCGCCCGAGGGTCGTGTCGGCGGTGAGGACACTGCGATCGTCCTCGAGAACGAACGACAGCGAATCCGCGGTGTGGCCCGGTGTGGCGAGGACCCGGACACGGAGCCCGGCGGCTTCGAGCACATCACCGTCGGACAGCTCGGTACCACCGCCGTGCCGATGTTCGGGTGTGACGGCGTGAACCGGGCTTCCGGTGAGCTCCGCGAATCGCTCACCACCTTCGGTGTGATCGAAATGGCGATGGCTGATGAGCGTCATCGCAACCGGAACCTGCGCGACGCGGGTGAGGTGCGCCTCGTCGAGCGGTCCCGGATCGATCACAATGCACTCGTCGCTGTCCGGGGCACGCAGGATCCACGTGTTGGTGCCCTCCAGGGACATCACCGACGGATTCTCGGCAAGCAGCACCGCCGCGTTCTCGGTCACTTGCCGTAGTTGCCCGTAGGCGGGATGAACGAGTGCCATGATCAGCGCACCTCCACCATCAGCTCCACCTCGACGGACGCAGCGAGCGGAAGTTCCGCGACGCCGACTGCGGATCTCGCGTGAGCTCCGGACTCGCCGAAGATCTCGCCCAGTAGTTCCGAGGCCCCGTTGACGACACCGGGTTGTCCGGTGAATCCGTCTGCCGACGCCACGAACCCGACCACCTTGACGATGCGCACAACATTGTCGATCCCTACGAGGGCATCGACTGCGGCCAGCGCGTTGAGTGCGCAAATGCGGGCAGCGGTCTTCGCGTCGTCTGCAGACACGTCGGAGCCGACCTTGCCGACGTACGCCAAGGTTCCGTCGACCATCGGAAGCTGGCCCGAGGTGTAGACGGTGTTCCCGCTGCGCAGGGCGGGAACGTATGCGGCGACCGGCTTCGCCACCGGCGGCAGGGGGATCCCGAGTTCGGCCAGACGTGCTGTCCAGGTTGCGGCCATGGGGTCAGCTCTTGGGGCGCTTGAGGTACGCGACGTGCTGTTCGCCGGTGGGTCCTTGCAGGACCGTCACCAGTTCCCACCCGTCAGCACCCCACGTGTCGAGGATCTGCTTGGTCGCGTGCGTGAGCAGGGGCACGGTTGCGTACTCCCACGTTGTCAATTCACTCATGACCTGACCCTATCCGGCGCCTTTCCCTGTTGACGACTTATAGGCTCGACACCGTGGCGACACAGACATCTCATTCCGGCACATGGCCGGCCAAGGCCGCGCGGGCGCGACTGCACTTCGTGTCCGGCAAGGGCGGAACCGGAAAATCCACGGTCGCGGCGGCAGTTGCACTTGCCCTCGCGTCGGGAGGCCGGAAGGTCCTGCTCGTCGAGACCGAGGGCAGGCAAGGAATCGCGCAGCTGTTCGACGTGGCCCCGCTGCCTCCGGTGGAGACGAAGATCGCAACCGCCGAAGGGGGTGGTGTGGTCATGGCCCTCGCGATCGATATCGAGGCGGCGTTCCTGGAATACCTCGACATGTTCTACAACCTCGGCTTCGCGGGCCGCGCGATGCGCAAGATCGGCGCGATCGAGTTCGCGACGACGCTCGCGCCCGGACTCCGCGACGTGATCCTCACCGGCAAGATCAAGGAGACGGTCGTACGCACCGACAAGTCCGGTGAGCGCCTCTACGATGCGGTCGTGGTCGACGCTCCGCCCACCGGCCGGATCGGCAGCTTCCTCGACGTGACGCAGGCCATGGCCGATCTCGCGAAGTCGGGACCGATCCGCTCGCAGAGCGAAGGTGTGGTCCGGTTGCTGCATTCCGACGAGACTGTCGTGCACCTGGTCACGTTGCTCGAGGCCCTGCCCGTTCAGGAGACCGCCGACGCGGTCGACGAATTGGAGGCAGCCGATCTGCGGATGGGCACGGTGATCGTCAACAGGACCGCACCCGAGCACCTTCCGGATTCTCTGGTCGACGATGTCGCCGACGGGCGCATCCCAGGTGAATCCATCCGGTCCGCGTTCGAGAGGGTCGGGCTGACGTTGTCGGACGACGATTTCGCCGGATTACTCACAGAAACCATCGAGCATGCCTCGATACTGCAGGCGCAGCAGGTCAGCGCCGCCCAACTCGACGACGTGAAGGTGGCCCGGATGTCTCTACCACTGCTCGCAGACGGGGTCGACCTCGGCGGACTCTACGAACTTGCAGAGCTGCTCGCCGAACAGGGCGTCCGGTGACCGAGCGGACGGTGCGCACGGCACCGGTCCTCGATGTCGCGAAACTCCTCCACGATCCGACCTCGCGGGTGATCGTGTGCTGCGGGTCGGGCGGTGTAGGTAAGACGACGACGGCGGCATCGCTCGCCTTGCGGGCGGCGGAGCAGGGCCGCAAGGTCGTGGTACTCACGATCGATCCGGCGAGGCGCCTGGCTCAGGCGCTCGGTGTGCAGACTCTCGACAATTCTCCGCAGAAGGTGCCGCTCGAATCCGGCGGGACAGGCGAACTACACGCCATGATGCTGAACATGCGTCGCACATTCGACGACATGGTGCTCGAGCACTCCACGCCGGAGAAGGCCCAGCAGATCCTCGACAACCCCTTCTATCAGACGGTGGCGTCGTCGTTCTCCGGTACGCAGGAGTACATGGCGATGGAGAAACTCGGCCAGCTCGCCGCGAGCGACGAGTGGGATCTCATCGTCGTCGACACCCCACCGTCACGGAACGCCCTCGACTTCCTCGACGCACCGAAGCGCCTCGGCGCTTTTCTGGACGGCAGGATGATCCGTATCTTCACCGCCCCCGGCCGTGGGTTGGGCCGGATCGTGACAGGTGCGATGGGTTTGGCGTTGAAAGCGGTCTCGACGATCGTGGGCAGCCAGATGCTGTCGGACGCATCCGCATTCGTGCAGTCACTGGATTCGATGTTCGGCGGGTTCCGCGAACGCGCCAACCGCACCTATCAACTCCTACAGCAGCCCGGAACCCACTTCATGGTCGTCGCGGCCCCGGAACCGGATGCCCTGCGCGAGGCATCGTTCTTCGTGGAACGACTGCGCGGCGACAAGATGCCGCTCGCGGGCCTCGTGCTCAACCGGACACATCCCACGTTGTCCTCGCTGCCCGCGGACCACGCGTTGACTTCGGCTGATCTCCTTGCGGAGGAGGGCGGTGAGGATGCCCCCGCAGCAGAGGCCGTGCTGCGCATCCACGCGCATCGCGCGGTGACGGCGAAACGAGAAGTCCATCTGCTGCGGGGATTCACCTCAGCGAATCCGCGCGTGCCGGTCGTCGGTGTGCCCTCCCTGCCCTTCGAGGTCTCGGACCTCGAAGCGCTGCGAGCGGTGGGCGACCAGTTGACCCGGCAGGTCTGATGTTCCGGGTGGCACGCACGACCTTCCCCGTCGTGCGTGCTCCGGCGTCGTTGTACAGCCGGTTACCTCATCGAGTTGCGGTTATACCGCGTTCTGGTGCTGACGCTGCGCCTCGAAGAAGTCCGACCAGGACTCCACTTCCGGATGCTGCTTGAGGAGCGCACGACGCTGTCGTTCGGTCATTCCTCCCCACACTCCGAACTCGACGCGGTTGTCGAGTGCGTCCGCGCCGCACTGCAGCATCACGGGGCAGTGACGGCAGATCACTGCCGCCTTCCGCTGTGCTGCGCCTCGGACGAACAACTGATCGGGGTCTACCTCGCGGCATCGAGCCTTCGACACCCAGGCGATGCGTGCTTCTTCTTCGTCAACGTCGAGCCTGGTCATGGGGGCGGTCAGGTGCATTCAGTTCCCCTTTGCTTTCCGAACTCCGTTGTGGGGAGTTCCTGAGGACGCACAATTTTGCACTTAGCATGAAAAAACTTGTACGTCTTCACTGTCGAGGTGTTACCTGCATCACACTGCTGTCTCAATCTAGGTAAAGTGATGCCCGCGCGCAAGGCGAACAAAACCTTTTCTGGTACGCCCGTGCATAGCCGCACGTCGGACGGCGTTTCGTTTCCCTGGAATCGTCGACTCCTCCGATCGGCACGTAGGGTGTACCCGTGTCGATCCGAAGTACTGTGGCGAAACTTGCCGGTTGCACGGCCCTCGGCGGTGTCCTCGTGGCCGGAATGCTCTTCCCGGCCGCAGGCGGATTCGGCTACGTGTCGAACCGCGCCGCAGACACCGTCGACAACAGTTCCGCAGAACTCGTCGAAGGGATCGTTCCCGCCGTAACGACAATGGTCGACTCTGCCGGCAACCCGATCGCGTGGTTGTACGACCAACGCCGCTTCGAGGTACCGAGCGACCAGATTTCCAACGAGATGAAACTCGCGATCGTCTCCATCGAGGACAAGAGGTTTCCCGAGCATCAAGGCGTGGACTGGCAAGGCACCATCCGCGCCTTCCTCACCAACACCAGCAGCGGGCAGGTCGAACAGGGCGCGTCGACGATCGACCAGCAGTACGTGAAGAACTACCTGCTGCACGTCGTGGCGAAGACCGATGCGGAACGCCGCGCGGCCATCGAAACCACGCCCGCCCGCAAGATCCGCGAGATCCGGATGGCGCTGACCCTCGACGAAGAGTTGTCGAAGGACGAGATCCTCACCCGTTACCTGAACCTGGTGCCGTTCGGAAACGGTTCGTTCGGCATCCAGGACGCCGCCCAGACCTACTTCGGCATCGACGCGAAAGACCTGAACATCGCTCAATCAGCGATGCTCGCGGGCATGGTGCAGTCCAGCTCCGCCCTCAACCCGTACACGAACGAAGAGGGCGTGACCAATCGCCGCAACATCGTGCTCGACACGATGATCGAGAACATTCCCGAGCGGGCAGACGAGATCCGGGCCGCAAAGGCAGAACCCCTCGGCGTCCTTCCCGAGCCCAACACCCTGCCGCGGGGCTGCATCGAAGCGGGCGATCGCGGATTCTTCTGCGAGTACGCACTCCAGTACCTCGCGAACTCAGGACTGTCACGAGAACAGATCGACAAGGGCGGATACCTCATCCGCACCACGCTCGACCCGGAAGTACAGAGTTCGACGAAGTCCGCGCTCGACCAGTACACGAGCCCGACCGTCGACGATGTCGCAACGGTGATGAATGTGGTCGAACCGGGTCAGGACTCCCATCGTGTCCTTGCGATGGGTTCGAGTCGTACCTACGGCCTCGACGGCGACGCCCACGAAACAGTTCAGCCGCAGCCTTACTCGCTCGCCGGGCACGGCGCCGGATCGGTCTTCAAGATCTTCACGGTTGCCGCAGCGATGGAGAAGGGTCTCGGCACGACCGCCATCCTCGACGTGCCCAGCCGTTACAACGCCCAGGGTCTCGGCGATGGCGGCGCGCGGGGCTGCCCTCCCGGCTACTACTGCGTCGAGAACGCCGCGCCGTACCCGCCTGCGTTGTCGGTGACCGACGCACTCGCTCAGTCCCCCAACACCGCCTTCGTGAAGCTGATCGAGGCGACGGGCGTCGACTCCGTCGTCGACATGTCCGTCCGACTGGGAATGCGTTCCTATGCGCAGCCCAACACCTCCGGATTCGGTGAGCAGTCGATGGCCGACATGCAGAAGAATCAGCATCTGGGCTCATACACGCTCGGCCCCACATGGATCAACAACCTCGAATTGTCGAACGTGGCCGCCACCCTGGCCTCACACGGAAAGTGGTGCCCGCCGACTCCGATCGACGGTGTCTTCGACCGTGAGGGCAAGCCGGTGCCGATCACGCAGCAGGCGTGCGAGCAGGTCGTCGAACCCGGACTGGCCGACACCCTCGCCAATGCGATGAGCAAGGACACCGCGGGTGGCGGTACCGCTTCCGGAGCCGCAGGCAACACGGGATGGAGCCTTCCGGTGGCAGCCAAGACGGGGACCACCGAGTCGCACATGTCCTCCGCATTCCTCGGATTCACCAACAGGTACGCAGGGTCGGTATACACCTACGGCGACTCCCCCACACCCGGCCAGATCTGCGCCAATCCGGTCCGTCCGTGCTACGACGGCAACCTGTTCGGCGGCACCGCCCCCGCACACACCTGGTTCACGGCCATGACTCCGATCGCCACCAAGTTCGGTTCCATCGAGCTTCCTCCGGCCGACCCTCGTTACGTCCGCGGCGCAGGCAATGCTCAGGTTCCGGACGTCACGGGCCTGTCACGGGATCGGGCCACCCAGCGCCTGCAGGACGCAGGATTCGCCGTCACCGAGTCCACGGTCAAGGCCGAGGAACGAGCAGGCATCGTCACCGGCTCCTCCCCCTCCGGCTCGGCGGTACCCGGATCGACGGTGACGATCTTCGTCAGTGACGGTTCCGTGCGCGTCGCACCCACGACGAGTGCGACTCCCGCAAGGCCGAGCGGCAGCGAAGTTCCCGATACCACGGTTCCTGCCGCCCCCGCTCCTGTTCCCGGCCGTCAAGAACCTGCCCAGACCGAGTCGGCGCCGCCGGAGGACAGCGAGTCGGAAAGCCCGGCCGCAACGACGACCCCGTCGCAACCGGACAACTGACGGCTAGAGACGCGACCGCACCGCCGCGGACAGGCGCTTTCCATCGGCCTTGCCCGCGGCGATCGCGGTCGCAACCTTCATGACCTGGCCCATGTTCTTCGGACCCGGACGCGTTCCGAGCTCGTCTGCAACCCTGCCGATGGCCGTGTCGACCACGTCGACGAGCTCCGCATCGGTCAGCGGAGTCGGCAGATACTCGTCGATGATGCGTGCCTCGGCGTGCTCCTTGGCCGCGAGTTCCCCGCGACCGTTCTCGGTGTAGACCTCAGCGGCCTCACCACGCTTCTTGGATTCACGCGACAGCACCTTGATGATCTCGTCGTCGGAGAGCTCGCGCGCCTCCTTCCCCGACACCTCCTCGGTCTGGATTGCAGCAAGCAACATCCGCAGTGTCGCCAAACGTAATTGGTCCTTGGCCTTCATCGCAGCGGTCATGTCTGCGCGCAATGTGGATTTGAGTGAGGAAGATGTGTCGGTCATACCGGGAACGCTACGCCGGGACCGTCGAAGCACGTGCGCAGACGTGCAGCGGCGGTACCCTGAAGAAGTGCCTGACCTTTCTCCCCTCACACGTGTCGCCGCGGGTACCGCAGGAGCTGCCGTTCTCGGCCTCGGTTACGCGACGCTGATCGAACGCAACGCATTCACCCTCCGGGAGGTCACCATCCCGGTCCTCGCGCCGGGCGCCTCGACGCTCCGGGTGCTGCACATCAGCGACCTGCACATGATGCCGGGGCAGAAACGCAAGCAGAACTGGCTCAGGGAACTCGATCAGCTCGAACCCGATCTGGTGATCAACACGGGCGACAACCTGTCGCACCCGAAGGCGGTTCCCGCAGTCGTCCAATCTCTCAGCGGCCTCCTTGCCCGCCCCGGTCTTTTCGTGTTCGGCAGCAACGACTACTTCGCGCCGGTCCTGAAGAACCCGCTCGCCTACTTCGACAAGGACCACGACCGCGTTTATGGGCCTCCGCTACCGTGGGGCGACCTGCGCGCGGCCTTCAACGAACGCGGATGGCAGGACATGACACACGTCCGACGCGATATCGAGGTCGGCGGCGTACGCATCTCGGTGGCCGGTGTCGACGACCCACATCTCGAACGTGATCGCTACGAGACCATCGCCGGGACGGCCGACAAGTCCGCGGATCTTCGCCTCGGACTGACCCACTCGCCCGAGCCCCGCGTGCTCGATCGTTTCGCCGACGACGGATACGACCTCGTGCTCGCCGGCCACACCCACGGCGGACAAC
The DNA here is from genome assembly GCF_023015605.1 of Rhodococcus sp. F64268. Classification (NCBI taxonomy): domain Bacteria; kingdom Bacillati; phylum Actinomycetota; class Actinomycetes; order Mycobacteriales; family Nocardiaceae; genus Rhodococcus; species Rhodococcus sp. F64268. The sequence goes on from NZ_JALKAI010000015.1 coordinate 32,541, forward strand.
TGTGCCTGCCGTTCTTCGGTGCTCTGGTGACCAACTGCGGCATCGACCGGTCGCGGGTGAAGGGACCCTCGCGGTGGGGTGCGCATATGCAACTGCACGTGTCGGCGGGAATGGGCACCTCCCCGTTCGCCCCCGCGCGCTTCTGCTGTCGTCCGGAAGCCACGCTGCTGACATTGGTTCCGGCTCCGCGTGAGGAATCGCGCAGATCCTCGGGTAGTGCTGCAGAAAGCGCAGGGACTCCCCGCTGACCGCAAGACTTCGTCATCGACCATCAAAAAGTCGCTGACCAGGCGATTTAATCTTCCTGCGAGTCGTGCGGTAAGCTGACCGAGGTTCATCACGGGGTGTGGCGCAGCTTGGTAGCGCGCTTCGTTCGGGACGAAGAGGTCGTGGGTTCGAATCCCGCCACCCCGACTCGTGAAACAGCCGATCGGGCGCCTTCTCCAGCCGGAGAAGGCGCCCGATGGCGTTGATCGGAGTCCCTTTCTACGCCCCCACGTACTCCGCCAGATGCTCACCGGTAAGCGTCGACCGGGAAGCGACGAGATCCGCCGGTGTCCCCTCGAAGACGATGCTGCCGCCATCGTGGCCCGCACCGGGACCGAGATCGATGATCCAGTCGGCGTGCGCCATGACCGCCTGATGGTGCTCAATGACGATGACGGACTTACCGGAATCGACAAGACGGTCGAGCAGACCGAGTAGATTCTCGACGTCGGCGAGGTGGAGGCCGGTGGTGGGTTCGTCGAGAATGTAGATCTCACCCTTCTCCCCCATGTGGGTGGCCAGTTTCAGCCGCTGCCGTTCACCACCGGAGAGCGTGGTCAGCGGCTGCCCGACCTTGATGTAGCCGAGCCCGACGTCCACCAGGCGATCCAGGATCTTGTGCGCCGCTGGGATCTTCGAGTCCGCAGATCCGAAGAACTCCTCGGCTTCGGCAACGGACATCCGCAGGATCTCGCTGATGTCCTTGCCACCGAACTTGTATTCGAGCACCTCGGCCAGGAAACGCTTTCCGTCGCACACCTCGCAGGGTGTCGCGACTCCGGCCATCATCGCGAGGTCGGAGTAGACGACGCCCGCGCCGTTGCAGTTGGGGCATGCGCCTTCCGAGTTCGCGCTGAACAGCGCCGGCTTGACCCCGTTGGCCTTCGCGAACGCCTTGCGGATCGGGTCGAGCATGCCGGTGTACGTCGCAGGATTGCTGCGTCGCGACCCCTTGATCGCTCCCTGGTCGATGGTGACCACGCCGTCGCGGCCGGACACCGATCCACCGATGAGCGAACTCTTCCCCGACCCCGCGACACCGGTGAGCACCACCAGCACTCCGAGGGGGATGTCGACGTCGACATTGCGGAGGTTGTTGGTGTCGGCGCCGCGCACTTCGAGTGCGCCGGTCCCCGTGCGCACCGACGATTTCAGCGAGGCACGATCGTCGAGGTGTTTGCCGGTGAGGGTGTCGCTCTTCCGCAGGCCGTCGAAGGTGCCCTCGAACATCACCTTGCCGCCCTCGGTACCGGCGTGTGGACCGAGATCGACGAGATGGTCGGCGATGGCCATGACCTCGGGCTTGTGTTCGACTACGAGCACGGTGTTGCCCTTGTCGCGTAGTTGCAGCAGCAGGTCGTTCATCCGCGCGATGTCGTGCGGATGCAGACCGATCGTCGGCTCGTCGAAGACATAGGTGACATCGGTCAGGGACGACCCGAGGTGCCGGATCAGCTTGGTGCGCTGCGCCTCACCACCGGAAAGCGTGCCTGCCGGGCGTTCGAGCGACAGGTAACCCAGGCCGATGTCGACGAACGAATCGAGGTTCTGCCGCAGATTGTCGAGCAAGGGGCCCAACGATGGTTCGTCGAGACCTCGAACCCACTCGGCGAGATCACTGATCTGCATCGAGCACACATCGGCGATGCTCAGTCCCTTGATCTTCGACGATCGCGCGTCCTCCGTGAGTCGCGTGCCGTCGCACTCGGGGCAGACCGAGAATGTGATCGCACGATCCACGAACGCACGGATGTGCGGCTGCATCGCCTCTCGGTCCTTGGACAGGAACGACTTCTGAATCTTCGGGATCAGCCCCTCGAAGGTCACGTTGACGCCTTCGACCTTGATCCTGGTCGGTTCCTTGTAGAGGAGATCGTTCAGCTGCTTCTTCGTGAATTTCGCGATCGGCTTGTCGGGATCGAAGAAGCCACAGCCGCGGTAGATCCGTCCGTACCAGCCTTCCATGCTGTAGCCGGGAATGGTCAGCGCACCTTCGTTGAGCGACTTGGTCTCGTCGTACAGCGCCGTCAGATCGAAGTCGGAGACCGACCCCCGACCTTCGCAACGCAGGCACATCCCGCCGGTGATGGTGAAGGAGCGACGTTCCTTCACTGTCCGTCCCCCGCGCTCCATCGACACGGCTCCGGCACCGCTGATCGAAGCGACATTGAACGAAAATGCTTGGGGGGAACCGATGTGCGGCTTACCCATCCGGCTGAAGAGGATACGCAGCATGGCGTTCGCGTCGGTTGCGGTACCCACGGTGGAGCGAGGGTTCGCGCCCATGCGTTCCTGGTCGACGAGGATCGCCGTCGTCAACCCGTCGAGGACGTCCACATCGGGCCGGGCCATGCTCGGCATGAACCCCTGGACGAACGCACTGTAGGTCTCGTTGATCAGCCGCTGCGACTCTGCGGCGATCGTGCCGAACACCAGCGAACTCTTGCCGGATCCGGAGACACCCGTGAACACCGTCAGTCGTCTTTTCGGGATCTCGATGCTGACATCTCGCAGGTTGTTCACCCGCGCCCCGTGGACGAGGATCCGGTCGTGACTGTCGGCGGGGTTCAGTTCACGCGACTGGGTGTTCGTCCTGGCGGACGGCGTCATCGGTGTCTCCGTTTCTCTGTCCGGGACCTCGCTCCGGAGGCCCTCGGTAATCGACCTGTTCGACTGTGCCACGCAGTTACTGCAGCGTCAGCCGGATCAACGGGTATTCACGATCGGACTTACTCTGATACTTGGCGATTCGAGGCTGTTCGGCCGCCAGACGCTGCCAGGCCCGTTCACGATCGGCACCGCGAAGTTCGTGTGCTCTCGCGGAGACCGGTTCACGACCCGGAAGCTCCACCGATACGCCGTCCGGGTGAGCCATCAGGTTGGCGTGCCAGTCGGGGTTCACGCTGCCCCCGCCCGACGCGATGACGAGCACGGCATCCTCGCCGTCCGCCAACCGCATCAGGGGGTTTCACGCCGTTGTCCGCTCCTGCGACCGATCGTGTGCAGGATCAGCATGTCCATGCCCATCGTCCGGCCCTTGCCGCGTCGGATCTTCCGCATCGTCCGCGCGTTGGCTGTGCGCTGGAACCAGCGCGAGAGCGCCCCCGGCGTACCGGGCGGTCGCGTCCGGTCGGTACCTGTCCCGTCGTCCTGTCCCATCTCGACCTCCACTCGAAGTTGGAATGCCTTGCAGATCAGCTGGTTTGGTTGATCCGGATCAGATTGCCCGCAGGGTCGCGGAAGGCGCAGTCGCGCACGCCGTAATCCTGATCCATCGGTTCCTGAAGGACCTCGGCCCCGCTTGCCTCGAGTCGCGCGAACAGCCCGTCCAGGTCGTCTGTGGCGAGAGTGACTGCACCGTAGTTGCCCTTTGCCATCAGCTCGAGGATCGTGTTCCGCTCGTCGTCACTGATGGTGGGGTCCGCCGCGGGCGGGTTCAGGACGATCGAGGTTTCGGGGCGGTTGGGGGGTCCGACGGTGATCCACCGCATGTTCTCGTAGCCGACGTCCTTGCGGACCTCGAATCCGAGGGTGTCGCGGTAGAACGCCAAGGACGCTTCCGGATCGGTGTGCGGGAGGAATGTGTAGTGAATGGTGATGTCCATGGCAGTAACGCTAGCGACGGCCGGACACCTGCGCTTCTCGATTCCTGACCGGTCTCGTGATCTGTTTCGCGACGCACGCCGGGATGCCTTCCGTGCCGTATTCGGCCTTGTCCTTGTAGACGCTCGGCGGCATACCGACCAATTCGGTGAATCGCGTGCTGAATGTCCCCAGCGAGGAACAACCGACTTCGAAGCACACATCGGTGACGCTGAGATCACCGCGGCGCAGCAACGTCATCGCCCGTTCGATCCGGCGGGTCATCAGGTACGAGTAGGGCGATTCGCCGTAGGCCTTCTTGAACTGGCGACTCAGATGCCCCGCCGACATGCCCACCCCGCGCGCGAGCGCGTCCACATCGAGCGGCCGCGCATACTCGCGATCCATGCGGTCGCGGACACGGCGCAACAGCGCGAGATCTCGGAGACGCTGCGCATCGCTATTCGCCACGTGCGCGATCGTCCTCGGTCACCGTGTCGTTGTCCAGCGGTGACCGAACACCGAGCCGAACACACCGGAGCCGGGTCAGCTCGATTTCCGCTCGATGAGCTCGACCGGGAGCCGCATGGACTCCACCTCGCGTCCCTGCACGAGTTCGAGCAGGCCGCGCACCGCGGACGCCCCGATCTCGCGGGCGGGCGAGCGGACCGTCGTCAGTGGGACGGGTAGCTGCTCGACGATGGGAATGTCGTTGTATCCCACGAGCGAGAGGTCGTCGGGGATGGTCAGCCCGAGATCGCGTGCGACTCCGAGGACACCGATCGCGATCGTGTCGCTGACCGCGAAGATCGCGCGGGGGCGATCCGGTCGATCCAGCAGTGCGCGCGCGGCGGTCACACCCCCGGCCACATCGAAGCCCGACCGCACGATCCGGTCGGGACGCGGCGGGAGCGATGCACGCTCGAGCGTGTCGACGAACCCGGCGCGGCGGTCACGGGCCGTGCTCGCGTGGTCCGGGCCGGCGATGATTGCGATATCCGAGTATCCGCGGTCGAGAAGGTGCTGCGCCGCGAGGCACCCGCCGCGGTAGTCGTCGCCGACGACGAAGGGCAGTCCCGCGTCGGCGTGCCTGGTCACGCACAGCAGCGGAAGCGGTCCCAGTGCGAGCGACTCGACGAACGGGCCGCCTGGGATGTGCAGGCTGCTGAGCAGCAGGCCATCGACCTGCCGACCGACAAGCAGAGAGATGGCGCGGCGTTGCGCGTCGAGGTCATCCGGAGGACTCGACAGCAGCACCGAGTACCCGGCACGCTCGGCCGCTTCCTCGATGCCCTGGTAGGTCGTGGCGACGACGCCGTCGGTGAGTCTGGGCATCACGACCCCGAGCGTCGTGGTCTTACGGGTGCGCAGGCTCGCCGCCCACAGGTTCGGGCGGTAACCCAACTCCTCTGCCACCTCCCGCACACGCAGGGCGGAGTCCGACCATCCGTCGACGGGTTCGGGTTGACGCAGCACCCTCGATGCCGTCGAGACGTGCACACCGGCGCGCTCGGCGATCTCCTTGAGAGTCGGCGCGCGGTCGGATCGGGCCATTCGGGCTCTCCTACTCTGTCGCATCTATGCCGGCCGGGTTGACGGCCCACATGACGCGCCCTAGCCTAGGTTATGCAAACGTTCTCGCAATCGTTCTTGCATACGATTGCACAAACGATTTTCCTCACCTCGAACCCACCAGCCACGACCCGGAGAACCACATGTCGAACCCCCAGTCCCTGACACAGCTCTTCGCCCTCGACTCGCTGCTGGAACCGGAAGAGATCGCAATCCGCGACACCGTCCGCAAGTTCGCGACCGACCGGATCCGTCCGCACGTCGCGCAGTGGTTCGAAGACGCGAAGCTCCCCGCCCGAGATCTCGCGAAGGAATTGGGCGGCCTGGGCGTCCTCGGCATGCACCTCGACGGCTACGGCTGCTCCGGCATGAGCGCGACCGCATACGGTCTGGCCTGCCTCGAACTCGAGGCGGTCGACTCGGGAATCCGCAGCCTGGTCTCGGTGCAGGGTTCCCTGGCCATGTTCTCCATCCACCATTGGGGCAGCGAAGAACAGAAGCAGGAATGGCTGCCACGCATGGCCGCCGGCGAAGCAATCGGCTGCTTCGGCCTCACCGAGCCCGACTTCGGCTCGAACCCGGCCGGGATGCGCACCAACGCAAAGCGTGACGGAGACGACTGGATCCTCAGCGGCACCAAGATGTGGATCACCAACGGATCGATCGCCGACGTCGCCGTGGTGTGGGCCCAGACCGACCTCGACGAGGGCCCCAAGGGCATCCGCGGCTTCGTTGTTCCCACGGACACCCCGGGCTTCTCCGCGCCTGAGATCCACGCCAAGATGTCGCTGCGCGCCTCGGTGACCTCCGAACTCGTCCTCGACGGAGTGCGGCTGCCGTCCTCGGCGATGCTGCCGCTCGCGAAGGGTCTGCGCGGCCCGCTGACAGCGCTCGGCGAAGCTCGATTCGGCATCGCCTTCGGCGCGGTCGGCGCTGCGCGCGATTGCCTCGAGACCGCCATCGACTACGCACAGTCGCGGATCGTGTTCGACAAGCCGCTCGCCTCATTCCAGCTGACGCAGGCCAAGATCGCCGATATGGCGCTCGAGGTGGGCAAGGGACATCTCCTCGCCTACAACCTCGGCCGCATCAAGGACCGCGGCGAGATCACGCCCGAGCAGATCAGCACCGGCAAGCTCAACAGCGTCCGTGAGGCCATCGCCATTGCGCGTGAATGCCGCACGATTCTCGGCGCGAACGGCATCACTCTCGAATACCCGGTCATCCGGCATGCCAACAACCTCGAATCGGTGCTGACGTACGAGGGCACCTCCGAGATGCATCAGCTGTCCATCGGTAAAGCACTGACCGGAGAGGCCGCATTCCGGTGACCGGCGGCCGGACTACGCGCCACGGCCCGAGATGCCGCAGACTTCACAAAGCACTTTCTTCACATCCGATGGCAGAGTGGTTGGTGCACGAACACCGACACGAAGGGCCACCATGGCGTTCTGGGATCAACTCAAGGCGAAGACCACCGAACTGAGCGCACAGCTCAAGACCAAGACGGATCAGTTCAAGAACAAAGAATTCGCGAACGCCAGCATGGCGATGTGTGCGCTGATCGCCGCTGCCGACGGCAGCATCGACCCCTCCGAACGGCAGAAGACCGCGGCGCTCATCATGAGCAACGACATCCTCTCGGTGTTCCCGAAGGACGAGCTCCGCGAGAAGTTCGACTGGTACTGCAGCAAGCTGGAGTCCGATTTCGACTTCGGCAAGGTCGAAGCCACCGCCACGATCGCCAAGTTGAAGTCGAAGCAGGATCAGGCCCGCGCGGTCATCCAGATCGGCATCATCATCGGAGGCGCCGACGGGCACTTCGACGACCACGAGAAGGCCGCTGTGCGCGGCGCCGCACATGCGGTCGGGATCAACCCCGCAGAATTCGATCTCTGACGTCGGATGAACGACAGTGGAGCCGCGCACCTGTCGAGTGCGCGGCTCCACTTCTCGTCGAACCCGTCGAGACGAAACAAGCTAGCCGATCGGACGGACCCAGGGGCCGGTGATCGCCAGGGTCAGTCCCGGCGTCTGAATGTTGACGAACAGCGTTCGACCGTCGGCGCTGAATGCGGGACCGCAGAACTCGCTGTCATTCAGCTCGTTTCGCGCCAGCGAGAACGGTGCACCGCTGGGGGTGACGCCGATCAGGTGGCTGACGCCCTCACCGTCCTCGGCGAGCACAAGTCCGCCGTGCGGGGACACCGTGATGTTGTCGGGGCCGTCGTAATTTCCGGTGTCGACCGACGGATCCGGGTTGACTCCGAAGAGGACCTTCAGCTCGGCGGTCTCGGAAGCGGGGTCGTAGAACCACACCTGCCCGTCGTGCTCGGCGACACTGCCGTCGTCGAAGCGGGCGTAGCTCGCGACGAAGTACGCGCCGCCGTCACCCCACCATGCGCCTTCGAGCTTGCGGCTCCGCGTGACTTCTCCGTCCCCGAACTGCTCACGGATCGGTTCGTCGTTCGCGTTACGGTCGGGGACGTCCACCCACTGCACGGCGTAACGCGTTCCCGGCTCGGTGGCCTGCGACAGATCGGCGACGAAGGCGCCGTCCTGGAAGCAGCGCATCGCCTGGAGCGCACCGGCGGTGTCGCCGCCGTCGGACTGTGCCAACTCGCGCAACGCTCCGTGGCGGCCCACGAAACCTTGCGGTGGCACCCACCGGTAGAACAGGCCGTTGGGTTCGTCAGCGTCCTCGGTGAGGTAGATCGCGCTCGTGCCGGGATCGACGGCGACGGCCTCGTGCTCGAATCGTCCGAGGAACTTCAGCGGTATCGGGCTGGTGCCGACGTTCGACTCCCGGCTCGCGGGATCGACCTCGAAGACGTAACCGTGATCGAGGGTGAGGCCGTTGTCGCCGGCCCGGTCGTCGGTCTCCTCGCACGTCAACCACGTGCCCCACGGCGTGATACCGCCCGCACAGTTGTCGACGGTGCCTGCGAGGCTGACGTACTGACCTTCGCGCTGACCGTTCGGTGAGACGAGGATCGTGGTGGTACCGCCGCGGGCACCGGGATCGTAGGTCAGGCCGTCGACGACGGGGACGGCGAACGGTTCGTCGCCCGCGTCGTCGCCGACCTCGTGGTTCGACACGACGGTGGCACCGTTGCCTCGTGCGAATACACCCAGCGCGTCGGGGCTGCTCGGAACCGGGTTGCCGTCGTCGAGCAGCGTTTCTCCCGACTTCGCGAGCACGGTGTACGAGAAACCGATCGGCAGCGCGAGCAGCCCGTGAGGATCCGGAATGAGCGGGCCGTACCCGATCGCCCCGGGGGCCGCTGCCGCAGTGCCCGGCCGCACCAGCGCGTCGAGACTTCCGGCGAACGCGATACCGACACCGGCGAGTGCAGTGCGCCCGAGGAAACCTCGGCGATTCAGCGCGGAACGATCGACTGCGGAACTCATCTTCCGATACCTCCATATGGGTCGAATACGTAACCCACGAGACGGTAGGGATCGCACTACCCGCGTTGATGGAGGTCCGGCGTCATCCTGATGAACTGCAACCGAATTCACCGTGCCTCGACAAATCTGGTCCTGACGTCAGATCAGCCTGTCGAGGAATCCGTTGCTGAACACGCGATGCGGGTCGTGCCGATCGAATGCCGCGCTCGCCGCGTCCCAGCCCTCGCCGCCGTCCAGCCCGGTGCGATACATGGCCGGGACGGTGTCGCCGAGGAACTGCTGGTTCCGATATCCGCCCTCCGCATCGAACGCCCAACCTTTGGACCACTCGGAGCGGAACGTCGCGTAGTCGCCGGAGTAGTTGGCGACCATCCACTCCTCCATCTCCTGGAAGAAGGCCGGCAGGCCCGCTGTGCCGGGGAGCGACACCACGTTCATCCAGATCGCAGTGTCCCAGTCGGGGCGATCGGGCCGTGGCCGCACCGGCGACAGGTTCGGTGCACCGGCCGAGTCGACGAGCACCTCGCCCTGGTCGTCGACCGTGCACATCCGCACCTCGAACGGTCCGTTGACGGGATACAACCCCTGCGACGCGAAGTCGCTCATCCGCTTGTGCAACCACGTCGTGAACTCGTTGATGACCTGCGCGATGTTCTCGCGCTTCGTCACCACCACACCACCGCCCGCAATGACGCGGAGAGTGGTGGCCCGCAGGTAGAACAGCAGATCCTTCGACCAGCCCCAGAGGTCTTCGGTGCCGGTGGCCTTCAGGCCTGCGGCGACGGCACCGAACTGCGACGCACCGAATGCCGGGGTGATGGCCTGATTACCGCTGACCACCTGACCGAGCGGGGTGGTCACCAATTCGGGAAGGCTGTCGGTGAAGAAGTAGTTGTAGGGTCCGTGCACTTCGCGTGAGGCGGGCGGCTTCTCGGGGCTGACGGACCAGATCTTGAGCCACGGGGTTTCGGTGAACGGAAACCAGATGGCCTCGACGCGACCGGACTCTTCTGCGTACCGCTCGAAGGTCCGGCCTTCAGCACCCGTCGGCGCGAAGAGTTCCTGCCACGGCACATCGGTGAAACTCTGACACCGCAGCCGATAATTCGCACCTGCCATCAGCGTCACAGAGGTGACGAAGGTACGGCCGAGGTGGGTGAGCAGGGGTGTGATGTCCGGATCGGAACGGCGGAACTCTCGCAGCTCGTACTCCCCTGCGGCGTCGTTCCACACCACCGCGGTGAGCGCGACGATGAGGTTCGACAGGGAACCGAAAGACTGTCCCGGGACGGCCTGCTCTCCTGCGGCGGGGTAGGTCGCGCCGTGCGCACCGATCGACAGAGCGCCCGCGATGGTGATGTCGCCGATCGCCGGTGAATTGGCCCAGCCGAGACCTTCGGCCTGCAGCGCCGACAGGATCGATTCGAGGCTCGCGCCGCCACCCGCAATCACGGTGGCCGGAGAACCTCCTCCGTCGACGCTCACAGAGTTCAAGTGCGTGATGGTGTCGATGAGCACGATCTTGTCGGCACTCTCACCGGGCACGAGAGTGAGCGGGCTCCAACTGTGCATCGAGCCCCGCGGGCGGATGCGGTAGCCGTGGCTGCGCGCCCAGTTCGCGAGGCGTACGACGTCGCCGGGCTCACGTGCGGTGGCTGTCCATACGGCATCGAACCGGATGGTCTTCGCCCAGTTCTCGAAGCGTTGCTGCGCAAGCGGGATGTCGGCGGGGAATTCCGGAGGCGCGGGGATGGTCGCGCTCGGGTCGCCGAGCGGGATCGCTCCCGCGGGCGTCCAGCTCAACCCTGCAAGCGCCGCGGCGCCCGCGGCGGCTCCGAGGAAACCACGCCGGCTGAGGGCAGCGCTCGAGGCTTGTTTGCTCACGTGGACGAGCTCCGTTCTGTGGGAAACCGGGATGGAGCAAAAATAGAACAAGTTTCTTTTCGATGCCAGTGGCTCCGAAATTCAGAACGAGAGACCGGACGCTTCGAGCGCTCCGAAGACATAGCCCGGGACCCCGTCGACGGACCAGAGGGCGAACCCGATCGCGGCCAGAGTCATCGCCGGCCCGAGGAACACGACCTCGAACGGCCCACCCGCACGGATGGAGATCGCGCGCGGAAGTTTGAACTCCCACCATCGTTTGCCTTGCCACGGCACGAAGGGTGCGAGGAAGGGGATCCCCTCCTTGGTGATCGCATCACCCAGACAGTGGGTGACACACCCGAGGGCGACGGCGACCCCCAGGCCGGTCGATCCCACCTCCCCGGGGAACGCCGTCCACATCACGACCGAGAGGATGGCAGTGACGACGGTGACGATGAACCACCCGTACTTCTTGGCCCAGGTGCCGAACAATCCGCGCAGCGCGAGACCCAACGTGATGAACAGGACGCCGATAATCGCGTTCCGTCCGAACTGTGCGACCAGCACCGACACCCCCGCACCCAACAGAGCCGCGAACAACGCCGTGTGCGTCATGGTGCGGTGGCCACCGGTCCGCTTCCGATCCTTACGCCCACGTGTGACGTTGTAATACCCGGCCGAGACCGCGCCGACGCCCCTGGCGAACGTCTGGCTCACCGGACCGAACGACCGAGCGACGGTCGACTGTGATGTATCGAGATCGGGCAACAGCGCCGATCCCGCGCAGACGCCCGCGAAGGCGAGAATCTCCGGCGTCGATGTCGGGCCACCCCATTCCCGCGGCAGCACGTCGGCGACCAGGAGACCGACGAGCGCTCCGGATACCGCATGGGTAGGTCCCATCACCATGTCGGACAACACCTTTCGTTCGAACTCCGCCACCCGCCCGATCGGAGGGGATCGAACCCCCAACCTAGCAACCACTACCGACACACCCGTCACACGGATCACTGGCGAAACTCTCCGGAACGGCCGAAAGGCCGCCCACCGGGGACGGTGGGCGGCCTTTCGCGTTCATCGTTCAGTTCAGGCGAGCTGCGCCTGCCACATCCAGTGAAGCTGCTCGAGGCGAGCAGCCTGACCGATCAGCAGATCCTGTGTGACCGGGTCTGCATCGCCGGTGACCTCGATACCTTCACGCAAGCGTGCGATGACCGCTGCGAGATTACCTACGATCGAAGCGACGACCTCGGTGTCCTTGCTCCAGCCGTCGCCGAAGCCCTTGGTTCCGCTCTCACGGGCAACCGTTGCGACCCGGCCGTCCGGGCTGACACCGATGGCGGTCAGCCGCTCGGCCACCTGATCAGTGAATTCGCGAGCAGTGGCGACGAGTTCGTCGAGGTCGAGATGGATACTACGGAACTGGGACCCGACGACGTTCCAGTGCGCCTGCTTGCCGATCAGACTCAGATCGATCACATCCACGAGCACGTTCTGTAAGGCGTCTGCGGCAACCTTCCGGTTCCCGTCCGACAGCGTGCTGCTGATGGGGCTGTTCATCTTTCGCACTCCTCTCAATTTCGTAACTACCGTTGGGTTCAACAGTTTTCATTCCCGAATACTTCCGGGCCGAAACATTTTGTGGCCGACTGCACATCCGGATGAAGCCCGGGGTGTGTCACAGGATCGTGTCGGCGGGGCCGACGCCCGTGACCCGATCCCCGCCGCGAGGCATGATGGTTGTACGGTTCATCATCAACCGACCTAGGGGGTTCGCACCATGGACGCGCAGTCATTGATCGTCTGGGCACTGGCCGTTGCGATCTACTTGTGGGGCCTGGCCTGAAGCGTCGGACGCACCCGAGAGATCATTCGCCGCCGGACCGCACGCCTTCTTCGACCTTCTTCCCGAGATCGGTGTCGACATTGCGCCAGTATTCGAAGATGCGCTCGTACAACGCCTCTGACGTGCCGGCCAGGACATGGCCGACGATGTTGCCGACCAGAAGTTCCCGCGTAGCGTCGTCCATGACCTCTCGGACCAACGTGCCCGCCTGACCGAAGTCGTCATCCTCTGCGTGCTGCACATAAGCAGCTCGCACCGCCTCGGTTCCGAAGTCCCACAGTCCATCGTCGCCCGCACGCTCAGGATCCGCATGTGGACCACCGAAGCTGTTCGGTGCGTAGACCGGCGTCGCGGGGTCGTTGAACGAGTACGTCATGTTCCCGTCCTGCGAGTACGACTCCACCTTGTTCTTCGGGGCGTTGACCGGCAGCTGCGCGTGGTTCGCTCCCACGCGGTAGCGGTGTGCGTCGGCATAGGAGAACACCCGGCCCAACAGCATCTTGTCAGGTGAGAATCCAATTCCTGGCACGACGTTCGACGGCGCGAACGCAGCCTGCTCGATCTCTGCGAAGAAGTTGCGCGGGTTGCGGTTCAGTGTCCAGGTCCCGACCTTGATCAGCGGGTAGTCCTTCTGCGACCAGACCTTGGTGAGGTCGAACGGATTGAAGCGATAGCCCTCGGCCTCTGCAACAGGCATCACCTGCACGTGCAGCGTCCAGCTGGGGAATTCACCCCGTTCGATCGCCTGGTACAGATCGGCCCGGTGGTAGTCGGGGTCGGTTCCGGCGAGCACGTCCGCCTGAGCAGCGGTAAGGGTTTCGATGCCCTGGTCGGTCTTGAAGTGGTACTTCACCCAGAATCGCTCACCGGCGGCGTTGATCCACTGGTAGGTGTGGGAGCCGAAGCCGTCCATGTGCCGCCAGGTACGAGGAATGCCGCGGTCCCCCATCAGCCAGGTCACCTGGTGCGCGGTTTCGGGACGCAGCGTCCAGAAATCCCACTGCATGGTGTGGTCGCGCAGGCCGGAGCCGGGTAGGCGCTTCTGCGAATGGATGAAGTCGGGGAACTTGATCGGATCCTTGATGAAGAAGACCGGTGTGTTGTTGCCGACGAGGTCGTAATTGCCGTCCTCGGTGTAGAACCGCACCGCGAAACCACGCGGGTCGCGCCACGTGTCCGGACTTCCCTGCTCACCGGCAACCGTCGAAAATCGCACCAGCGACTCAGTTTTCACACCGGGCTGGAACAACTTCGCCTTCGTGTAGGCGCTCACGTCCTCGGTCACGACGAGTTCACCGAATGCCCCACCACCCTTCGCGTGGACCACTCGCTCGGGGACACGTTCACGGTTGAAGTGTGCGAGCTTCTCGATGAGGTAATGGTCGTGCAGCAGGATCGGGCCTTGCGCGCCCGCGGTCAGCGAGGTGTCGTCACTGGCTACAGGGTTACCGGCGTTGTTGGTGGTGAAACGGGTGTTCGTCATGTGAGACCTCCGTATCGGCGATTACCCGTGAGACCGGGTACGACGCGTCGACACGGGTCGCCGGAGCGACACCGTGCATGAAGTGAATGTGGATATCGAAAGGGTTCAGCGGCAGGACTGACACAGACCCCAGAAGGTCACCTCGGCTTCGTCGACGACGAAACCTCCGGCATCCGACGGAGTCAGGCAGGGTGCAGCACCGACGGCGCAGTCGACGTCGACGACGGTGCCGCAATTACGGCAGACCAGGTGGTGGTGGTTGTCTCCAGTGCGGGTCTCGAACCGTGCCGGAGATCCGGCCGGCTCGATCCGCCGGAGAAGTCCGGCACCCACGCAGGCCCTGAGTACGTCGTACACGGCCTGGGTCGAGACCTTGCCGAGCTCGTCTCGCACAGCGGCGGCGACCTCATCGGCATCCGAATGTGGGTTCCGGGCAACCATATCGAGTACTGCAACACGCGGAGCCGTCACCCGGAGCCCCACGGAACGAAGCTGTTCCTTGGGGTCGAAGTGTGAGTCATCCGTTCGTTGCATGCCACCAGTATGCCGCTTTTCTGGAATTAGTCAAGAAAAGGATCGGTGTGGCCGTGATCACCGGATAGGGTGGGCACGGTCGCCTCCGTCAAGGGGAAGGAACATCCCATGCCCGACTACGGTCAGACACTCCGGTTCGGAAGCTTTCTCACGCCCACCGCGGCCGACGCCACGGTCGTCGACCTCGCCGTACGATCCGAACGTGCCGGACTGGACCTGGTCACCATCCAGGACCACCCGTACCAACCCCGCTTTCTCGACGCATGGACTCTGCTGACCTGGATTGCAGCAAAGACCGACACCGTGACGATCTCTCCGAATGTCGCGAATCTTCCGCTACGAGGACCAGCAATCCTCGCGCGCAGCGCCGCATCGCTCGACCGGCTCAGCGGCGGGCGCATCGAACTCGGATTGGGGGCCGGGAGCTTCTGGGACGCCATCGCCGCCAACGGGGGGCCACGACGCAGCGCAGGAGAATCGGTCGACGCACTCGTCGACGCCATCACGGTGATCCGAGCCCTCTGGTCGGACGAACGCGGGGCAGCACGTGTCAGCGGCGAGCACTACAGCGTCGACGGCGCCAAGCGCGGACCTGCCCCACTGCACGACATCGGAATCTGGCTCGGTGCGTACGGGAAGCGGATGCTGGCGGTGACGGGACGCTACGCCGACGGATGGCTACCGAGCTCTTTCAATGCCGGACCGGACGCACTCGGCGCGATGACCGAACGAGTGGACGCGGCTGCACACGAGGCGGGTCGCGACCCAGCTGCGATCCGCCGCCTGTACAACATCAGCGGCACCTTCACCGACTCGGCCGACGGTTCGTTCCTCAACGGGCCGCCGCGAGTATGGGCCGAACAACTCGCCGATATGGCGTTGCTGCACGGCACCGGCACGTTCATCCTCGGTAGCGACTCCGCCGACGACCTCGAACGCTTCGCCGGAGAGGTCGCGCCACAGGTGCGCGACCTCGTCGACGCGGAGCGGAATGCAACCTGACGCGGTTCAGCGATTGCGGGGCAGGACGGTGAGGACTCGCTCGATGTGCTCGCGAAATTCCTCCATGTACTTCCGGAGGAAGTCCGCGGTCGAGGCATCGGAGATCGACCCGTCGTCGGTGTAGATGTCCGGGTCGAAGGTGATGTAGCCCTCAGGAGCCGTCATCTGGCGGGTGTTCGTGAAGCTCAGCACCGCCCGCAGACTCTGCTGGGCCAGCGCAGTACCGATAGCGCCGGGAGATGCACCGATTACCGCGACCGGCATGTGGTCGAAGGAGTTCTGGCCCCACGGCCTCGACGCCCAATCGATCGCATTCTTCAACCCTCCGGGAATCGACCGGTTGAACTCGGGCGTGACGAACAGGATCGCGTCGACCGCTGCGATAGCCTCCTTGAGATCGCGTCCCTGCGGCGGGTAATCGGAGTCGTAGTCCTGGCTGTACAGCGGCAGGTCCTTGATCGGGATCTCGACGAAGGACAGGTCGTCCGGCGCCAACTTGATCAGGGCTTTCGACAGAATGCGATTGATCGATGTGGAGGACAGGCTGCCGACGATGTAGCCGACCACATATGCGCTCACCGATACTTCTCTTCGGAGGAGGATCACGTGAACTGGAGGATCACGTGAACTCCATCATGCGTACACGCGGAACTCTTCGTGGCGATTCCATCGATGTTCAACCGACCGTCGCCGCGGAGACACCTGAGGGGCCGGCCGCTATGCGCGGACGACCCCTCGGGTGAGCCGGAAGAACTAGATCGGCCGCGCTCCCTTGAGTGCTGCAATCGCCTTCGCGACGCCCTCCCCGTAAGCGGGGTCGCACTGGGTGCAGTTGTCGATGTGGCGCTGCACCACAATCTCTTCAGCGCCGTCGATCGCGCGGGCGGTGTTCTCGAACAATGCTTGCTTCTGCTCGTCGCTCATGTTGTTGAACAACGCGCGGGGCTGCGAGAAATAGTTGTCGTCGTCCTCGCGGAAGTTCCACGCGTCGGCGACGTCGCCCACCGACTGAGGCGGATTGCGGTACTCCGCCTGCTCCTGCCACTGACCGTAGCTGTTCGGCTCGTAGTGCAGCTTGCCGCCGTGATTGCCGTCGACCCGCATCGCGCCGTCGCGGTGGAAACTGTTCACCCCGTTCTTCGGAGCATTGACCGGGATCTGGAAGTGATTGACTCCCAGTCGGTACCGCTGCGCGTCTCCGTATGAGAACAGGCGCCCCTGCAGCATCTTGTCGGGTGAGAAACTGATACCCGGAACCACGTGCGCGGGGTTGAAGGCGGCCTGCTCGACTTCTGCGAAGTAGTTGTCGGGGTTGCGGTTGAGTTCCCACTCGCCGACTTCGATGAGAGGGTAGTCGCCCTTCGGCCAGACCTTCGTCAGATCGAACGGGTGGTAGGGCACCTTCGCGGCGTCGGCCTCCGGCATGACCTGGACACACAACTTCCACTTCGGGAAGTCGCCGGCCTCGATCGCGTCGAAGAGATCACGCTGATGGCTTTCCCGGTCGGTGCCGACGAGTTCGGCCGCCTCGGCGTCCGTGAGGTTCTTGATGCCCTGCTGGACACGGTGGTGGAACTTCACCCAGAACCGCTCGCCCTCGGCATTGATGAAACTGAAGGTGTGCGATCCGAAACCGTGCATATGCCGGTACGAGGCGGGGATTCCTCGGTCGCTCATCACGATGGTGACCTGGTGCAGCGACTCCGGCAGGTTGGTCCAGAAATCCCAGTTGTTGTTGGGACTACGCAGATTGGTGCGCGGGTCGCGCTTGACGGCGTGGTTGAGGTCGGGGAACTTCAGCGGATCTCGGAAGAAGAAGACCGGGGTGTTGTTGCCGACGAGGTCCCAGTTTCCGTCCTCGGTGTAGAACTTGACCGCGAAGCCGCGGATGTCGCGCTCCGCATCGGCAGCACCGCGCTCGCCGGCGACGGTGGAGAACCGCGCGAACAGCTCGGTCTTCTTGCCGACCTCGGAGAAGATCTTGGCCGTGGTGTACTGCGAGATGTCGTTGGTGACGGTGAAGGTCCCGTACGCACCCGACCCCTTCGCGTGCATCCGGCGTTCGGGAATGACCTCGCGGTCGAAGTGCGCGAGTTTTTCGAGGAACCAGACGTCCTGGAGAAGTTGCGGACCTCGCGGTCCAGCAGTGATGACGTTCTGATTGTCGGGGACGGGGGCACCTGCGCCGGTCGTCAACTTGTCCTGAGTCATAGTCGTCCCTCCGTAAACACGCGTGGGTGTGCGTGCGTTGAGTCGAAGTTCGTATCCAGTTGTCGCTCTACCACTCCGGGCTGCGGAGCGGCGCGTATCCCTGGCGTTCCACAACGTGGGCTCGCGCTGTGCCGCCAGTCACACTTCACCACCTTTTCTTGAATAGGTCAAGAAAACGAGGCACAAAGTCCCGATGCACCGGCGTGCAGAACCGGAACATCACGATTCAACCTACCCGGCACGGGACCGGTCGTCAGGGAAATACCATCCGAATCACCAGCCGCATGCATCACAGGAGAACCATGGCCATTCGATCACGCTCGCCCTTGCTCGTCACTGTGGCATGCGCGCTCCTCGTGGCCACCTCCCCCTCTGCGCACGCAGGCGGGATATCGGGAGTCGTCAGCGCCGACGAGATCTCGGTCGGGGCAGGCAACGCACATACCTATGTCGCGTTCGACGACGACCGTGCTCCGACCTCGGTCGGTGTCCGCCTCGACGCCGCCGCCCTCGATGAGCTTCCGATCGGGATGTTGCCGACCACGCAGGAGTACGTCCTGCCACTACCCGAACAAGCCGCGACCACCATCTTCGATCACGTGACCCTCGACTGGAATTCGCACGGCCACAACCCCGAGCACGGCTTCGACATCCCCCACATCGACGTGCACTTCTACTTGATCGACTCCGCGGCCAGAAGAGCGATCGATCCGCTGACGCCGGGGTACATCGAGGCTTCCACTCGACTTCCCGATCCCCGGTATCTACCGGACGGTTACGCCGCCGGCGACGATCCGCTCCTGGGCACGGTTCCAGGTATGGGGCTGCACTGGCTCGACACCGGCGAACACGATCACCACTTCACCGAAACCGTGCTGCACGGGACGTGGGACGGGCAGGTCGTGTTCATCGAGCCGATGATGACCCGCGAATGGCTCACGTCGAAGCCGGATCTGCACGAGGACCTGCCACAGCCCGCCGCCTACCAGCAGTCGGGCGCGTACCCCACGACCTACTCGGTCACCTGGGACGAGGCCACGCAGGAGTACGTCATCGAACTCGGCGGGCTCACACCGCGGGAACCGTCCTGAGCGAACCGCGCCGGCCTCAGCCCTGCACGACCTGAAGGCCCTGCGCCCCCGCGTACGCGAGCGCCTGCCCGAAATCGATCTTCGCACCCCGCAGGCTCGCCGAGACCCAGAGCATCGCGTCGACTCGTGCACCGGTCAGGTCGGCTCCGTCGAGTCGCAACCCGCCACCGCGCACACCACTGAGGTCTGCGCCGACGAGCAGCGCTTCCCGCAGATCCGCCTCGACCAGGTTCGCCTCCCGTAGTCGGCAACCGCTCAGGTCGGCCTTCCGGAGATCGACACCGCCGAGCGAGGTCAGACTGAAGTCGACCTCGTCGAAGGTCATCGGCCGCATTCGGCAGTCCCGGAAGACCGAGCCGAGAAACGTCGAGTTCCGGAAGGTGCTGCCGCGCAACTGCGTGTACTCGAATGTGCAGTTCCGGAACGCCGAGCCGGAGTGCGTCGACCCGGTGAGATCCGCACCTGTGAAATCGCAGTCGGTGAAGGTGACCGCTTCCGTCCCGAGCCCGGAGAGGTCCGCATCGTGGAATGTGCAGCCCACATATTCCTGACGACGCCACTCCTGCCGCGGCAGGCGAGCATCCGAATAGTCCTCCCCTACGATCTCGTCGATACCGGCTTCGAAGGTGGGGTCACTCATGCCCTCCAGTGTTCACCATGGCCGGTCACGCGGATCGAGGCCTCCTGTCATCGCTCGATACGCGCAGGCCCTGTCGCCATCGAACCCGAAGTGATGACGATTCCGTGATGGGTGCCCGGCCGGAGCCAACGATCCAGCGTCGGCCCCTCGACTTCCACCGTGACCCGCGCATACCGGAAACGGCCACGCAAACGCGCAGACGCGCGACACAGTGCGCCGTCCCCGTCCGGCTGCGCGAACGACAGTCCCCCGACGATCGGAAGCTGCGGCCCGCGCGGTGACGCGGAAGTCCGCACCTTCCAGCCCTCCGAGACAGCGGTGAGGTCTCCGAGAACGTCCCCCGAGAATTCGGCAAGCACCTTCGGCAACTTCCAATGCTCACGGCCACCGTGTACCGACGGTTCGGAATCGACAGCGATGAACGGTACTGCCATCGCGGGGATCGGACCCCGGCGAAGAACCGGGCTGGCCAGAATCTCCCGATAGGGACCGACCGGGGACTCCAGGTAGTTGACCATCATCGCCAGTGTCATCGGCACGATCGGCCCTCCGGGACCGTATTCACGGGCCGCAGGAGTACTGCGGTGCCACCACAGGGTGGCGCGCACGCTCGCCGGCCACGGTGGCGGTGGCGACGCCGGCCAGTCCGTCCGTCCGTCGTCGCTTTCAGGAACGCTCCACAGCACCGGCCGTCTCCTCACGTCGTATCGGAAAAAGAGGTAGGCGCAGCGCGCCGGGTGCCTCTGCTGGCACAGCCGGTCGAATCGGATGCACAGGTTTCACCGGCGCATAGGGCGCCCCGAGCTCGGGCCGGGTATCGTCCTCGCCCTTGTTCGGCCACAACGCCATTGCTCGCTCCGCCTGGGCGGTGATGGTGAGCGAGGGGTTGACGCCGAGATTCGCGGTGACCACGGAGCCGTCGACCACATGAAGGCCTTCGTGCCCGTACGCGCGCAGATAGGGATCGACGACACCCGTCTCGGGCGAGTCACCGATCACGCAACCGCCGAGGAAGTGCGCGGTCATGGGGATGTTCACGAGATCGAGCAGTGATCCACCCGGATCACCACCGATCTCGTCGCCCACCCGCCGGACCGCCTCGTGCCCGACGGGGATCCACTCCGGTGGCGGATTCCCGGGACCCTGCTTGCTGGTGACACCGTGTCCGAGCGGGCTTCGCCTGCTGGCAAGTTCGAGGGAGTTGTCGTCGGTCTGCATCACGAGCGCGATGACGGTGCGTTCGGACCATCGTCGCACCGACAGACTGCGTAGGAACGCTCGCGGATTACGGACCGCCACACCGACGAACTTCGCCAGCCGCGGTACTCTTCCCCCGCCGTCGACGAGGAGCGCCTGCAGAAGTCCGATCGCGTTGCTGCCCTTTCCGTATCGCACCGGCTCGATGTGGGTGTGATCGTCCGGGTGGAAAGATGAGGTGATCGCAACTCCTTCGGTGTAGTCGACATCGCGACTCTGCGCCGTTGCTGCGAGTACCGCCTCGGAATTGGTCCGAACGACACGACCGAGCCTCGGCGACAACCGGGAGAGATCGCCGCCCTCACGCATCGCGAGGAGCAAACGCGCGGTGCCGTAGGTTCCTGCCGCGACCACGACCTGATCAGCGGTGAAAGTCTTGCGACGCTTACGGATACCGTTCGTGCTGCGTGTCTCTATCTCGTAGCCGCCACCCGACCGGGGCGTGACCCGTGTCGCGGTGGTGAGGGGATGGATCCGCGCGCCCGCACGCTCTGCGAGATGGAGATAGTTCTTGACCAGGGTGTTCTTGGCACCTACGCGGCACCCGGTCATGCAGCTGCCGCACTCGGTGCATCCTGTGCGCTCGGGGCCCGCTCCGCCGAAGAACGGGTCGGGGACGGTCTTGCCCGGTTCGTCGAAGAAGACACCGACCGGAGTCGGACCGAAGGTGTCGCCCACGCCCATATCGTCGGCGACCTTCCGCATCACCTCGTCGGCAGGGGTGACGCTCGGGTTCTCACGCACCCCGAGCATCCGCGAGGCCTGCTCGTAATAGGGCGAGAGTTCGGTCTCCCAATCGGTGATGTGCCCCCACTGTGGATCCTGGAAGAACCGTGACGGCGGACGGTAGAGGGTGTTCGCGTAGTTGAGCGAGCCCCCTCCGACTCCGGCTCCGGCCATGACGAGTACGTCCGGTAGGAGGTGAATACGCTGCACGCCATAACATCCGATCGCAGGTGCCCACAGATACTTGCGGAGCCTCCAGCTGGTTTTCGGAAGCTCGTCGTCGGCGAAGCGACGGCCTGCCTCGAGAACTCCGACCCGGTAACCTTTCTCGGTCAGACGCAGAGCGGAGACGCTCCCACCGAATCCGGATCCGATGACGAGGACGTCGTAATGGGTCATGCTCGTACTCCCGAGTTCGTGGCCCGCAGGGCATAGTTCTCTGCATCGAACTCCCTGGTCCGATTACGGTAGTGCCAGGTGAAGGTCGGCCACATCACCGAGTTCCGGCCGGTCTTGTCGAGGTACCAACTACTGCAGCCACCGGTGTTCCAGACCGTGCCTGCCAGCATCGGGTCGAGTTCTTCGGCGTAACGGCGCTGCGCGTCGGCTCTGACCTCCACCGCATCGAGGCAGCGCACGCGCATGACGCGCAGCGCATCGGCGATGTACGCGGCCTGGGATTCGAGCATGTACACGATGGAGCTGTGCCCGAGATTGGTATTCGGGCCGTACATGAGGAACAGGTTCGGAAAGCCGTTGATGCTGATTCCCAGGTGCGCCGAGGGGCTTCCGCTCCACACGTCCGCGAGGCTCCGCCCGTCTTCACCTCGGATATGCTGCGCAACAGGAGGTTCGGAGGGAGTGAAACCTGTCCCGAAGATGATCGTGTCGACGGGGTACTCGTTGCCTGCAGCGTCGACGACTCCGTTTTCGGTCACCGCGGTCAGCGCCGACGAGACGACCTCGACATTACGACGGGTGATTGCCGGAAACCAGTCGTTGGACAGCAGAATTCGCTTGCAGGTGATGGCGAAGTCCGGCGTGAGACGGTTGCGTAGTTCGGGATCAGGTACCTGCTTGCGTAGGACCGAACGGGCGCGCTTCTCGAACAGCGGCAGCGCGTACTTCCGCGCGAGGGGCTTCGTCATCCCGATGACATACATCTCCTTCTGGCCGTACACGGCACCGCGCACGGCCTTCTGGATCAGAGGAAAGCGGCGGTACAGCGATCGAACCGGAGAAGCGATCGCGTGATCACGCTTGGGCATCACCCAGGATGCGGTGCGCTGGAAGAGCGTAAGGCGGTCGACCTCGCCGACGATCTCCGGAACGAACTGGATGGCCGATGCTCCGGTACCGATCACCGCGACCCGTGTGCCGGTCAGGTCATGGTCGTGGTCCCACTCTGCGGAGTGGAACATCTTCCCGCGGAAGAGTTCCAGGCCCTGGACCTTGGGCAGGGTGGGGGTCGAGAGGGCGCCTGTCGCGACGATGAGCACGTCGGCGGTGAGGTCGCCACGCGAGGTCGACACCGCCCATCGCGCTCGCTCTCCGTCCCACTGCGCATCGCGCAGCTCACACCCGAACAGGGTGCGCCGCGTGACGCCCAGTTCGCCCGATACCCGGCGGAGGTACGCGTAGATCTCGGCCCGAGTACCGTGTGCCCGCTTCCACTCGGACTCCGGCGCAAACGAGAAGGAGTACAGAGCACTCGGAACATCGCATGCAGCACCGGGATACGTGTTCGCCCGCCAGGTCCCGCCGACATCGTCGCCGCGTTCGACCACGAGGACATCAGCGGCGGGATCGTCACGCAAGATCGTGGCGGCCATCCCGATACCACCGAACCCCGCGCCGACTATGAGCGTACGGACGTGCCGAGGGAGCGTTTTCCTGCCGGTCGCATCGCCAGATTTCATTTCATCACCAGAGCCTTCCACGCCGGAAGCAGCCGCTTCCGGAACTCACGATCGGTTTCGGGGGTGCGCATCAGAGCCGATACCGCCAGCCCCCGAGCGAGCTCGATACTGAGATCGATCGACTCGGAGCTCATCCGGTCACCCATGATCTCCATCAATCCCAAGCGCAGCGCATCCGACACCTTGCGCTCCAGTGGGACCATCGCGGTGTGCAATGCCGGATCGGTGCGCGCTGCCACCCACAGTTCGAGCGCGGCATCGAACAGCGGCCCGGAGAACGCATCCATCAGCGTTTCCATCCCGACTTCGGGATCCGGCTCGGCTTCGAGGATTTCGACCAGGCGCTTGTCGACCAGATGCTCCACAGCCGCGACGACCAGCGATTCCTTGGTCGGAAAGTGGTGGAGCTGCGCTCCACGCGACACCCCGGCCCGCGTGGCGATGCCGTGAGTACTGGTGCCCGAATACCCCAGTTCGACGAGGGATTCGACCGCCGCGTCGAGCAACTTCCCGCGCGTCGCTGCGGTGCGTTGCGCTTGAGTTCGCGAGCCCGCCGCTACAGTGTCGTGGATCACGATACCGAGCGTAACGGCAAATCAACAAACAGTCCAGACTGTTTTTATCTTCTACCTACGGTGCCGCAGGGTGCCGAGACCCATTCGAGACCCAACCCGGGGCCAAACAGTGGCACACAGAGCAGAATCGCTTACGCGCACAGCAATACCGAGCAGTAAGGGAGTCCCGATGACATCCACTGAAACCACCGGTACACACGTCTCGACCCTCGCCGAACTCGCCGGATACGTCGGCAGACCCCTCGGCCTCAGCTCCTGGATCACCGTCGGACAGGATCGGATCGACACCTTCGCCGACGCCACCGACGACCATCAGTGGATCCACATCGACCCCGACCGCGCGAAGAAGGAAAGCCCGTTCGGCGGACCGATCGCACACGGGTATCTGACACTCTCGCTGATCATCCCGATGTGGTACGAGGTATTGAAGGTGGACAGCGTGACGCTGGCACTCAACTACGGCCTCGACAAAGTTCGATTCACCAACCCGGTACCGGCCGGCGCGCGGGTGCGACTCGACGCAACCCTGAAATCACTCACGGAGCTGCCCGAAGGCGGCGTCCAGATCGTCATCGAGGGCGTGATCGAACTCGAGGACAGCGAACGCCCCGCAGTTGTCGTCGAGGCGATCTATCGCATGTTCGAGTGACAGCACCCCCGGAACGAGGAACGGCACCCTCGATCGTGACGATCGAAGGTGCCGTTCGCTCGAAATACGCGCAGCAGTCTACCGAGCCAGAAGCTCCGCAATCTGAATGGTGTTGAGCGCAGCACCCTTCCGCAAGTTGTCGCCCGACACGAACAGCGCAAGCCCACGTCCCTCGGGGGCTCCCGGATCCTGGCGGATACGACCGACCAGCGACACGTCGTCACCGGCAGCGGCGAGTGGCGTCGGCACATCGACCAGCTTGACCCCCGGAGCAGACGCGAGGACCTCCTGCGCGCGAGCGGGCGAAACGGGACGCTCGAACTCCGCGTTGATCGAAAGCGAGTGACCGGTGACGACCGGGACGCGCACACATGTCCCCGAAACGAGCAGGTCGGGAAGACCGAGGATCTTGCGCGACTCGTTGCGCAGCTTCTGGTCCTCGTCGGTCTCACCGGATCCGTCGTCGACGATCGCCCCGGCCATCGGGAGAACGTTGAACGCGATCGGCGCGACGTACTTGTCGGGCGCCGGGAATTCCACGGCACTGCCGTCGTGCACGAGCTTCTCCGCGTCTCCGATGACGGCGCGCGCCTGGCCGAGGAGTTCTTCGACGCCTGCGATACCACTACCCGACACCGCCTGGTAGCTCGAGATGACCAGTCGCTGCAGACCCGCCTCGTCGTGCAGGGCCTTGAGAACCGGCATCGCAGCCATCGTCGTGCAGTTCGGGTTTGCGATGATGCCCTTCGGCGGGTTCTTCGCCTCCTCCGGGTTCACCTCGCTCACCACGAGCGGAACCTCTGGATCCTTGCGCCACGCCGACGAGTTGTCGACGACGGTCGCGCCGGCTGCCGCGAACCGCGGAGCCTGCTCACGCGACAGGGTCGCGCCGGCAGAGAACAGGGCGATATCGATGCCCTTCAAGTCCTCGTCGGAAGTCGCGGCCGCGTCCTCGACGACGATCTCCTCCCCGCGGAACGGGAGCTTCTTGCCAGCAGAACGCGCCGACGCGAAGAACCGCACCTTGTCGGCCGGGAAGTTGCGCTCCTCGAGAAGGGTGCGCATGACGATGCCGACCTGCCCGGTCGCACCGACTACAGCGATGGTTGTCATGGCTTACCGTCCCGTCCCTGCGTGCACGACGGCTTCTTCCTCGCCGCCGAGTTCGAACGCGGCGTGGAGTACACGCACCGCGTCGTCGAGTTCGTTGTCATCGACCAGCACCGAAATGCGGATCTCGGAGGTCGAGATGAGGTCGATGTTGATGCCGGCATCCGCCAATGCCTCGCAGAACTTGGCGGTCACGCCGGGGTGGCTCTTCATACCCGCACCGACGAGCGACACCTTGCCGATGTGGTCGTCGAACAGCACCTGGGTGAAGCCGATCTCGTCCTGACGCTTGCTGAGCAGCTCGACGGCGCGCGGACCGTCGGAGGTCGGCAGCGTGAAGGTGATATCGGTCTTGCCGGTCTCCACCTTCGAGATGTTCTGCAGCACCATGTCGATGTTGATCTCGGCGTCGGCGACAGCGCGGAACACCTTCGCGGCGTAGCCGGGCGTGTCGGGCAGTCCGACAACGGTGATCTTCGACTCGCTGCGGTCGTGTGCAACGCCGGTGATCAGGGCTTCTTCCACGGGGATGTCCTCCATCGATCCGGTCACGAGGGTGCCGGGCTTGGTGGTGTACGACGAACGAACGTGCACGGGCACGTTGTAGCGGCGGGCGTACTCGACGCAGCGCAGCATCAAGACCTTGGCCCCACATGCTGCGAGTTCGAGCATCTCTTCGAAGGAGACCTTGTCGAGCCGCTGCGCATCCTTGACGATGCGCGGGTCGGCGCTGAACACGCCGTCGACGTCCGTGTAGATCTCGCAGACGTCCGCGTTCAGCGCGGCGGCAAGAGCGACAGCGGTGGTATCCGATCCGCCACGACCGAGCGTCGTGATGTCTTTGTTGTCCTGACTGACGCCCTGGAATCCGGCGACGAGCACGATGCTGCCCTCGTCGAGCGCAGTCCGCACGCGACCGGGCGTCACGTCGATGATCTTCGCCTTACCGTGGCTGCCGGTGGTGATGACACCTGCCTGCGAGCCGGTGAAGGACCTGGCTTCGGCGCCGAAGGAGTGAATTGCCATCGCGACGAGGGCGTTGGAGATGCGCTCACCGGAGGTGAGAAGCATGTCCATCTCACGTGCGGGCGGGGCCGGGCAGACCTGTTGGGCGAGGTCGAGGAGTTCATCGGTCGTGTCGCCCATTGCCGACACGACCACAACGACGTCGTTGCCCGCCTTCTTGGTCTCGACGATCCTTTCAGCGACGCGCCGGATCCGTTCGGCCGTCGAGACCGACGATCCTCCGTACTTCTGGACGACGAGTGCCACGCTGGCGAACCTCCGGGGTCTTGGGTACAAGTCCAGGAAGCAAGCTTACCGATGCCGACGGCCTGCGCAGCCCTCGCCCTATCCGGATACGGTCGTGTGCAAAAGCATGACGTTGTAATCGCTCCAGCGTGAGACCGTGAAATAAAGGTCGTCACCGGTCGACCACGGATGGATGAACGGCGCATACAGACCCCCGGCCCGATCCCGCGTCACGAGCGGGCGAGGCTCGCTCCACGGCCCCTCGGGCGATGCGCTGGTCCGCAGTTCGATCGCGCCGTCGGCATCGTCGCCGTAGAGCATGACGAATCGGTCGCCGGTGAAATGAACCGACAGCTCGCCCACCGCGCCCGGAACGATCGGCACAGCACGATCGACATCACCCGGTATCCATCCGTCCGCGGTCCAGTACTCGTACGCGGCGAGGTCGAGGAGCCGGTGCTCGGGCACGCGCGAGAGGAACGCAGCGCCGAACCTGCCCTGCGGCGTCCCGTAGTCGTAGATATAGCCGCCGTACCGTACATACGCGTGCTGTTGGAAGTTGGCGTTGCCCACCGACAACTGTTGGACGCCCGGAATGTCGAGGGGCACGTTCAGTCGCGCGGTGGCCGGGTCGACGTGCCAGGTCTCGCCGTTGTCGACGGAGGTGCCGATCATGGAGGCGTTGGTCCACCATTCGCCGTGATCGCCCCAGGCGCGCACCGACATGAAGTTGATGTACTGCACGCCGTCCACGGCGATCCCAGCGGTGGGGATCACCGTCTTCTCGATCCCTTCGATTCCGAGCGCCCCCACCAGCTCACGGGAGAAATCAGGAGCATGCGCATCCACGGGCGAACCGGCGTGAATATCGCCGGGAACCGGGTCGGGAACGTCGATGCCGTCGGCCAGGCTCGCGTCTGCGCTGCGCATGAGGATGTTGTGCCGCCACTGTTCACCGGGGGCGGCACAGTCTCCGAAGGTGTCGCCGAACGCCATGAGAATCCTGCGGTCCGGTCCGGCTGCGCCGTTGTCCCACATGATCGCCAGGTCGGTACCCGAAACGGAGAATCGCGTGTCGGTCCGGTTGTCGCTACGCGGTCCGGTGACCCATGCGACGGCCCGCGTCGGCCCTGGCCCCAGGTCCGGTAACAGGTCTTTCGGCGTTCCGGGCAAGAGATCGGCACTACCACCGCTACCGAAACCCCCACTACCGAAACCTCCGCTACCGAGCCCGCTCCCACCGGGGCTGTCGTGGCCGCATGGTTCGGCACCCGCTTGCGCGGCAAGCGGCACCGTCCACCCCAGTGCGAGGACAAGGGCGCAGCCCACGACGGCCGCCCTCCTCGAAGACCGCATGAAACGCACCCCTTGCCCCTCGCCTGATACCAATGTGACTGGTGATACTAGAGTTATCTACGAGCACAATAAGGCGTCGTGGTGCGAACATGCGGGAAGCGCTGATTTCGATCGGGTCACGAACACATCCCCGTTAACCGCTCATCTCCGGCGATGGCGATCTCGACGAGGCGTCGCCGCACCGCCTACGGACAACCCCGCGGGCGAAGAGCGGTCTTGCGCGTTACACTGCTTGACATGCAGCGTGCGCTTCTTCTCGGCCGCCGCGGCGGGATTTGACCAGACCGGCCTCCCGTCGCGGGGTTTCGTCGCGCCGGTCGATATCCTGATCTGGACTCACAAGTCCCCTTTTTCTTGGAGTACGTCATGTCACCCGCCGACGCTTTCACTTCCGGTTCGCGCAACATCACACCGCCGAGCAAGCCTGCTCCCGCCGACCAGGCATCGTGGAACAAGCAGAAGAACTCGTCCATGCCCACCTATCGGTACCGGCCCTTCGCCGACGAGGTGGAGCCCGTCTCGCTGCCCGACCGCACGTGGCCCGACAAGATCATCGACCGCGCTCCGGGTTGGTGCGCCGTCGATCTGCGCGACGGTAACCAGGCGCTGATCGACCCGATGAGCCCGGCACGCAAGCGCCGCATGTTCGATCTGCTGGTCCGCATGGGCTACAAGGAGATCGAGGTCGGATTTCCGTCGGCGAGCCAGACCGATTTCGATTTCGTCCGGGAGATCATCGAGGACAACGCAATCCCCGATGACGTCACCATCCAGGTGCTGACGCAGTCGCGGCCCGAGCTGATCACCCGCACCTTCGAGGCCTGCATAGGCGCGCAGAACGTGATCGTGCATTTCTACAATTCGACGTCCATCCTGCAGCGCCGCGTCGTGTTCAGGGCCGACAAGGACACCGTCAAGAAGATCGCCACCGATGCCGCGGAGCTGGTGATCGAGACGGCGAAGAACTACCCGGATACGAACTGGCGGTGGGAGTACTCCCCCGAGTCCTACACCGGCACCGAACTGTCATACGCCAAGGAGGTCTGCGACGCGGTCGTGGACACTCTCGGCGGCACCCCCGAGAACCCGGTCATCATCAACCTGCCGGCCACCGTCGAGATGGCGACGCCGAACATCTATGCCGACTCGATCGAGTGGATGCACCGGAATCTGGCCAAGCGCGACTCGATCATCCTGTCGCTGCACCCGCACAACGACCGGGGCACCGGAGTTGCCGCGGCCGAGCTGGGTTACCAGGCCGGCGCCGACCGCATCGAGGGTTGCCTGTTCGGAAACGGCGAGCGCACCGGCAACGTGTGCCTGGTGACGCTGGGCCTGAACATGTTCAGCCGCGGCGTCGACCCGCAGATCGACTTCTCCGACATCGACGAGATCCGGCGCACCGTCGAGTACTGCAACCAGTTGCCCGTCCCCGAGCGTCACCCCTACGGCGGCGACCTGGTCTACACCGCGTTCTCCGGCAGCCATCAGGACGCCATCAACAAGGGCATGGACGTCATGAAGGCCGACGCGGATGCCGCGGGCGCCGACGTCGATGACATCATCTGGGCGGTTCCCTACCTGCCGATCGACCCGAAGGACGTCGGTCGAAGCTACGAGGCCGTGATCCGCGTGAACTCGCAGTCCGGCAAGGGCGGCGTCGCGTACATCATGAAGCACGACCACGGGCTGAACATGCCGCGCCGGCTCCAGGTCGAGTTCTCGCAGGCCGTGCAGAAGGTCACTGACGGCGAAGGAGGCGAGGTCAGCCCGAAGGAGATGTGGGACATCTTCAACGAGGAGTACCTGGCACCCATCACGCCGCTCGAGCGCATCAAGCAGAAGGTCACCGCAGCCGAGACCGACGACGGTGAGGACACCGTGGTCGCTCTGCTGAAGGTCGACGGCGTCGAGAAGGAGATCACCGGTTCCGGCAACGGACCGCTGGCTGCATTCGTCGACGGCCTGGAATCCCTCGGCTATCAGGTGGCGGTGCGTGGCTACGCCGAGCATGCGATGTCGGCCGGTGACGACGCCAATGCCGCGGCATTCGTCGAAGCGGACGTGACGCGTCCCGACGGCACTACCGCTCTGGTGTGGGGTGCGGGTATCGCACCGTCGATCACCGTAGCGTCGCTGCGCGCAGTCGTCTCGGCAGTGAACCGCGCTCACCGCTGACGAAACGATCAGCTCCCCCGAACGCGTCGGGGCCCCGACGGGGCCCCGACGCGTTCGTCGTCCGGCAACGGAGAATTCAGAGTTCGCATTCCCCTGCAACAGGACAATCCCGGCTGTAATCTGCGGATGGCATCTCGACTCGATCGCGTTCTGCATTCCGGAAAAGCGCGATACTCCGTCGAAATCCGAACTGGGTTCGTGCACATGATGGTCCATACGTAGACGGAGAATTGCATGGAATTCTGGGACATCATCTGGTACATAATCGTATGCTTCGCCTTCATCGCTTACCTGATCATGCTGTGGATGATCATCAGCGACCTGTTCCGGAATCGGGAACAGTCCGGCTGGGTCAAGGCGATCTGGATCGTCTTCCTGTTCATCATCCCGTGGCTCACCGCCCTGGTGTACCTGATCGTGCACGGCGACGGAATGGCGAAGCGGTCCGCTCGCGAGGCGGCCGAATTCAAGTCGGCACAGGACGACTACATCCGGGACGTCGCAGGAAAGAAGTCTCCTGCGGAGCACATCGCGGATGCGAAGGCACTGCTCGATTCAGGCACGATCACCGAGGACGAGTTCCAAGCCCTCAAAGCGAAAGCTCTGGCCTGATCCACCCCGATCGGCGCGATCGCCCGCGTCGCGCGAACAAGAATCGGCAAGCGCGCCTCATCGCGCCGATCGGGCAGGGTACGAGTCCGTAACACGGCTGTGGAAAACTCGGCGCGTGGCTACAACGACGGGGATCTCGGCTCGCGGGCGCATCGCGTTGCGCGCGGCCGAAGCAGCTGCGTGGGCATCACGCAAAGCCGGACGCGGCAACGGGTCCATGATCGGCGGGCTCATCGCCCTCAAAATCGATCCGGGGCTGATGACGCAGCTCGGTCGCGGGCGCCGCACCGTGCTGGTGACCGGCACCAACGGAAAGTCCACGACCACGCGGATGACCGCGGCCGCGCTCGAAACCATCGACGCCGTCGTGACCCAACCCGATGGTGCGAACATGGACGCGGGCATCGTGTCGGCTCTCGCCGCGAACCGCACCGCGCGACTCGCCGCTATCGAGGTCGACGAACTCCACACGCCGCATGTCGCCGATTCGCTGGAGCCCGAAGCGATCGTGCTGCTCAACCTCACCCGTGATCAGCTCGACCGCGTCGGCGAGATCAACATGATCGAGCGCAGACTTCGCGCGGGACTGCAGGGGCACACCGACGCAACGATCATCGCGAACTGCGACGACGTGCTGGTGACCTCCGCTGCCTTCGACAATCCGAACGTCGTGTGGGTCGCCGCCGGAGCCGGGTGGGCCGGCGACTCGGTGAGCTGCCCCCGCACCGGCGAACCCATCGTGCGCGACGGCGACCACTGGTACAGCACTGGATCGGACTTCGCCCGTCCGACGCCCGACTGGTGGGTCGACGAAGACAATCTCCACGGGCCCGACGGGCTCGTCCTGCCTTTGAAACTGACCCTGCCCGGGCGTGCGAACCGCGGCAACGCGGCGCAGGCCGTCGCCGCCGCCGTCGCACTCGGTGCAGATCCCGCGAAGGCTGCGGCAGCGACATCCGTGGTCGAAGAAGTCGCGGGACGATACAAGACCGTGCAGGTCGGGCCACATTCGGTCCACATGCTCCTGGCGAAGAACCCTGCCGGCTGGCAGGAAGCACTGTCGATGATCGATCCGACCGTCGACGGCCTGGTGATCGCGGTCAATGGTCAGGTGCCGGACGGCGAGGACCTGTCGTGGCTGTGGGATGTACGTTTCGAACACTTCGAGAATGTGCAGGTGGTCGCCGCAGGTGAGCGCGGCACCGACCTCGCCGTGCGGCTGACATACGCAGGAGTCGAGCACACACTCGTCGCGGATCCGCTGCGCGCCATCGCCTCGTGCCCTCCCGGACGCGTCGAGGTTCTCGCCAACTACACGGCGTTCCGGGATCTGAACACCGCGATTGCCAAGGGGGCTACGAATGTCTGAGTCGACAGTGCGGATCGGCCTCGTCCTGCCCGATGTCATGGGCACCTACGGCGACGGAGGCAACGCACTGGTGTTGCGTCAGCGCCTCCGCATGCGCGGCCACAACGCCGAGATCATCGAGATCGGTCTGAACGATCCCGTCCCCGATTCACTCGACCTCTACACACTCGGCGGCGCCGAAGACGCGGCACAGCGCCTCGCGACACGCCACCTTCTGCGCTACCCAGGTCTGCAGAAGGCGGCGGAACGCGGCGCACCCGTCCTGGCGATCTGCGCGGCGATCCAGGTGCTCGGGCACTGGTACGAGACTTCGGCCGGCGAGCGCGTCGACGGTGTGGGTCTGCTCGACGCGACGACGTCACCGCGTAAGACCCGGGCGATCGGAGAGATCGTCCTCACCCCGAGCATTCCGGGCCTGACCGCGCCGGTCTCCGGTTTCGAAAACCACAGGGGCGGAACGACACTAGGACCCGATACGAAACCCCTCGGCAAGGTGACCCGAGGTGTGGGCAACGGCGTCGGCGACGGAAACGAAGGCGCGGTGCAGGGTTCGGTCTACGGAACATATCTGCACGGCCCTGTGCTCGCACGCAACCCCGAGTTCGCCGACCACCTGCTCGCCCGCGCGCTGAACGTCGAGTCCCTGCCTCCGCTCGACCTGCCGGAGATCGAGCAACTCCGCCGGGAGCGACTGCGCGCGTAGAGGTCTCAGTTCTGCGCGACGTGCCCGAGAATCAGGCCGGCCAGTTCGTCCGGCACCTCATCGGGGATCCAGTGACTGACCCCGGCGAGCGTTTTGAGGCGATAAGGCGCCGCGACATAGCGGGGGTTGGCGTCGACCGCGGCGCGCCCGATCGCAACGTCGGCGTCGCTCCACACCATCAGTGTGGGCACCTCGACACGGCCGAGACTCGAGCGTGGATCGTTCAGCGGTAGCGAGCGGTACCAATTCAGCCCGCCCCGGACCGCAAGGCGATCACCCATGCGCTCCACGTCGCGCGCGGCGGCAGCCGGCGTCTGCCCCGTCCTTCGCAGGACGGCGTTGCTCACCGCGGGGACGGTCAACAACCTTTCCGGAATCCACGGCAACTGGAAAGCCAACATGTACCAGGACTTGAACAGTTGCGTGCTGGTGATCATCGACCGCAGGAAAGCGGCGGGGTGCGGTACCGACACCGCGGTCAGCGTGCGCACCACATCCGGATGCCGCGCGGCCGACGCCCATGCGACGGCTGCACCCCAGTCATGGCCCACGAGGTGGACGGGACCTCCCCCCGCCTTCGCGATGAGGGCCTCCACATCGGCGACGAGATGGAAGAGGCGATAGTCGCGCCGACGCAGCGGTCGCGCAGACGGGGAATAGCCGCGCTGATCGGGCGCGATCGTGCGATATCCGGCCTCGTTCAGCTTCGCCGCAACGCCGTCCCACGACCGCGAATCCTGCGGGAAGCCGTGCAGCAGGACGACCGGTTCGCCGTCGATCGGGCCTTGATCACGCACGTCGAATGTCAGGCCGTCGCGCATGACAGCGTCGATTCGCTCCCCCACCGAACTCCTCCCCGACCACCCCTGAACAGGGGTTCGGCCCGTCGATACGCTTTCGCGTTCTCCGGGCCGGATCTCTGCTTCACGAGCCTCTGTCGTCCTCGGACGTCTGCTCGATTCGCACTACCGATGTTATCTACATCACACCACCTGCGTCAAGAGGGCGCGTTGACTCATCCAAAGTGCCCGCGTAGCCCCCTACGTTGACTCATCCAACAATGCCCGCCTGCGGCGTGTCACCCGAGGACGTGTCCGGGGTTGCGCTATCGCCGGAGGATGGGATTGACGATGGTCGAACGCAAAGCCGTGACCAAGACGATCGCGACCCGCTACACCCGGGCCGACAAGGCCGGCAAAGCGCGGATCCTGGACGAATTGTGCGCCACCACGGGTTGGCACCGAGATCATGCCCGCAAAGCGCTGCGCGTCGCGCTGCGACCGCAGGTGGTGCGCCCCCGGACTCCGCGGTCACCGAAGTACGGACCGAACGTCATAGCGGCACTGATCTTCTGCTGGGCGGTGTTGGGGATGCCCGCCGGTAAACGGCTCGCCCCGGTCCTGGGTGAGCTGGTGCCACGGCTGCGTCGGTTCGGTGAGTTGGACATCGATGACGCCACCGCCGCGCTGCTGGTATCGATGTCGGCCGCGACCATCGATCGGCGTCTGGCCCCGGAACGGAAGAAACTCGAGTTGCGGGGTCGCAGTCACACCAAGCCGGGGTCGTTGCTCAAGTCGCAGATCCCGATCCGTACCTGGGCGCAGTGGGACGATGCGGTCCCGGGGTTCGTCGAGATCGACCTGGTCGGGCACGAGGGCGGCAACGCGGTCGGAGATCATGCCTACACACTGACGGTGACCGATATCGCCACCGGGTGGACCGAGAACCGCAGCGTGCGCAACAAGGCCCGCAGGTGGGTGATCGCCGCGCTGGACGAGATCGCGCAGGTCATGCCGTTCCCGGTCCTGGGAATCGACTCGGACAACGGGTCGGAGTTCATCAACTACCACCTGCTGACATGGTGCCAGCAGCGCAAGGTCACCTTCACTCGGTCGCGTCCGGGCACTTCCAACGATGGTGCGCATGTCGAGCAGAAGAACTGGGCAATCGTGCGCACGATCGTGGGTTATCACCGTTATGACACCGAAGCGGAGTTGTTGTTGCTCAACAGGATTTGGGTGTTGCAGTCGCGGTTGGCCAACTTCTTCTGTCCGCAGCAGCAACTGATCTCGAAGGTGCGCGACGGTGCGAAGGTGACCAAGAGGTACGACACCGCGACCACTCCGCACCGGCGTGCCGAGCGCCACGCGTGCGTCGGCGTCGAGGACAAGGCAATCCTGGTCGATAACTACGATCGGCTGAATCCTGCCGCACTCCAGCGGGGGATTCAGGCGCTGACCACCGAGTTGTTGGCAGTGACGATGAGCAAGAAGGGTCCGGCTCGGAAGGCCCTCGTCACGCGGGCATCCTCAGATGAGTCTACGAATCGGGTTTGCCGGGCATCTTGACATGAGGCAACAGGGCAGACACGCCACCCCCTCGTCGGAACGGGCTGCATCCGCGCGCAGTCCCGGCTGCCCGTTTCGGGTACCGCGCACGCCTACCCACCCCGAGCATCTCGTTCGGTGCGCGCGAGGGCGATGTTGTTGTAGAGCGCCGATCTCTTCAAACCCGTTTTCCTGCACAGTGTTTCGATTTTGAACTGTCGGGTCTCGTACATTTGGAGCAGGTAAGCCCGTTCCTCCGGGGTGAGCTTGTGCGTCCGGCCTTTCATCTTGCCCGCTGCGGTGGCGGCAGCAATGGCATCCCTGGTCCGACTACGGATCAGGTCCGACTCGAATTCGGCCATCAGCCCAAGTATGCCGATGAACATCTTTCCCATCGGATCAGTCGGGTCGTAGACCTTGCCGTCGATCGACAAGGCCACTCCGCGGGCGGCGAGACGTTCGACGGTCTCGTGGAGGTCGCGTGCGGATCGGGAGAGCCGGTCGAGTTTGGTGACGCAGAACTCGTCGCCTTCGCGGCTGGCGTTGATCGCGTTCTCGAGTCCGGGCCGCTTCGCCTGGCGGCCACTGACGCCGTGGTCGATGTAGACCCGGTCGCGGTCGACGCCGACCTTCTCGAGCAGTCCGATCTGGACGGAGGTGTCCTGCCGGACGGTGCTGCACCGCGCGTACCCGATTTTCATACCCCTCCACCCTGCTGGACCCGATTCGTCCACTTGAGACTACGGGAAATTGGACAATATCAGTGGACACTCCTAGTGGACGGTCGAGCCGGAAAAACGGCAGGGTCAATCGCACTCAGAGGCCCGTTCGCCGCCGTCCGGCATGACGATGGTCAAAATGCACACCCGAACGCGCAGGAAGCCTCTCAGACGGTTTTCGGAAACTCACCTGGGATCGCGCGACTCGAGACGATCGGACCGGACCGTTGCTTCCGGGCTGTGGCCCCGCTGAGTAGCGAGGCGCGAAGTACACACCACTTCCGACCTCAAAAGATCAGAAGACCTCAGCACAACACCCCGTTGGGCCAGGTCGTCACGCACACAGAGTCGGGTCGGCTGCTGCGGGAGCTGAAGCTCGGGCCCCGGACGAACTGGTACTCGCACTAGCCTCGTCTCGCCCTCAACCCCCGCCACCTCCCGGCCACCGGCCACTCCCGCTCGGTTCCACAGACTAGAGGCGTGCACTCAGCCATATCCGGCTCTTCGCAGTTGGTAGGGGCGGGTGTCGACCGACCCCGCTGCCGTGTCGGTGATTGAAAAAGGGCCAGCGCCCTTGTGAGCTGGGTGTTCTCAGGCATCCAGGACAGCAAGGAACGCGGGCATGCACCACGGTAGTTCATTGCTGCTCGATCTCGACGGCGTCGTCGTCGAATCGGTGCAGCGCACGGTCGACGGTACCCGGATCGTGCAGATCGCGACGGCACCGCAGTGGGTCGGGGTCTGCCCGGAGTGCGGACAGAAGTCCACGCATTCGAAAGGGTTGGGTCACCACCAGACCACGGGACGTCCAGGTGGGGCCGGACCGTCCGCTACTTGTATGGAAGAAGCGGAAATGGATGTGCACCAACATCACCTGCGGGAGGAAGGTGTTCACCGAGTCGACGCCGGGGGTGCCGCCCCGGGCACGGGTCACCCCACGAGCGAAGATTCTGCTGGCCGACGCGGTCCTCGACGGGGACCGGTCGGTGTCCGCGGTCGCCGGCGACTACGGGTGCGCCTGGCACACCGTCCACGACCACCTCGTCGTGGTCGCCGACGCCGCCCTGGGCGACGAACCCGAACCGGTGGCCGTCCTCGGGATCGACGAGACCCGACGTGGGAAGGCGAAATGGAAACTTGCCCCGAGATCGGGGAACGGAGATGGGTGGACCGGTGGGACACCGGACTGGTCGATCTGACCGGCGATCAAGGGTTGCTGGCGCAGGTCAACGGCCGCACCTCCGCGGTGGTGATCGACTGGTTCGACGCCCGCGACGAGACGTGGAAGGCGCAGATCACCCATGTCGCGATCGATATGTCGTCCGTGTATGCGAAGGCGGTGCGCGAGGCGTTGCCGCACGCACAGCTGGTGGTGGACCGGTTCCACCTGGTCAAGAAGGCCAACGAGATGGTCGATACCGTCCGACGCCGGGGCACCCAAGCCGAGCGGGGTCGGCGCGGCCGCAAGAGCGATGTCGAATGGATCAATCGCCGCCGGCTGCTGCGGGCCGCGGAGCGCCTGACCGACGAGCAACGATCGACACTGTTCGAGAAGCTGACCTCCGCCGACCCGCACGGGGACATCGCCGCCGCGTGGATCGCGAAGGAAATGCTGCGGGATGTGTTGCGCTGCACCGACCGTGGTGGTCTGCGATACGAGATCCGAGATGCGCTGCACCGGTTCTACACGTTCTGCGCGGCGTACCGGGTCCCGGAGATCGGCAAGCTGGCGGCGACCATCTCGGCGTGGCAGGAACCGATGATCCTCGCGATCACCTCCGGCCTGTCCAACGCGCGCAGCGAAGGCTACAACCGCATCGTCAAGCACGTCGGCCGCATCGCGTTCGGATTCCGCACCCCGGAGAACCAACGCCGCCGGGTACGGTGGGCCTGCACTCGACGGTCACGTCGGGTCGCACCCAGCCGGCATCAATGCCACTGCTAACTGCGAAGAGCCCCATATCCGCCCGATTTTTCCCGAGTACTACGACCAGGGCCCCGGAATTGTCGGTTTCATGAGGTCAAGGCCAGCGCGAGCGCCTGATCGGGATGGCGGGCATGGTGCCGCAACCCGGCAGCGATGTTGTCCCATCCAGCCAGGCGCAAAAGACCGACCGCAA
>NZ_JALKAI010000016.1:0-71166 GCF_023015605.1 Rhodococcus sp. F64268
GGTTCCTTCGTGTCGAGTCACTTTGGTCGGTAACTCGTCGATCACTACGCGATGGCCCACCTTTACGAGGGCCGACACGCCGCTGGCCTGGCCGGATGTTCCTCAGCCGATTCCCACCATCCCCTGGGACTTACCCCAGAGGCCGAGTTTCTCAGCTAGCCAACCAGCCCGGTCTGGGTCCGCCAGCGCTCCGACCCGCCGCGTCAGCAGGGCAATCGCCTCGCCGCGCCACTGCGGTTCCCCGAGCCTAGAGTGGACCGTTTCCGTCACGCCTGCGCGTAGGTCTTCCTTCACCGCGAGCGCACGCAGTTCCTCGTGACGCATGGCGGCGGTATCGACACCTTCCGGCTCTTCGAGCTCCCACCACCCCGAGTGTCGCAGTGCCACCCACGGATCGGCGGGATGTGGCGCAGAATCCGCGACGGCAAACGGCACCAACAACTCCGCAAGTTCATTCCGCACCTCTGACAACGGGATGAGGCGATCACGACTCGTGATATCTGCTGCCGCCCAGAGCAGCAGCACGAACTTATAGGCTGCCTGTTTCCCGTTTCTGGTGAACACCTTGGTGCTCTCGAGATCCCACATTAGGCCGCCTCTCGCGTGCTTCCCACCGTGGTCGACGACGAACCCCAACGCGGTCAGGCAATCCGAGACCGTCGCCAACCCTCCCGAGAACTCGCGATTGTCGGCAAAATAGCCGGTCGCGTATCCATGAGCCACACCCGCGATCGCTTTCGAGTCGTAGAAGCGCCCGCGGTACACCAACCTGAAGTTGCGGGCTTCGGCGAATCCGCGGCGACGAAGGAATTCCTCCTGTCCAAGGTCATCGAACTCCCTGATCGCGGAGAGCACGGAAGGACGGGTCAGGGCAGCGAGGTCAACGTTCGGCACTTCGTGAACATTAGTGGAGCTTCGCCTTCGAACCCTGACACACGCCCCTCTGGACGTTTCATAAGCCTCGCTACAATCCTGACCATGGCTCGCATCCGCTCAATCGCTGAAGGTACGCAGAAGATCCGCGCGCACGACAGCGAAGTCGACTGCTTCTACAACGTCCTCGACGAGGACGATCTCCGCCTGCTGCACCTGACTACCTTCGGGTCCGACTATCGCAAATCCAAGCCGAAAAGCAGCCAGTCAATACAGATCGACCGCGACATGGCTGTCCAGCTCATCGAAGTCTTGCTC
This sequence comes from Rhodococcus sp. F64268, assembly GCF_023015605.1. NCBI lineage: Bacteria > Bacillati > Actinomycetota > Actinomycetes > Mycobacteriales > Nocardiaceae > Rhodococcus > Rhodococcus sp. F64268. Next base: position 1,192 of record NZ_JALKAI010000016.1, read on the forward strand.
AAGGCGTTCCCCGATATTCTTCCGGCGGCCAAAGCCGCGCGGCCAAACACACCCCACAATTCGGATCACGAGAGCTCCGAGGGTGAGTCACCGATTTTCCAGTCTTTGCTGAGGGAACTCGGCATCGCCGGCTGACGCGTCACTCCCAACCAGGTTGCGCCGTCTCAGGCGGCGCACCGTCTCATCAACGATCGACTCCGAGAGTAGGTCGCCGTGCTGGTGGCGCGTGACGACTGCCTCAGCAAGGAGCAAATCGGTCGTGACGAGGTTCGGGCAGCGTGCTGCGAGCCGCCCCCATGTCTCCACCATGCCGGGCGACAAGGCGTCGGAGACCAGCCCGTGCGCCTCGAGGCGTGCGAGCGCCGCGACCACGAAGGTAAAGGCTGGAATCGCAGTCCATTGATTGCCCTCGTCGAACACTGCCGCCACGATGTCCAGCCGTTCGTTCACAGCTGCGTCGAGATGTGACCATGTGCCCGCCAAGTCCTTCGCGAGGTGCCGGGCATCCGCGAGCAATCCAGAGGGCGAGTCGATTCCCAACCACGCCTCCCTTGCATCGAAGGCTTCCAGGTATGCGGACCAGATCGACTCGGGACTGAGAAGTGCGCTCGGCACGCTCCGTGCCAGAACCGCAAACCGTTCGAGTGCTTCGTCTCCCAGCCTAACGATGTCGCTGATAATCTCGTGTCTCTGGCGACCTGTCGCCGGGAGTTGCCCACTCAACAACACGGTGAGGAGCTCGGTACCGCCGTGTTTCGCGAGATAGCGGAGCGTCTCGGACCGCTCCTCGACGACATCGTGCCGTCGAACGAACAGGGACGGCAGATCCGCAATCTCGACCATGCAACCGACCCAGGGATTGACGTGCAACTCGTTTCGCGTGTCATTCGCCCAAAAGCTCTGCCGCACGATCTCGGTCTCCACGATGAGGGCAGGGATCCCCGAAGCGGGCACAGTGCTGTTTCCCAGAGTCTCCAACGCTTTGCGTGGGTTCTCCGACACCACCCGAAGTAGCTCACGGCGTGTCTGCGAGGAATGGACATCACCGACGTCGTCGAGGACTCGTGCGAGCACCGACCAGATCTCCGGCATCGTCTTCTCGCTCGTAGGGGCAGTGCCGCCCTCTGCGAGGTACTTCGACAGTCGCTCGCGGCCGTTGTTGCGGTCCTTCTTGTACCCGGGTTGTTCGACTACGAACGCTGAGTTGTCCGGCCAGATGGGTGGGTCATACCGAACCCATGGGTCGGCGACGTGCAGCTTCACAAGCAGGTCCCCGGCCCTCTTCAACTCTTTGGGCAACGGCATTCGGTTTTCTGTCACCGCCATTTCGATGCCTCCGGCCCACGGTGCGGTGGTCCACCAGACACTGGCAGCGAGATCGTCGACGATTCTCAGCCCGTCGAAGACCATGTGGCCGTCTTCGACCCAGATGCCTTCGCATGTCCCAACCGGTCGGATCGTTGCCACAGCGAATCGGGCGATCCGTTCGTCCTCGGACACAGCAAGCGCAGTGAGTTCACACTGATCGAGCCCGTGAACCACGTCGTAGAACACCCTCAGATCAACCGCGAATTGATCGTCGACGCGACGTTTCGGACAGTACCACTTCAGACGGTTTCCATCTCGATCACGAACCTCCAGACGGACTGACGTACACCCTGGAATGGACAGAACCAGCAGCGACGTCTCCAGGTCGTCATGGAGCAATACGCGGGAGGAAGTGAACCACTTGATCGCCTGATCCGGTACGCCGACATGGATCTGTATATGGGGAGGGGTGAGGTAGAGCGTATGACTGTGTCCATCGTTGGTGAATGTCGCTGCACGACGTATGTCGCCTGCAGCAAACGTCATCCGAGGTTCGATTGCGTCAATGCCAAGGGTGGAGTCGAATCGCGCTGTGACCTCGCTCAGCCCACCTGATGCAGGAACACGTACCCAACGACTCAGTGAGACCTGGACCCCTTCGAGGACGAAGGTCGTGAACTCGACGCTCGACCCGGCGGATCCTGTCACCGAAACCGTCAGGGGCCCAACAAGTGGCGGGGTGATGTTCGCGAAGGGGTCAACCTCCTGGCGCTCCGACCTGGCAGCAAACTCCGACTCTGCCAGAACCGTTCCGTTCGCGGCACGGACACGGACGAGCCACTTCGAGGTCTCACTACTTGCACGAGCAGGCAGCCGCAGCCTGGGTCGACTCCCGACCACTTGAATCCCCGAGGATGTGGTGAGGCCGATCAACCGATCACTGAGAACGATCTCCGGGGCCTCGACAACGCGGACCCCTCTGAGAATTCCGTGTGTCGAACCGGTTTCGATCTGGAACGAATCCGAGCCCGCAAGGTCGACCATCATGGCACGCCATCCAGCCCATCCTGACGGTGTGACCAATTCTGCGTACGGTTCGATGGCGCTGCCCGAGACCCGGTCGACGAGCGTGGCATCGACCGGCTGCACAACGATGACTTCTGATTTCGGGAGTGAAGCACGATCGTTCAGGGGCTTGCCCTCCATGTCGAAGAGCAAGACCGGGTCGTCAGCACGTACCACCGGGAGGCTACGAATTCGCCCGGACGACCCCTGCTCGACAATGACCTCTCTAGCAGGTCGTTTCACCGGAACACTCGTAGGCGGCGCCTCGTACCATTCGATTCCCCAACGCGATTCCGGTTCGACCAGGTTGGTCTCACCGTCAACGGAGACACTCCACACTTCGTCGTCCGCGGGTGTTGCCGGCAGATCGACGACAATCTGGTCGTCGAGGAACGAGTAAGCGAGTGTGGGGTTCGCTTGCCGTCGCACTACAGCAGGCTGTGTCCCCGGCACCGCCGGGGCTCGGAACGCTGACAGCGCAGCCCGGATTCCTTCGAGCGTGATCGCGGGCAGCGTGATGCCATGATCGTCCAGAGCATCGAGCGGTCGATCCGAGTCGGAGTCGGAAAGACCGCGGACGATTCGATCAAGCACTTCGATCGCGAATACTCCGCCGAACCGCAGGAAATTCCGAACCGGACTCGCGAGCGCAAGTACGTCGGCGTTTCTCTCCGAGCGTGTGATCCAGTCGGCAAGTCCTGCGCCCGAGGCATCCATTCCTCGGTGTAGGTACATAGCTGCAACAGCCACCAGAGCATCCATGCAGTGGATCGGGATACCCGAGTGCACTCCGAGTGTCTGAACATAGCGACCCCGCAGTTCAGGGAAGACGTCGAGTCCGAACCGTTCGAGGTTCGGTTCGACGCATTCACGCAGTGCGCTCTCGAATGCGAGAGTCTTCGGGACGCCGAGTTCTTCCCAGAAGCTCTCCCAGTAGCGACCCTGCTCATAAGCAAGGGCCGCATGTCCGGCCAGCACTGTCAAGGTGAGCGCCGGATACTGGGCGACGAACTCCCGCACAGGACGACGACGCAGTCGACTGCGTTTCGACGCAATTCCGTAGAACCCTTGCAGACGATGCACCTCGGATTCTTCGAAGTCTGCACGCACAATGAGATTCACCTGGTCGAGACGGCCGGCCATCTCGAGTTCGGTGTCCGCGAGCCACTGCTCGAGATCGCTTGTATTGAGAGTTCGGCGTTGCGGTTCCGAGTCCCCCATCACATCCACCTCCTGATCAGTCCTCTCCCGGTCCGGTGCTCGTCACTGGACCGGGACACCGAAAGTCAGCCGCGCAGTCTCCTGATCAGGTCATCGGTATCCACTCGCTCGAGAGGAATCCGAGTGAGACCACTCTCGACCAGCCACGCGTCCCGTTCGGGGTCCTCACAGTTGGTGATGGCGATCCTCTGTCCCTTCCACAGGATCTCAATCGGCCAGCCATCACCCACTTCGAGGCCAATGTCGGGCACGGGCACATCAGCGTCCACGAGCTGCGCCAGCAACGGCCTCGCCTCCGGGTCCACCTGTTCGAGCGCTTCCTGCCAGGCAGACGACACCCCACCCGCAACCGAGATCTGGCGGAAGATATCGAGAGCGCCGCCTCGCGTCAGTTCATCGTGGTACCGCGCATTCCGATAAGTCCGCAAGCAGCCGTAACATGATGTCTCCTCACCGCAGTCGCACGCGTTGAGTCGCTCGACAGCACCGGCAAGCACAAGCCCAAGGTTCTCCGCGATCTTCTTCGCTGCACCTGCGCCCGCAGGCACCGTGTCGAAGAGAACGATGCTGCGTTGGCCGTCTCGGCTCCACGACAATGTTCCGTCGATATCGTCGCGGCTGATCTCGAGTGCTTTCGACGCGCCTTCGAGCAGAGCATAGAGGACGGAGAGCCAATGCGCCTGGCTCTCTTTGCTGTACGAGACTCCACCGAAGGTGAACTCCGCAACATCCGTCTCGTATCGGTGTGCGAGCGACAGGACGTCGAATTGCCCTTCACACGGTTGTCCGGTCGTGGGCCGCTCATGCTTGCGTGAGATCGCCTTCCTTTCTCGGGGAGCTGCCCAGCCGCACCACCTACACACCATGTACCCGCTGCCCTGTGCATCCGAGATCACAGCCATACGCGCGCGAGTGCCCGCCTTGGCTTCGACCCTGATGCCGCCAACCGACTGCCAAGTGAATGTGTCGATCACATCTCCAACGTCTTCGACATAGCTTGCGCCACCCCACTTTCGCTCCGGCGGCGCGGTGCCCACATCGGTTGCTTTGGCATCGGCTACGAATCCGTACTCCGGCACCACTAGCTTCCGGATGGCTTCGAACGGTTCCTCACATGCTGTGCATGTCGCGCCGGCGTCCAGCACGTGCCCGATCTCGAATCGCTCGCACGTCCGACACACCCTGTATTCGAACTGCTCCAGATCGCGCTTGGGCACCCGATGAATGCCCCGAGAAGTCCAGACCTTGCCGCCCGCGACAACCTGGTTGCCTGGCGCGTAGTCGTAGATCGCCTGGCTCAGGTCACGCGAAAGCTCCAGCTTCCGACCGACCGGCTCGTGACAGTGCAATGTCCTGAGTTCCACAGTGTCGACGGGGAAACCGTATTTGGGGAGGATGTTCTTGTTGGCAAGGAAGCCGAGGAGCTGCCGCTGGTCGATAGTGCGAAGTGTCTTCTGCAGCTGCTCGGCCAATCGAAAGTGCTCGGCGTGCTTTGCGTCCTCGATGAGGGCACGGAACGTCTGGAAGTCGTTCTCCACCTCACTCTCGACCTTGTCGAGCAGCGTCACCAGATCTTCGACCCAGCCATCCTCTTCGAGCCCGATCTCGTCTTGAACTGCTGGTGGGAGGATGCGGCGCAAATCGTCCTTCATGCCGTCCGGTACCGGGTTCAAGAAGGAACCCACTCGTGATGCCGGTGAGGTCATCTCGCCTTCTGCCGGCCGGAAGAACTCCCCGGCTTCCTTCCACGCCTTACCGTTGGTTTCGAAGCCGTGCCGGAAGTACGCGGCCAGGGCAACGGAGTGTGCGTGGCGACGACCGATCCGCTCGTTCTCCACCGGCACCCACGGGATGCGCATGGTGCCGCTGATCATCGACGTTGGGTCCTGAAACTTCGAGAGGTCGTGCGAGCTGCGTTTCGCGTAGGTCAGAACGAGTGCGGCGGACGCTGCACGTCGACCGGCACGACCCGCACGCTGCACGTAGTTCGCGGTCTTCGGCGGCATGTTCCGCATGACAACTGATTGCAGGTCGCCCACGTCGACGCCGAGTTCGAAGGTAGTAGAGCATGAAAGGACGTTCACCTTGCCGTCGATGAACGCGCGCTGGATCTCTGCCGCTTCCTCGGCTGTCCACTGCGCGGTGTGCTCCTGGGCCGATAGCGGTGCAGGATTCAACGTGCCGTAGATGTTCCTGTAGTGGTTCGAATCGTCGGCGATTCCTGGTACGTCGTATGCCTGCAACCCCCCGGGGCAGCCGGCGTTGGGGCAGATCGAGAGCACGTTGAACGCGGTGATACGGCGGCACGTGTCGCATCGATGCCACGAACAGTCCATACCGTTGTGAACGCGCAGGTAGGTATGGTCGATCTGATAAGCATCCGATTCGAACTTGTCGGGCTCGTGTTTCACATACCCGTTGTCGAGCAGGAACCGCCAGCATCCATCCAGCAACTTTTCTGTATCGACGGTCCGATTGAGTGCAGCAAGCACTTTCGTGACGAATCGTGCTCGATTATTGCTGCTGCCTGGGCGTCCGCTGGGCAGCCATGAAATGACCTTGTTCTTCGGGTCGGAGCCCACGCGGGTGATACGAATCCGAAGGTTCCGCGGCTCGAACCGTTCGCTTCTGATGTCGACTTCGTCAAGAAGGTTGACGGCACCTTGAAGGCGAACGGTCTTGAGTAGCTCGTCGAGCAGATCCCACGCTTGGTTCGCGCTCAGACCCAGCTGCGTCAAACCGCGCGGTTCGGGGGCACCGTCACGAGCGATGCTCACTCGCATAAGACCGAGACCTTCAAGGGATTGCTTGTGGTCCATGGTCATCAGTTCGCCCATGACCCACTCGTTTACCTCCTTCTCCATCGCGACACTGCCGGCGTTGGGCTGGAAGTGATGCGCCGCGTTGGCCTTCTTCTGCGCGAGGAGGGCAAGATCTTCGACGGTGAGGTCTTTGGCCTCGTACTTGCGGTCCTGCATCGCCATCGTCAGGTATCGCCGCTCGAGCAAGCGCCCGTATGTGCGGCTCAGGTAGGGCGCCGCGAAGGCTGCTGCCTGCCGCGAGTCGGAGAACATCAGAAGCTTCCGCCCCTCTCCGACCTCTTTGACCGTGTCGTCGCTGGCCGCCGGCAATTGTTGATAGAGCGCCGTAGCGATCACAGCCGGTGCCGCGTTCACGTCGGTCCGCAATCGTCGGATGAGTTGGCGAGCGCTTGCACCGCATTCAGTGCAGGTACTCATGACCTTCGTGGGCGCCTTGTGCTCACGCACCTGCCGGTAGGTACCTCCGTTGCAGTCAGCCGTGGGGCACAATCCATCGGCCTCATCCAGCCGACCACAGCCGGTACACAGGTACTTGATTCCCGAGTCGCCCGTTTTGCTGTCGCCGAGCGTTGCTTCGTCCTCGTCCACGCTGGTGTCGGTGGCATCAGTGAGAACCAACCACTTGACTGCTCCATCGTCCCGCGCACTGGGGACGAAGTACTTCCCCGTCTTCCGGAGCTCCACATCGCCGGCAAGGTGCACGGCGCCGCATCGCTGACAGGTTCCGAATTCGAACATGGCGCGTCGTGTGGTGTCGTCGAACAAGTGACGACCGAGCAGGATTTTCGGTCCATCATCACCGAAACTGACAAACGCGCCCTCCGTGGCGCGGGCAAACATGTGGTAGCGCGCTGAGAGCACTGGGTTCTTGCTTACATCAGTAACCGCAGAGCCGAGCGCAACGAGATCCCGCAGTTTGGATTCACACCGTGAGTCGCTTGGCCAGAGTCGCTCGGCTAACGTTCGTGCGTCGAGTGGCCCATCCTTGAGCTCGTCACGTAGAGCCTGGATGGTTTTCTCCGTATGAAGGGCGTGGGCGGCGTCGCCTCTTGACGAGTGGGCGCTCAAATCCGACAGGTCTACGTCAGGGTTCGCCCACGCGTCCAGTTCAGTATCGGTGATCTGCCAGGTGGGCGGCTCATCGTGTGTGAGCCGTACCGGCTGTACCAGATCCTGACGATCAGGATCTTCGTCCACGTACTCGAAGTCGGCCTGGAACAGATTCCGCGCGAACCTCATTGCTTCTCCGCGCTCGCCGTCGAGAGAGGCCGATGTTGCGATGCACTGCAATGCAGAATCCGGCGCGACCCGTTGACGCAGCCGCCTGAGAAGGAGCGCAACCTCTGCCCCCTGAGCGCCGTCGTACACGTGCGCTTCGTCGAGTGCGATGAATTTCCATGTACCGGAGTAGGGTCCGTCGAACAGATCGATGTCGGCAGGACGCAACAGGAGGTATTCGAGCATCGCGTAGTTGGTGAGCAGGATATGCGGCGGGCGAGCGCGCATCTCCTCACGGCTCAGCAGTTCGTTCTCGACGCGCTTCTGGCCGGGATTCGCGGCGCTGAAACGGCTGGCGGCCTTGTCCGCGTACTCGTGGGTTTCACCCGTGTACCGGCCGAACGTGATGTCGGGGATCCCGCTGAGCATCGTGCGGAGACGTTTGAGCTGATCGTTCGCCAACGCATTCATCGGGTACAGGAGCAATGCGCGCACTCCCGGACCGAGGGTTCCGGCCTCTCGTTCTTCGATGAGCGAGTTGATGATCGGAAGGAGGAAGCTCTCTGTCTTACCAGAACCGGTACCGGTACTGACGACGATGTTGCGTCCGGCGGTAACCTTCCTGATCGCCCTCTCCTGATGCAGGTACAACGGCCGGTTCAACTCGTTGGGATTCGGATACAGGTCGGCCAAACCCGGCCGCAACACACCCTCGCCAATAAGATCGGGGATGGACTTTCCAGGCTTGTAGGGAGGGGTGAGTTCCAGCAACGGCCCTTTGGTGAGCAAGCGTGTCTCGTCGATCGCTGCATCGAACGCAGCCGCGATCGCAGGGTCACTCGGCCCCAGCAGTGTCTTGAGGTACCGCTTGTAGGTCTCATCGATCTGCCGCGCAGTGGCCAGGGGGTCAAGTCGATCCGACATCAATTTTCTCCGATCAGGTTGCCGTGGCAGGCATGGGTTACAAGTGCTTCAGCGATGAGCAGATCGGTCATCACCAATCCTGGGCACAATCGGGCCATTTCGGCCCAAGACTCTTCGAAGTCCGCAGTGACAGGCGGGTGGCGGAGCATTCCGTGCGCCTTCATTCTGGCGAGGACCGCAAAGGTCAGCGACTGCAGTGAAAGCAGCATCCATTGATGTTGTTGCGTATTCACCCCGTCGAGCTTCTCGTTTCGTGCAGCGACTTCACGGTAGATCTGGCCGCGGGTGCGCTTGATGACATCGAGCGTGCGCACTGTGGCCGAACCGAACGACGGCGACCATCCTTGGGCAATCCACTTCGTGCGTTGGTGGAATGCATCGATGACAGCGCTGACGCGGGTGTCTTCATCGAGTACAGCACCTGGAACCAGGCGCGCATGCTCGAAGATCGCTTCGACTTGTGAGCCGGGTAGCCCGTCGAGCAGCAGTGTGTCCTTGTCGAACACCCCCGCGTAGAGCTGTATGGATTTGCCGCGGGTCAATACTTCGAGGAGGGCATCTCCCCCCTTGTCTTCGAGGTAGTCGAGTGTCTCGGCGCGCTCAGCTTCCACGTAGTGTCGTCGCTCGTACAACGAAGGCAGATCGGCGATTTCGATCATGCATCCGACCCAGGGGTTCGGATGGAGGTCGTTCACTGTCGAATCCGCGGTGTAGCTCCGATAGACCAGACCAGTGCGAATGAGGAGCGACATCATTTCCGGTAGCGGGATGGTGCTGCTCCCCAACGCTTCGAGCGCTGCACGTGAATTCTCGGCGAGGATCCGACCGAGCGCGGACCGTAGCTGCTGCGTCTGCACGTCCTCCGAATCCTGCGGGAGCAATGCCAACGCGGCCCACACCTCGGGCATGCTGACAGCGTCTGCGGGCGCTGGTCCCTCGCCAGCAAGGAACCGCGACAGGTTGTCGCGTTCATGCGCGGGGTCGTGCATCCATCCGGGCTGGTTCACCTCCAACGCAGAATTCTGCGGCCACGACGGGGGCGTGAGGGTGGTCCACGGATCATCGACGAAGACCTCCGCAAGCATGGGCCCCGCGTTGACGTGTGTGTCGGGTAACTTGGCGCGACCCTCGACGACCTGGACGGTCAGAACCGGACGCCATGGCGCCGTGCGAGCCCACAGGTTGACGGCGAGGTCTTCCTCACCAGCTGGGTTCTCGAGAATGAGCATTCCGTCATCGACGATGATCCCTGTGCACAAGGCTGCCGGCCGGACGTGCACCAGAACCACTTTTGTGGTGCGACTGTATTCGTCGTCTACGAGGGCGACGATCCGACACGGCCCGACGTTTCGTGCAGCGTCGAAGAAGACTCGGCTGGGGACTTGAAAGTAGTCGTAGTGCGGGGTGTCCGGCGTGACATCTTTGATCAGGTCACCATCATGGGTTTCGAGCTGAATTACCGCAGCCTCGGCAAACGGAGCGTGCAACGCGATGAGTCGATGCTCGTCGAGCTCGGCGGGGGTGAGCACGGCGGCCGCGGTTCGCCACTGAGCCGGCGCGCCGATCGGGTCGGCTCGCATTTGAAGGTATGGCGGTGTGAGCCGCAATCGGTAGGTCCGTTCGGGCTGCGCGACTGTCACCAACTTGTCGCGGTCACCTGCCGCGAACTCGACACGCGGATGGGGCACTTCGAGGCCCCATTCGCTCGACACCTGCGCGGTCACCGGAATCAGACCGCCGGTTGCCGGGAATCGAAACGGTCTTGTGTAGTCGATGGAAATCCCCTCAGCGAGGAACACCTGCTGGCGCAGGTCACCTCCGATGGGACCGGACACCTGGATGTCGAACATGCCGAGGACCGCGTCTTCGATAGACTCGAACGGATCGACTGCGAGTTCCTCCGTGGTGCCAAAAACTTCGGAATCGAGGAGCCAGCTCGAAGAATCTGCCCGTCTCACGCGGACTCGCCACACGATGTCCTGCTTGCCGGTGTTCGCTGGCAAAGTGACCTCGGGGCGTGATCCGTAAACGGTCAGGCCGTTGAGTGTCTGCAGACCTTCGACGACCTCGCCGTGTTCGAATGTCGGTGTCGCTGCGTCACGCACAGTGCGGACGCCCCCAGGGGCTCGCGTGCCTCGTCTGGTCAGCACAATCGAGCCGCACGTCGACAGGTCGAGTTCAGCGGCTGACCAACCGCTCCAACCGACCGGTGAGTCGGCGGCAAACGTCGGCATGAGAGACCTACCGGTACCGACGTCGACGACCTGGGCGTCGCTCGGATACACAGCCAGAACGCAGCCGCGCGGTAACGCCGTGTGACGGGGAATCCACCGCCCCTCAGTGTCGAAGACCAGCAGCGGATCGTCCTTGTCGACCACAGCGATCTGGGTGGACTCGTCGCTTGGCTGATGCTGCAAGAGCACCTCACGCACCGGGCCCGGCACCGGGACCTGAGTCGGTGGATGTTCTTCGTCGGCGCGCACACCCCAGCCGGGTTCAGCGAGAGCTTCCCGGCTCACCCCGTCGAAGGACAATCTCCACGGCACCTCGGGGTCGATGTCCGGATACGGCACTTCCACCACGATCTGTCGATCGAGCGGCAGGAATGCGATGGTCGGCTTACGGCGACGTCGCGCACGTGGCACCACAGGACGCGGCCCGCTCCCGAACGGGCGATCCCGCAACAGCTCGATCAGCTTTTCGAGCAGCAGTGTCGGCAGACCGGTGGTCGAGGTTTCGAGGTCGAGGTCGGACGCGGCCCAATCCTCGTTGTTGACCGTGAACTGTACGAATTCGATGATCCGGTTGAGAATGTCGACGGCTAACTGGTCTCCGTACGCGATGAAGTTGCGAACCGGGACATCGAGTGCGTTCATCCGGTGCTTCTTGCCTGGCTCGCGCAACCACTCGATGATCTCCGCACCGCTGGCCACGACACCCACCACCATACGTTCTTCGAGCACATCGATGATGTCGCGCATGCAGTACACCGGAAAACCCGCGTGCATGGCCATCAACTGCACATACTCACTCCTCAGCTCCGGGAACTTGCGCAGACTGAAGCGTGTCAACAATCGGTCGAGCGACTTGCGCAGAGCGTGTTCGACGGATTGCTCGCGCGGTAGATCGAGTCGGGCGAAGAACTCGTCCCAGTAGCGGTGCTGTTCGTAACCCAGTGCAGCCTGGCCGACGAGGATCGCGAGTGTCAGTGCCGGATACTTCGCGATGACGTCCTCGGCAGTCCTACCGACACGGAGCATGTCCGCAGCTTGGCGGCCGTACATTTCCTGAGCCCGGCGGATCTCGTCTTCATCGAGGTTGATCTCGACTACGAGAGCGGCTTTCTCCAGTCGTCGCGTGAGCTCGAACTCCTGGTCGGACAGCCATTGCTGCCGAAACGACGCCCCACTCAATGAAAACTCCCCCTCCTCGCAAGAACCCTTGCTCACAAATCCGACAGACCTCACGAACCGCCCATGTAACAGTTGTTTAGTTCCAGAGCGTTAAGTTGATACATCACGACTTCGACACAGCAGGAGCACTCACGGCATGACCACTGCATTACCGAGCGAGGACCTCAACGTCGCCCCGGGGTCGATCGTGGTCGTTCGCGACGACGAGTGGCTGGTCACGTCCGCCGAGCAGGGTTCGGACGGCTGGCTAGTGCGAGTCCGTGGCCTGTCGGAGTTGGTCGCCGACACCACCGCGACGTTCTACTCGAGTCTCGACACGATCGAGGTGCTGGACCCGCGCAACGCCCAGGTTGTTGCCGACGGGTCTTCTGGTTACCGCGACTCGCGGCTGTGGTTGGAGGCGCTGCTACGCAAGACGCCGTTCCCGTACGGCGACCAGACTCTGACTGTGTCGACGCAGATGCTCGCCGATTCGCTCGGCTACCAGCGGGCGGCGGTGGCGAAGGCCCTCGATCCGCAGCACATCCGACCGCGCATCCTGATCGCGGACGCGGTGGGTCTGGGCAAGACCCTCGAGATCGGCATGATCCTGTCGGAGCTGGTGCGGCGCGGTCGCGGTGAGCGAATCCTGATCGTCACTCCGAAGCATGTGCTCGAGCAGATGCAGCACGAGTTGTGGTGCCGGTTTGCGTTGCCGTTCGTGCGACTCGATTCGGCGGGCATCCAGAAGGTGCGACAGAAGCTACCTGCCACGCGAAACCCGTTCACGTATTTCAAGCGGGCGATCATCTCGATCGACACCCTCAAGAGCCCCCGCTACAAGGCGCACCTGCAGCGGCAGCACTGGGATGCGGTGGTGATCGACGAGTCGCACAACCTCACCAACGTCGGCACCCAGAACAACGAGCTGGCCCGCGTCCTGGCTCCGAACACGGAGGCGCTGATCCTGGCGTCGGCGACCCCGCACAACGGCAAGGAGGAGTCGTTCGCGGAGCTGCTGCGGCTGCTCGACCCGACGGCCGTCGCTGCGGACGGCTCGTTCACCAAGGACGACGTCGCGTCGCTGCTGATCCGCCGGCACCGGCACCACCCCGAGGTCGCGGCTGAGGTCGGCAGCGACTGGGCTGAGCGTGCCGAACCAGTCCACAAACTCGTCACGCCGTCACCTGCAGAAGACGCCGTCGCGCAGGAACTCTCGCAGACCTGGCTGCACCCGCAGTCGGGCCGCTCTCCGTATTCGGGTGAGACGAAGGCCCTGTTCCCGTGGACTCTCGCGAAGGCGTTCCTGTCCTCCCCCGCCGCTCTCGCCGAGTCGATCAAGCAGCGCCGCGGCAAGCTCGACCCGCACATCCCGGCGCAGGCCACCGAGCTGACGGCGCTCACGACCCTCGACGAGCTGAACGCGGAGGCGTTGAACGACTCGGCCGGCAAGCAGGCCGCGCTGGTGCAGCGGCTCAAGGAGATCGGGGTCGGCAAGAAGTCCGGCACCCGCGCGGTGGTGTTCGCCGAACGCGTCGCGACACTGCGCTGGCTCACCGAGCACCTGCCGAAGCAGTTGGGCCTCAAGCCCGAAAACGTCGCGATGCTGCACGGCGGCCTGTCGGATGTGGAGCAGCAGGAGATCGTAGACAGCTTCAAGCTGGAAACCTCCCCGATCCGGGTGCTAGTGACGGGTGACGTCGCGTCAGAGGGCGTGAACCTCCACGCGCAGTGCCACCACCTGATCCACTTCGACATCCCGTGGTCGCTGATCCGCATCGAACAGCGCAACGGCCGCGTCGACCGGTATGGGCAGAAGCATCCGCCGGTGATCTCGTCGCTGATCCTCGAACCGTCCGACCCGGACTTCTCCGGTGACCTGCGGGTGCTGTCGCGGCTGTTGGAGAGGGAGAACCAGGCGCACGGCACCCTGGGTGACGTCGCGTCACTGATGGGCAAGCATTCGGTGACGGACGAGGAGAACGCGATCCGCGACGTCCTGGTCGGCAAGTCCACCCTCGACGAGCAGATCCGCGACGTCCACGACGTCGCTGCGGGCGACGACCTGGACGCGTTCTTCGCGCAGTTCGACCTCGACGAGACCGAGGACGACGCCCCGGCGAACGCGCTGCCGCAGGCGCCGCGGCAGAGCCTGTACGCCGACGACCTCACCTTCCTCGACGAGGCGCTCAAGGCCTCGTTCCATGACGTGCCGCACGCGAAGCCCGAGGAAGGCGGTGTCGGCTGGACGGTGCACGCCAATCACGCGGTCGCGGAGCTGACGCCGCCACGTGACCTGCGGCAGCGGCTCTGGCAGTTGCCGCAGAACTACCTGCAGCACGGCAAAGTGCTCGAACGCCTCACCCTTGCCACCTCCCCGGAGGTCGGCAACGCGCAGCTCGCCGCCGCCAAGGAAGGCAAGGGCGTCGCAAACACCACGTGGCCGGAGGCGCACTTCCTGGGCCCACTGCACCCGGTTCTCGACTGGGCGAGCGACCGCGCGTTGAGCGCGTTGGGCCGCAATCAGATCTTCGTGATCCGCGGCGACGTGGACGCCCCGACGGTGTTGCTGATGGGCACGCTGATGAACCGCCGCGGCCAGCTGATCTCGCGGGTGTTCTCAACCGCCGAGTTCCCCAATCCGAACAACCCGTCGTTCTGCGTGGTAGAGACCCTGGCGGATCTCGACTTCCTCACCACGGACACGGGGCTGCGGCCGGGGTCTGCGAACCCCGGCGCGGTCGCAGACGCCGAGCGGTACCGAGCGCTGGTGCCGATCGCGGTGGATGAGGCGACCACAGCGATGCACCTCGTCCTCGGCGCGCAGGAACGCACGGCCACCGAGCGGCTCGCGAGCTGGCGGAAGCGCGCCGACCGCTGGCACTCGGGCGCCGAGCAGCTGGAGCTCGTCGCCGGGCAGCGCAAGAAGGTGGACACCCTGTCCCGCCGCATCGCGGAGGAGCAGCGCCTCGCCGAATCCCTCGCCCCCACCCAGCAGTTGGTGCGTCCGCTACTGCTCATCGTCCCCGCCCAGAACTCCGGAAAGGACCAGTAGGTCGTGGCCTCTTTCGATTCCATCGTCATCGGCGAGGACTGGATCAGTGAGCACTACTTCACCACCGACTCGGCGAAGGAGTCGTTCCACGGCAAGGTGCTCGAACTGCGCAAGCTGTGGGATGCGGAGAAGAAGGACGGCCGGACGACGGTCCGTGACGACCTGCTCGCCGCCACCACCGAACTGCAGACAGCACTCGCCGGGCTGGCGGAGAACCCAGACGCCGCACCCGAGGCACACGCCCTGACCCGGACCACGTTCGGCTACCCGGCGGCGCTGTCGACGTTCACCGCCGAGCGGGCCGGCTCCGAACTGGAGATTCCCGACGCGAAGCTCGATGGCATCGCGAGCGTGTTGTTCCTGCAGGCGGTTCCAGTCGCCTCGATCGAGGACCTGCTCGATCCCGAGACAGGCCTTCTGATCTCCCCGGCCGTGGAGGACGGCAAGTCGATCGAATCGGCGTCGAAGGCGGTGTCGGCGGCGTTTCGGTCTGATGCGCCGCCGGCGTTCGTGGTGGTGCAGGCCGGACAGTGGCTCCTGCTCGCCGAGGCGGAACGCTGGGCGGAGGGACGCTACCTGGCCGTAGATCTGCTCGTGGTCGCGGAGCGGCGGCACGAGGCGAAGGGCGGCGAGATCGACCGCGTCGCCGCGATGTTCGGCCGGCAGGCGCTGCTGCCGGACGCGGACGGTAACATCTGGTGGACGGGGGTGCTGGAGGATTCGGTCAAGCACACCGTCGGGGTGTCGAAGGACTTGCGTGAGGGCATCCGGTTGTCCATCGAGATCATCGCCAACGAGGTGGTGAAGCGGCGCGCCTCACAGGGGCTGACGCTGGACGGAATCGACGGGCAGGACCTGGCGAAGCACTCACTGCGGTTCCTGTACCGGATCCTGTTCCTGCTGTACGCGGAGGCGTCCCCGGAGATGCGGGTGCTGCCGACCGGTGCCGCGGAGTACGAGGAGGGCTACGGCCTGGACCGGCTGCGGGAGCTGACGCTCACCGAGCTGGTGTCGGAGCAGTCCCGTACCGGCACGCACCTGTACGAGTCGCTGGCGACACTCTTCCGGCTCGTCGACCGCGGCCACACCCCCAATGTTCGGGAGGATGTCGCGGACGACCCGGCGCCGGGCCTGGAGTTCCAGCCGCTGCGCGCCGACCTGTTCAAGTCGGAATCCACGGCGCTGATCGACGAGGTGGGCCTGGGCAACGAGGCGACGCAGCGGGTACTCGAACACCTGCTGCTGTCGAAGGAATCGAAGGGCCGCCGCGGCGCCGACCGCGGCTTCATCTCGTACGCCGAGCTGGGCATCAACCAGCTGGGCGCGGTGTACGAGGGCCTGATGAGCTACACCGGGTTCTTCGCGGAGGAGGACCTGTACGAGGTGGCGAAGAACGGTGATCCGGAGAAGGGGTCGTGGGTAGTCCCGGTGGACCGCTCCGATTACCTAGACGAGAAGGATTTCGTCCGCGCGGTGGACGAGGCGACCGGCGAGGAGAAGCCGGTGCTGCACCGCAAGGGCACGTTCGTGTTCCGCCTCGCCGGCCGCGAACGCCAGCAGTCGGCCTCGTACTACACCCCCGAGGTGTTGACGAAGTTCGTGGTCTCGCAGGCCCTCGAAGAGTTGCTGGATCAGAACGACGAGCGGACAACGCCGGAGCAGATCCTGGAGCTGACGATCTGCGAGCCCGCGCTCGGGTCGGGCGCGTTCGCCATCGAGGCGGTCCGCCAGCTCGCCGCCGAGTATCTGAAGCGCAAGCAGGAGGATCTGGGCGAGCTGATCGACGCCGACCAGTACCCAGTCGAGTTGCAGAAGGTGAAGGCGCACATCGCCCTGCACCAGGTGTACGGGGTGGACCTCAACGCGACAGCTGTGGAATTGGCGGAGATCTCGCTGTGGCTGGACACGATGGTTGCCGGCCTGCAAGCCCCGTGGTTCGGTCTGCACCTGCGCCGCGGCAACTCGCTGATCGGTGCACGGAGGTCGGTGTACGCACCGAGCCTGCTCGCGAAGAAGCAGTGGCTCAAGGAGCCCGCGAAGGATGTGCCGCTGCGCGAGGAGATCGGCGACGGAATCCACCACTTCCTTCTCCCGGCCGAGGGCTGGGGTGCGGTGATCGACACGGCAGAGGCCAAGACCTATGCGCCGGAGAAACGTGAAGAATTACGCCTGTGGCGCAACGAGATCCGTAAGTCGCCGAGCAAGGCGATCGTGAAGCGCCTGCAAGCGCTGGCGCAGCGCGTGGAGACGCTGTGGGAGTTCACACTCCGACGCTTGACGATCGCGGAGTCAGAGATTCGACGCGACATTCACCTGTGGGGTTCGGAGCCTGTCGACCACACCCCGGCGGTGACGCGTGAGGAGATCGAGCTCGTCCTGAGTAACCCGAATGGCGCGTATCAGCGTCTGCGTCGGGTGATGGACGCGTGGTGCGCGATCTGGTCGTGGCCGATGACGACGGATATCGAGCCACCGGATTGGGATCAGTGGGTCGGTGCTCTCGAGGCCGTGCTCGGAGTACCTGTGAAGGAAACCGCGGCCGAACGACGTGGCCAGATGAGCATTGGCCGCGACACCAGTTGGCAGGAGCTTGGTTTCGCCGAGGAGAACGACCTGCTTCTCTCCCGTGCGATGGCTGTGGGCCATGCGTACCACCAGTTCCCATGGTTGGACGTCGCGCAGAAGATTGCCGAGCCGCAGGGCTTCTTCCACTGGGAACTCGACTTCGCTCCGGTGTTCGCGGGCGGAGGCATCGACCTGCAAGTCGGTAATCCGCCGTGGGTGCGACCGGACTGGGACGAAGCGAGCGTGCTCGCCGAGTTTGATCCTTGGTGGCTACTGGCAACGAAGGCTCCTGAAGCTACCAAGCGAGAGAAGCGGGCCGCGCTCCTCTCCGGCCCAAGTATCGCTGGCCAGTTCCTCAACGAACGAGCTGTTCAGGCGGGGGCGATCGAGCACTACGGCTCATCGAACGATCGACCGATCCTCGAGGGCCTACGCCCAAACCTGTACAGGTGCTTCATGGAACGAACCTGGCGGTCAGCTTCGACCAACGGGATCGTTGCACTCATTCATCCCGACACCCACTTCACTGAGCTTCGTGCGCGCAAATTACGCGAAGCTGCCTACACCAGATTGCGCCGCCACTGGGAATTTAGGAATGCAATCCATCTATTTACCGAGATCGACCGCCACATCCATTACGCCGTCCACATCTACGGCAGGACCGACAAACCAGACTTTATCCAGGGTGCGTCTCTATTCCATCCAGACACAGCGGCCCGATCCGTCAATCACGATGGAAGCGGAGAGACGCCCGGCATGAAGGACGCCGACGGGTCATGGGATCTGCGACCACATTCAAAAAGAATCATCCACGTAGATGACACAGTGCTGGGCGTATGGGCCCAAGTAATCGATGAACCGGGAACGCCCGCGCGCGAGGCACGTATTCTGTACCCAATAAACCAACCGAGCGCCGCTGTCCTTCGAAAAATCGCTAACGCTCCCCGATTTTCCGAAACCAATTTCAAATGGTGCTTCGGATGGGACGAGGCCGCCGAGAAGAAGAGGGGGCGTATAAGGAACTACACACATACGCCGGACAATCTCAATGTCTCGATCCTACAAGGGCCACACATAACCGTATCGAACCCACTATTCAAAGCGCCACTATCCGACAACAAGACGAACCGAGATTACGCAGAGATTGACCTCACCTCCATACCGGAGGAGTTTGTCGCGTCCACAAACTACATCCCAGATGTTCCATACACCGAGTACATCTCGGCGTACCCTCGATGGTCGGACGCACCCAGTAACACCTTCTTCCGCCTGGTATGGCGTGAGATGTGCGACTCGGCAACCGTGCGAACGCTCCATGCCGCGGTCATCCCTCCAGGACCGACACATGTTCTCACGATGCACTCAGTGGGCGACGTTGGCCATCTCGACCTAGCCGTGGCCGCCGGCTTCGCATCCTCGTTAATAGGCGACTTCATGATGAAGATTTCCACGTCCGGACACATCAACGTCGGCGCCATAGCAAGACTACCGCATGTACGAAACCACCCTCTCGAACAGTCTCTCGTTTTGCGCACACTACGACTGAACTCGCTGACGAACGACTACGGCACATTATGGTCTAGCCTCTACAACCTAGACTGGACAAATGATTCATGGGCGTACAACCCCGAGAATTACCGAACTCGGCTATCACTTGGCGCGGTAGAGCCCCAATGGAGCTGGTCGACTCCGATCCGTAGCGATTTTGATCGAAGGCAAGCACTCATCGAAATTGATGCAATCGTCGCGGTCATGCTCGACATATCGGCCGAGGAGCTACTTACCATCTACAGCACCCAGTTTCCGGTCCTGCAAAAGTACGAACGAGAAGCCCTGTATGACGCAACAGGCCGCCAGCTCCCGACGACGCTCGCGTCGGAGTACCGCAGACATCGCGGTCTCGAGCCGGCCGACCTCACCGTCGACGGCGTCACTTACCAAGAGCCCTTCACCGGCGTCGACCGCGAACGCGACATGGAACTCGCCCACGAGTACTTCGCCACGCACTCGACAGCGCACTAAGACAGGCCACTAGTTTCTATCTAGTATGCAGGAACTTTCAGAGAGGGAAAAATGGGACGGCTGCACGTAACACAGATTGAACAACGCCTACAGCAAACCGTGATGCCACATGTCGACTGCTCAGACCTCGGCGCACACGGACCAGAGCAGCAAAAACAAACCAAGAACAGCCGGTCGCTCGCCGCATTTGTCATCATGAAGCTGGGCGGGGTAACCGAGACGGAGGCAGCATCGGCAGTCACAGACGAATCCGGCGACAACGGAATTGACGCCATCATCGCACTGTCAGAAGAATCACGAATCGTTGTAACGCAATCGAAGTGGTCAAACGATAGTGGAGGCAGTGCCGCAAGCTCCGACATGATCAAGTTTCGCGAAGGAATTGATGACCTACTCTCGCTTAACTGGCACAAGTTCGGAACAAAGCTTCAAAGCAAGAGTTCCGACCTCGAGAAGCTCCTTCTGGACCCCAACGCGAAGATCGACATCGTCTTCGCTCATCTCGGAACCAGTGACGTCGCACCAGCCGTCGCCGAAATCATGGACTCATACCTCGCGGAGCTAAATGACCCGACAGAGATCGGGACCTTCAACTACCTCAACCAAGGCCGAATTCACAAGATGCTAGTTGAGGAAACCGAAGGCACACAGATCGACCTGGATGTCGCACTCTCCGACTGGGGAGTTATTGAAGGTCCACCAGCTGCCTACTACGGCCATGTTTCCGCGTCAGATATTTCTTCATGGTATCAGCAACACGGCAAGTCAATTCTCTCCAAGAACGTTCGCGTTGCACTCTCCGATTCGGAAGTCAACGACGGCCTCCTCAAGACCCTCACGACGGAACCTGACAAGTTCTGGTACTTCAACAATGGCATCACGGTCCTCTGCGAAAGAATCGACAAGTCCGCCGCCGGCGGAACAGACCGCAGAATCGGAGTTTTTCGCGCAACAAACGCAAGTATTGTAAACGGCGCGCAAACGGCGAGCGTCCTTCACAAATTTAAACAACAAGGCGGGGAACTTTCGTCGGTTCAGGTGATGGCTCGGTTTATTTCACTGAATGGAGCAGAAGAGACCTTCTCATCTGAGGTCACACGGGCCACGAACACGCAGAATCGAATCGGCGGTCGAGATTTCGTCGCCTTGGATCCACAACAGAAGCGGATCAAGGATGAGTTCAGCGTGGCCGGTTATACCTACACCTACCGAACTGGGGAGGAATCGCCATCCCCGGAGTCTGGTTGCGACCTCACCCAGGCGACTGTAGCTCTGGCCTGTGCTCATTCTCCTCAACTCGCGACGCAGGCGAAAAGAGAAATTAGCCGACTGTGGGACGATATTGAACGCGCGCCGTACCGCTCTCTATTCAACGGAAAAACCACGTATGTCAGGATATGGCGCTGTGTCGAGATTCTTCGCCTCGTCGAGGACTCCTTGTCAAAAGAAAAATCCACACTTGAGGGACGCGACAGACTCGTTGCTACGCACGGAAATCGCGCCATACTCAATCTCATCTTCTCACAGCTGAATATGGCGAAGATAGACGACCCGGATTACAAGTGGAGCAATGAAGCATCGAAGGTATCCACGCTCCTTCCTCAAGTTCTCTCCGCCGTGATTAAGGAAGTCACGTCAAACCACCCAGGCTACCCTGCGAGTCTATTCAAAAATTCCTCGAAGGTAAGCGCACTCGAATCGACGGTAGTCGCGCACCTAAAGGATGCGCAGTGACTACGCTTGTCAGATTCTGCGATCCAGCAACCTTGTGGCCGGCCGAGACACCTGACTCACCACGCGCAGCACACTTCATGCGTCAACGAGGCTGAGCATGAACACCCTCCTCCCCACCCTCCAGGCCAACCACCTGCGTGAGGGCCTGACCGACTACCTCGCGACCACGTTCGCTCTCACGGACCCCGACGCTCAGGGCGCCCTGTCGGATTTTGTCGGCCACCCCGACACCGGCATGTTCAAAGGCCCCTACACTCGCCTGCGTCTGCCGTTCGCTGCCTCCGGCGGGAACTGGAGTATGCACCTGGACTGGTGGCCAACAGGATTCACCCCATACGGCCACCAAGCGGCGGCATTCGAGCGGCTATCCACCAAGTTCCACGATCGCCCACAACCGACGCTCGTCACCACTGGTACCGGCTCCGGCAAGACGGAGGCGTTCCTCTACCCGATCCTCGACCACGTCCTCCGCGCCAAGGCCGCCGGCGTCACGGGGATGAAGGCGCTCGTCCTCTACCCGATGAACGCGCTCGCCAACGACCAAGCCGAACGCCTCGCCCGCCTCATCACGCAGCACCCCGAACTAGCCGGTGTGTCCGCCGGCCTCTACACCGGCGAACAATCCATCGGCGGACGCACCAAAGTCACCGAAGAGGGGCTCATCACCGACCGCTCGTTGATGCACGCCGCTCCCCCGGACATCCTGCTCACCAACTACAAGATGCTCGACCACCTGCTGCTGCACCCCGACCGCGCCGACATCTGGCGCCTCTCCGCCGACTCTCTGCAGTACGTAGTCCTCGACGAGTTCCACACCTACGACGGCGCCCAAGGCACCGACGTCGCCATGTTGC
Source organism: Rhodococcus sp. F64268 (assembly GCF_023015605.1). Taxonomy (NCBI): domain Bacteria; kingdom Bacillati; phylum Actinomycetota; class Actinomycetes; order Mycobacteriales; family Nocardiaceae; genus Rhodococcus; species Rhodococcus sp. F64268. The sequence goes on from NZ_JALKAI010000016.1 coordinate 23,372, forward strand.
TGCGCCGCCTCGGCCTCACCGTCAAAGCGCACTGGACCGACGCCTCGTCCGTCAGCGTCGACGATCGCGCCCGTCCCCTCGGCCGCATCACCCCCGTCGCGACCTCCGCCACCCTCGGCTCCAAGGCCGAACCCGCCGCCATGCTCGGCTTCGCGCACACCGTCTTCGGCGAACAGTTCGACGCGGACGCAGTCATCGGCGAAACCCGGCTCACCGCCACCGAGTGGCTCGCCGACCGCGACACCGCCCTCGACCGTCTGTACCGCCCGATCGCTCCTGCCGTCGCCGACGCCGCTCAGCGCCTCGACGAACTCGCTGCCGGCTCACCCACCAACGCCGCCCTGACCACCGCCGTCCTCGCCGAGCTGTTCGAGCGGGCCGAAGTGTTCGAGCGCACCGAGCTGTTCGCGGCCGCCGACGATCTCGACACCGATCGCCGCCTCACCCCGACCGACCTGCGCTCCCTCACGCCCGTCGAGCAGCTGCACCTGCTCAAGGCGCACCCGCTGCTGGCCCGGCTCCTCGACCACGCCGTCGACGCGATCTCCCTCGCCGACCTCGCTGCTGCCCTGTTCGACGTCCCCGCCACCGAGCGCGACACCCGGCGCATCCGCGACGCGCAGCAACGATTCCTCGAGTACCTCTTCGCCGCCCTGTCGCACCTGCGCGCCGAGATCGGCCGCGACGCATTGAACGTCGATGTGCACCTGTGGATTCGGGAACTCTCCCGCATCGACCGCGCCGTCGCCACCAACACCACCTACCGCTGGTCGGACGACGGCGTCCACGAGGACGGCGACGTCATGCACCTGCCGGCGGTGTACTGCCGGCACTGCGGACGCTCCGGGTGGGGTGCCCGGCTCGCCCCCACCGGCCACACCCTCGACGTCTCCGACGAATCCATCCGCGCCGACCACGCTGCCGGCGCCTCCCGCTTCCGCGCCCTCCTCTCCGCACCCGCCGAAGCGCTGCTCGCTGCCACCCGCCCCGACGAGGAGATCGAAGGGCTGCGCTGGTTCCGCATCGACGACCGCGAAATCTCCGACACCCCACCCGACCCGGATAGCACCGACGAACTCGAAGGCAAGGTCCTCCCCGTACTCACGCTCACCGGCGACAACGTCGAGGAGAACTCCAAGAACGACATGTGCCCCGCCTGCGGCGCCGCCGACGGCATCCGCTTCCTCGGCAGCGCCGTCGCCACCCAACTCTCGGTGACCCTGTCGAACCTGTTCGGTGACGCCCGCCTCGACGCCGACGAGAAGAAGGCGTTGATGTTCACCGACAGCGTGCAGGACGCCGCACACCGCGCCGGCTTCGTGCAGGCCCGCTCCCACACCCTCAGCCTCCGCTCCACCCTCCGCAGCGCAATCGGCGACAAGACGCTCACGTTGCCGGAACTGTGTGAGGCCGTCGTCACCCGTGCCGGCACCGACCCTGCCCGCCGCTACCACCTCCTCGCCCCCGACATCGTGGAGCACGACGAGTTCACCTCCTTCTGGAAGCCCGACGCCTCCACCGCGGCGCGCAAGAAGGCGGCCGCGAAGGTGCTGCGTCGCCTGGAGTTCGACATCGACCTGGAGTTCGGGCTGCAGTCTCGGCTCGGCCGTACCCTCGAACTCACCGGCAGCGCCGTCGCCGAAGTGGACCTCGGCGGCAGCGAGCGTCCTGTCCGCCTTGGTCGCGCCGCACTCAACGCCACCGAACACCAGCTGACCCTCACCCCACCAGATGCCGCGGCGATCACTCGCTGGGTCCGCGGCACCGTCGAACGCGTACGCACCCGCGGCGCCATACACCACCCGTGGCTGCGCAAGTACGTCGAGAAGGACGCAAACCGCCGCTGGGTATGGGGTGCTCGGCCCAAGGGTGAGGGCATGCCTGCCTTCCCGAAAGGCCGACCCGCACCCGCGTTCCCAGCAATCGGATCGCGTTCCGTCCCCGAGGGGTTCGACGCGATCACCGCGGTCTCGTCGTGGTATGCCCGATGGGCGTCGCAGTGTCTGGGGGTGTCGCCGTTCGACGGCAGTTTCCTCGCCCGCTCCCTGTTCTCCGTCCTCGCCGAGCAACGGGTGCTCACGGCCGTGCTCACCGAGGCCGGCCTCACCGCCTACGGGCTGTCCCCCGCATCGGTGATCGTCTCCGCGCCCGCCGACGACGATCTCGGAGCAGGCCGACACATGCTGGTGTGCAGCGTCTGCCAGACCCCGACCCCCGGCAGCGTCACCGTGGTCGACGAACTCGACGGCGCACCCTGCCTTCTCGTCCGCTGCCCCGGCACCCTCTCTCGCGCACCCAAGACACAGAACTTCTACCGCCGGCTCTACGACACCGCCGAGATGAAGCGCGTCGTCGCCCGCGAACACACGTCGCTACTGCCCACCGCCACGCGGCTCGGCTACGAGACCGCGTTCAAACGTGGCGGCGCCGACCCGCAGGCCCCCAACGTCCTCGTCGCCACCCCCACCCTCGAGATGGGCATCGACATCGGCGACCTGTCCACGGTCATACTCGGGTCGCTGCCGCGCACCGTCTCCTCGTATCTGCAGCGAGTCGGCCGCGCCGGACGCCTCACCGGCAACTCGCTCGTCCTCGCGTTCGTCCGCGGCCGCGGCGAACACCTGCCCAAGCTGTACGACCCCACGTCGGTGATCCAGGGCGACGTCCGCCCGCCCGCGACCTTCCTCACCGCCGAGGAGATCTTGCAACGCCAGTACGTCGCGCACGTCATCGACCGGCTCGCCCGCGACCCCAGCACCGTCGCCCCACGCGGCGCTCGCGCTGTACTCGGCAGCTTCGACCCGGACAGTTGGATGGCGGGTCTGCTCACCGCGGTGGACACCGACCCCGACCAGCAGGTCGACGAGTTCCTCGCCCAGTTCGACGACGTCCTCGACGCACACACCCGGGACTCGTTGCGCACCTGGGCCGTTTCCGGCGACGACGGCGCCCCGAGCAGGTTGATGACAGACCTTCAGGAAGCCGTGCACCGCTGGAATCGGGACCTCACCGAACTCACCGCCCGCCGCGCCGCCGTCGAGGCGGAGATGCCGGAGTTCGAGCGTCGAGCATCGTCACCTGCCGCCACCGACGACGACCTACGAGACCTGCGGACCGCCAAGGGATCGCTGCGGTTGCTCGGCGGACAGATCCACGACCTCACCGACGACTATTGGATCAGCGTGCTGGAGCGTTACGGTGTGCTGCCCAACTACACGCTGCTCGACGACTCTGTCACCCTCGACGTCGGCGTCACTTGGATCGACCCCGACACCAACCAGTACATGGGCGAGGCCACCAGCTACCAGCGCGGATCCCGTGTCGCGCTTACCGAACTCGCACCTGGCGCCACCTTCTACGCGCAGGGCCTTGCCGCGCGGATCGACGCCGTCGACCTTGGCGCCGGTGAATCCAACATCCACACCTGGCGGCTGTGCCCGCAGTGCGGATGGGCGGGCATAACCCTCGCCGGCGAGGAAGCCCCGACCGTGACGTCGTGCCCGCGCTGCGGGACCGGGGCCATCGCCGATGTCAGCCAGCAGCTGCAGGTGGTGGAGATGGCGCGGGTGTCCGCGGAGGTCCGTCGCGACGAGGCGTCCATCAACGACTCCCGCGACGAGCGGCACAAGGAATCGTTCACCGTCGTCACCGCCGCCGACATCGACCCCGTCAACGTCGACCGGTCCTGGTTCGTCGGCGACCTCGAGTTCGGCGCGGAGTACCTGCGCCGCTTGGATGTTCGCTGGCTCAATATGGGCCGGCGCACTTCACAGGGCCGCAGCCGCACCATCGCCGGGCAGGACACCACCACTGGCCTGTTCCGGGTGTGCTCGGCGTGCGGGCAGCTCGACAAGGCGGCAGGCCGCAACAGCCGTTACGAGCACCGCAGCTGGTGTCGGCACCGCAACTCGGCGACGGAGAACGTCCGCGAGATCGCGCTGGCCCGCACGCTCCGCACCCAGGGTGTGCTGCTGCACCTGCCGCGGTCGCTCGAGTACGACCAGTTCGCGCACCCCAGCCTGTCCGCCGCGATCCTGCTCGGGCTGCGGCAGGTGATCGGCGGCTCCCCCGAACACCTCGACGTCGCCACCATCACCGACGCGCTGTACGCCCCCAGCCAGCGAGCGCTGCTGATCCACGACACCGTCCCCGGCGGCACTGGCTACCTCGCCGAGTTCGCCGACCCGGCGAAGGTGTGGGCGGTGCTCGACGCCGCGCGCACTGTGGTGCGCGACTGCGACTGCTCCCAACACGACCGACTTGCGTGCCACAAGTGCCTTCTGCCGTTCTCGCCGCCACACGAACTCGACAAGGTGTCGCGGAAGGTCGCGGTGCGGGTGCTCGAGCAAATCCTCGGCGTCGACAACGATGCCGAACCGGACCAGCAGGCATGGCTCGCAGCAGTCACCGAGGAGGCGCCTTCACAGCCGGTCGGTAGCGAGGAATCTCCGCTGGAGAAGGAGTTCTACGCTGCGTTCGTTGAGCGGTTGCGTTCCATCGGCGCGACCGTGAAGGAATCCCCCGGCACCTACGGACCGTCTGCGACGATCGTGCTGCCCGGCAAGAAGATCCGCACTTGGCAACTTATACCGCAGGTACACATGGCCAATTCGAAGCCCGACTATGAGCTGAGCACCAGGGATCCAGAGATACCGCGGATCGCGTTATTCGCGGACGGCAGGAAGTACCACGCGATGCCTGGCGATCTCAATCGCGTCGCCGACGACGCGGCCAAGCGGGCAATCCTGCGCGACAGTGGACACCTGGTCTGGTCCTTCGGACACGAAGATCTGCAACGGTTCACGGAGAACGAAACGGTGACGCCGGCGTGGCTCACCGACCAGGTCGCTGCAAACGTGATGAAGGCCGGCAATCTTCGGCCGGCGATCGTCAAACTGCTATCCGCCGACCCGATCACCATGCTGCTCGCATTCATCAGCGACCCGGACCGCGAAGCGTGGGAAATGGTTGGTCGCTGGCTGCCGTTCGCGTTCGTGAACGGCAGTAACCGGGCCAAGGGCGACGGCGACACCATCGCCGCCGCCGCGCTGGAACTTCTCGACGGCGGCAAGGCAAAGTTCGGGGATGGCGTCGACATGTGCTGGGCGTACGCCGACGGACCGCTGACCGTCACCGCCACCATGCGGACCGGCACGCGCGCGATGAATGCCGTCGTCGTGGTGGACGATCACGACGATCGGATCGAAATGCTCGACGGTCGTGCCTGGAAAGAATGGCTGCGGCTGTCCAACTGGTTCGGCCTGGGCGGCAGCCATCGCATCACCACCCGGAAACTGTTGGAGCTCGACTCCAGTGCCCCCGTCGAAGCGCCGACATCCGCCGCACTCAGCCCGGAATGGCAGGAAGTGTTCGATTCCACCGTCTCCGACGCCGAGAAACAGCTCGTCGTCGCGCTCGCAGAGAGCGGCGTGCCCGTCCCCGAGCTGAGCTACGAGACCAACGACGGTGAGGTCGTCGACTTCGCGTGGGGCGAACATCGCATCGGCGTGCTGCTTGAGCCGAACGACGAGGTCACTCGTACGATGTCCAAATTGGGGTGGACGATATGCCCACCCGATGCAGAACAGATTGCGGCAGCGATGAGGAATGGAGTCTCGTAGTGGCGAACCTGGTCATCGCATCGAATACCAAGGCAATGAAGAAGCTCGAGAAGTCCACCAACGACAAAGTGTGGGCGTTCATCGAGAAGCTCTCTGCCGATCACACCGCTCCTGGTCTACACATCGAGCCGATCCAGGGCGCTATCGACCCGCGCGTTCGCACCGGCCGAGTGGATCTGAACTTTCGCGCGATCCTGTTCAAGGTCGACTCCAAGCTCGGCGATGATCCGACTTTCATCTACATGGGCACGTGGAAGCACGACGTGGCCAACAAGCTCGCCGAACGCTCAAAGCTGCGTGTCAATCCGATCAACGGCGTCCTCGAAGGCATCATCGGTGAGCTCGACGGTGAAGAAGACCGCAAGAAGCGAACTGTCGTGCCCGATCCTCGAGGCGAACTGAACCGAGCTGTGAAGGAGCAGCCGAAGTCGTACCTCGGTGCAACATTCAGTCTTTCGGACCTCACCGATCGCCTAGGGCTGGAACTCGACTTGGCAGAACGCGCACTGGCAGCCCCCGACGAGGACACCGTCCTCGACATCGCAGCGAATGCAGTGGGATGGCAGGGCAGTGCTCTTCTCGACCTTGCCACTGGCCTGCACATCGACACAATCCGGGAGAAGCACGGCTTCACCGACACTCCCGTCGACGACACCCTCGACGAGGACGAGCAGATCCTCAAGGCTCTCGAGCAGCCCGCGTCGAAGATGCAGTTCACGTTCGCCGAGGACAACGAGGAGCTTCGTCGCGTCATCGAGGGTGGCGACTTCGCCGCGTGGCGGACGTTCTTGCACCCGGAACAACGCAAGTACGTCGAGCAGAACTTCAACGGTGCCTTCCGTCTGTCTGGTGGTGCCGGCACCGGCAAGACCGTGGTCGCGATCCACCGGGCTCGTCGCATGGCGAAGGAAGACCCGACCGCACGGATTGTGCTCACCACCTACAACAAGACCCTCGCCGCTGATCTCAAGGCTGCGTTGAAAACCCTCGACCCCGAGATTCCCATTGCGGACCGCCCCGGCGAACCAGGGATCTATGTCGACGGCATCGACGCGCTCGGCTACGCAGTGCTCAACCAGACCGGCGACATCGGTGACGCTGCCGAGGCTGTACTCGGATACCACACAGAACTCACCCACCAGAGAACCTCCACCGACAAGCTGTGGCGCGAGGTCGCTCAGTCGGTCAACAGTGGGCTCGATCCGAAACTTGCAACACCCGGATTCCTCGAGAACGAGTATGTGGCTGTGATTCTCGCCAACAAGGTGACCACGCTCGAACAGTACGCAAAGGTCGCGCGCCCTGGCCGCGGCGTGCGTCTCACGCGCCCACAACGCATCGCGGTGTGGAAGCTGGTCGAGGCATTCAGAAGGCAGAGCCGTATAGACGGCAGCCTGAGCTTCCCGGAGATCCTTGCGCTTGCCGCAGAACAACTCCGGCTACGCGCCGAAGCCGGAAATGGTTTCATCGCTGATCGTGTACTCATCGACGAAGCGCAAGACCTGCACGCGACGCACTGGGCTCTACTTCGCAGTCTGGTCGCTGAAGGCCCGAACGACCTGTTCATCGCCGAAGACTCCCACCAGCGGATTTACGGACAGCCCGTCGTACTCAAGCGGCTCGGAATCAAGATTGTCGGACGCGCTCGGCGCCTGACACTGAACTACCGCACGACCGCCCAGAACCTGCACTTCGCTGTGAGCGTTCTCGCCGGTGCAGAGTACAAGGACCTCGAACAGGGCGAAGAGTCGACAACGGAGTACAGGTCTGCTCGGCTGGGTCCGGATCCTCGGTTGGTCGAGTGCAAGGATCCTGCAGATGAATTGGACCAGGTCGCAGCTTTGATTCGCAGCTGGATCGAGCCCCACGACGAGGGGAACAAGGTCGACCCGTCCACGATCGCCGTCCTCACTCGCGGACAGAACGATCGAAGCCAGTTCGTCCGGGCACTCGGCGAGCGTGGTATTGAGGCTCGCGCGCTGGACAACAGCCCTGCAACCAGTGGACACGTCCAGGTACTCACAATGCATCGCGCCAAGGGCATGGAGTTCTCGCGCGTCATTCTCGCGGGAGTAGACAATGCGCATGTCCCCTCTGCCGTTACGCTGCGGTCCATTCCGGAAGAGGAACAGGCCGAGGCGCTTCTGAGGGAACGGTCGCTGCTGTATGTCGCTGCCAGCCGTGCACGAGATGCGTTAGTGGTGACGTGGAGTGGGAAGCGATCGGAGTTGCTGGGGTAGAAAGAGCACGCGGAACACAACTTTCGCCGGTCAACGGCGCACCTCGATTGGCTCACACCTCAGCTCACCAAGAGAAACACTAGGAACCAAGTACCGTGCCGATTTCATCTCGAATCGACTTCGACATCGACATCACCCATCGGCGGACGCTCACGAGAGCAGCACTAGCGGTGGTAGCCCTTGGACTCATCGTCGCACTCGCGGGCATCACAGTGAGCCTAGTGCTCCTCTTCTTACTCCTCCCTCTCATCGTGATTTCCGTAGCCACGCTGATCCAAGGGGCTTTGCTGTGGTACGCGCACAGAAATCCGCCTCAGCCACGGAAACCCCGTGCCAAGATGGCGAAGCGCGACAGGCTCCCGTGGGCACCAGCGAAGCAAATTCCACTGCTTGCCACCCACTGCCTGATTTGTGGTCGCGCACTGACAAACCCACAAAGTATGCGCGCGCGGGTGGGCTCAACGTGCATCAAGACCCACGGCCCTCGGTACGCCAACGTGCCGAACCCAGCATACGAGGAGTGGCAGAAATTGCAGGCTGCAGCTGAGTCCAAGCGAGCCGCGGAGCAGGTGCAACTTGATGCGCAGCATCAGACGGCCCTCGTCGAATACAACAAGCTCCTGCTCGAGTGGGAGCAAGAAGTGGCGAGCCCAGCGGGACTGTCGCGAAGCAAGGATCGAAACCAAGGGAGCCGACTGTTGGGCGTTGGCGCCACGACGACACTCACCCTAGTTGCAATAGGAGTTCTTTCAATCTTCGCGGCTTAGGCACTGGGTTAATGCATGGTGGCCCGTGGCACCTTTGGTGGGGCGTGCCACGAGGCCCCACCGACTACTCCTACGGCGCATCAGGTGGCTGCGACATCCGGCCTGGGAATGGAGAAAAGCCGTTCACGTTCAGCGGCGATGACGTCCCGGGCAAGTTCCGCTTCGGACACGTCGAACGCCTCTGGTGCGCTTTGGGCCGTATCGCTTTCCCGCGCGAAGTCTTCGAAAATCGCGCGTTTGCGCGCCAAAATCTCGGTGATTCGCTGGTCCACGCCCTCTTCAGAGAGGAGCCGGTGAACCTGCACCGATTCCAGCTGTCCCATTCGTCGCGCTCGCGCGATAGCCTGCCACTCGGTGGTCGGTTTCAGTTGCGGTTCGCAGATCACGACAACCGAGGCCGCTTGAATGTTCAGTCCCACGCCGCCGGCAACGATCTGCGACACGAGAAGCGCGCCGTGACCTGCGGCAGAGAATTGATCCACCATCGCCTGCCGTGCCGCTGCGGGAACCGATCCGTTCAGCGGACCGAATACCTTCCCTGGCAATGCAGCAACTACCTGATCGAGTACACCGCGAAAATGAGAGAAGACGATTACCCGCCTACAGTTCTCCTCGGCTTCCGCGACGATCTCGATCAACCGCCGGACCTTCTCGGACTGACCTCCCTGTAGCATCGCGGCCTGGCGCATCGCCATGAAATTGCTGGCTGCCACTGCGTCTCTGTATGCCGTTGCATCGTAGGTCGATAGCGGCAGCCATTCGTCAACTTCAACCAACTCCGGCAGCTCTGTAAGCACGTCTTCCTGATTGCGGCGGAGATACGCGGGTGCAACCTGTTTCCTGAATTTGCGGGGTGCGAGCTCGGTCGCATCGACCACGAGGTCCGGACGAAGGTAGCCCACAAGATTGCGGAATTCGTCTATCCGATTTTCCAGCGGAGTCCCGGTCAGCAGAATTGCATGATCGGCCGCGCCGAGCATGCGTGTCGTGCGCATCGAACGCTGTGCAGCGGGATTCTTGATGTAGTGAGCCTCGTCCACGACGACGCAGGCAATAGCTTCGACCTTCTCGGCATGCGCTTCGAACCACGCCAACGTCTCGAAGGTTGTGACCGCGACACCTCCATTGCGAATCCAATTCCGACTGGCCGCCGCGCGGTCCGGTCCGTGCACTCGGTGCGGAAGCAGTTTGGACTTGGACCCCACCTCACGAACCCAGTTGGTCACAACGGCCGCCGGACAGACAACGAGGAAGTGGTACGCCCCTTTTGATCGGAGATGTGCGAGGACAGCCAGCGCCTCAACCGTTTTGCCCAGCCCCATCTCATCTCCGATGATGACTTTCCGCTGGACGATCGAGAACCGCGCTGCGAAACTTTGGTAACCGCGCAACGAAGCTCTCAGGTACTTCGTGTCGAGTTCGAGTGATCGGACCGCATCGATAATCTCGTCCGAAAGATCACCGTGCGTTTTCCCTTCGTCCTCAGTAATGAAACCAAGTTCGGCAAGAAGTGCAAAGTAGTCAGCTGGACGCGACAGAAAGTCGTCCCATGGGTCAATGGATCCGGCCCCGCCCGCAGAGCCTGAAATTTCACGGGCCATTCGGATGACGGCCGCGACATCGTCTTTGAGTTCTGTCACTGACGCACCATGCTCAGCGAGGATTACCAGATGGCTGACGTCCCGGTCGATCGCTCTGGCAAGTCCCGAGAACCCCTCTGCGCGGGCAAGGTCGGTAGTCGAACCCTGAACCTTCCGCAACGCGTCCCAGGCAGCGAGGCGGCGGAGCAACTCTGTGGTGAGGCTCGTTCTGTTCTTGACGTCGATACGGGCCGGCATCTCGTCATACGTCGTCTGCCACAGCGTCTGAGCAGCTCCACGTATCCGGGTCGCGGAGGTCGGGCCAATTCCGGGTAGACGCTCGATTCGATCACCTGCATCCAGCACCGCCTGAACTGTCGTGATCCCAGCCTCTTTCAGCGGATTTACAACCAACCGGTCGCGGGTTGCGTCTTTGAGTCGATCCACGTTCATCTCGACGAGCAGCGCGCGAGCCTCGGCCCGGCGAATCTCGTTCCCCGCGTCTATCGCAGCCGCGCGGTACTTGGCATCGTCTCTCAGTGCTCGCTCTATAGTGGCGATGGCGTCGGGCAGATCGACCACCGCGGCTACTGCCAAAACGTCGGAATTGGTTCCGAGGTCGCTCAACCGTGGCACGAGGCCGACCCACTCGGCCAGCGCATCGGAAACATCGATACTTGTCGGAGGTCCAGATTGAGCACTCAGCCGAGCGAGGAGGTCCGGCAATCCCGCACTTATTGCCCATTGATGGAAGTTCCACAAGAACTCGGCAGCGACACGGCCTGCCTCGCGCTTCTTTCCACCACTGAAGAATCGACGAACGCCGAAACCGGAGCGTACGTCACGGGACGCGTCGGCAATGTCGGTGGCAAGCAGTCTGAAAGTCTGTTTGTCGGCAGCTGCCAGCGGAACGAGATGCTCATATTGCGCAACAGAGCCGAGCAATTGACCGTCGGCGGCACGCAATGGGAGTACCCGCCAAACCGCGGCACCGTCGCGCGACACTGACACGAAGGACTTGCGAAGTGTGCGGACTGCACCTTCAGCGGACTGTTCGACCTTCTTGCGGTCACTCATGATGGCATCGCCGAGGCCAACCCAGCCTGCGACTTCGTCAGTGATCGCCTTCAGTCGTTTATTGTCGTTTCGTTCCATATGCCCGATCTATCTGAGTTCTTATCCAAGACACTAGCCGGTGTCCCGACAACGTGATCGGGCATTCCCCCCGGAGTGTGGACATCCTGAACACTGGGCCATGAAGGGCCCAGAAGGAGTGATGTCACGATGGTGATGAAGGCGTATTCGGCGGAGTTCAAGGCCGATGCCGTCGCGCTGTACTTGTCCGACCCGAGCCACACCTTCGAGGGCATCGGCAAGGACCTGGGCGTCAGCCGCGAAACCCTGCGCAACTGGGTGCGTGCGGAACGTAAACGCACCGGCACTGCGTCCGCAGCGGACCGGCCCCGGAAGCCGGCACCGGCGGGCGGGGTATCGTCCGAGTCCGTGTTGGAAGAGGAAAACAGGCATCTCAAAGCGCAGATCCGCAAGCTGGAGACCGAGCGGGAAATTCTGCGGAGGGCCGCGAAATATTTCGCGGGCGAGACCAACTGGTGAGCCGCTTCCAGTTCGTCGACGACCACCGCAACACCGCGCCGGTGAAGTGGCTGTGCCAGATCCTCGAGGTGTCCCGATCCGGTTTCTACCGGTGGCTCGCCGCCGCGCCTGCCCGGGCCGAACGTGCCCGTGCCGACGAGGAGCTCGCGACGCGGATCCGTGGGATTCACGACGAGTTCGACGGCACCTACGGTGCCCCGCGCATCACGGCTGAGTTGCGCGACGCCGGGATCGAGGTGAACCACAAGCGGGTCGAACGGGTGATGCGTGCGAACGGGATCGTCGGGGTGCACCTGCGCAAGACCGTGCGCACCACAGTCCCCGAACCTTCCGCGAGCCCGGTGCCGGACCTGATCCGGCGGGACTTCACCGCGAGCGCACCGAACACCAAGTACGTCGGCGACATCACTTACCTCCCCGTCGGGGACGGTGACTTCCTCTATCTGGCAACAGTATTGGACCTGAACTCCAAACGGTTGGCGGGGTGGTCGATCGCACCGCATATGCGCACCGAGCTGGTCACCGACGCCCTGCGGGCAGCGGCCGCCGCCCGCGGTGCCGCCGGTCTCGACGGCGCGATCTTCCACTCCGACAACGGTGCCCAATACGTCTCGCAGAACTTCGCGGATGTCTGCCGCGAGCTGGGCGTGACCCGGTCGCGAGGTGCGGTCGGAACGTCGGCGGACAACGCCGCCGCCGAATCATGGAACGCGACGTTGAAGCGGGAGACACTCCAGGGCCGGAAGCGGTGGAACAGCGCAGGTGAGGCCCGCACCGCCGTCTTCCGTTGGATCACGCGTTACAACACGCGAAGGAGGCATTCCGCTCTCGGTCAGATCTGTCCTATCGAGTTCGAGCAGAGATCGACTATGATGGCTTCCGCCGCATAGGTATTGGTGTCCACATCTCGGGGGGAACGCCCCCCCGCGGCATGCGCGCAGCGTGGTCAACACCGTGAAACGACGCGCCGAACCGAGGTGGGGTCCGGCGGAGCACCCCACGTCGTGGCGGGCGATCTGGCAGTACACCCGAAAACGCGCCGTGCGCGACAACCAAACCTTGAACGCTCAGGAAGCGCGCGCGAAGGCGGTCGTCGACGGCACGAAGAAGGCCAAGGCCACCCGATTCGTCAAGACCACCGCCGGCGGTCAGCAGCTCGATGAAACGGCATTGACCAGGGCGCGATCCCTCGTCGGGCTCAAAGGCTACGTCAGCAACATCCCGGTCAGGCTGATGGAACCTGGCGAGGTGATCAGCAAATACCACGATCTGTGGCATGTCGAGCAATCGTTTCGGATGTCGAAAACCGACCTGCGGGCACGGCCGATGTTCCACCGCACCCGCGACGCGATCGAAGCACACCTGACGATCGTGTTCACGGCGTTGGCCGTGGCCCGCTGTGTTCAGGACGAGACGGGTGTGGCGATCGCAAGGTTGGTCAAGCAGCTGCGGCCGTTGCGAACCTCGACGATGATCGCGATCAATGGTGCTGTGCAGGACTTCCCACCGCAGATCGGTGCTGCTGAGCAGGCGATTTTGTCTCGTCTCGGGTTCGAATCGGGGTACTAAGCCAAATGTCCTAACTCAGGTCCGCGGCCAACTCGTCGGCTCGGCGCAGCTTGTGCACGATGTCCTCCGCCGAGTGACGTTTGCGTCCCGCCATGATCCCTATCGTCCCTTCTTCGCCCTCACCAGGGCAATCAGGACTCTAGAACAGCCCGGACCTACTCACAGGGGACACGCCACCAGTATTGGGGTATAGGCATACCCAGCAACCATGGTTCCGGTAACCATGGATCGGGGGCCATCCGATCCCTCGCTTTCACGCTCGCGGTCTACACCAAAGACAAGGTTCCACTTGCAGATTCCACGACGACACCTTGGTCCATCAGCCAATCCAAGTCTCCTGTCAAGGCGGCTCTGATATCGGATCCGGTTCTCCCCCAGCCAAAGAAGCGCGCAACCTCCCGCAACAATTCGGCTCGCACTATCCCTGGACTCTCAGCCACAACCTGTTTAAGCGCAAACTGCCGTTCAACTGCTGGCACTTGCACAACTTTTCGGAGACACTCGCGCGAGGGAGTACGTGCAACAGTGATCTCCCGGTCCGGAAGGTTATATGCTGAACCAACTCGAACGATTACCTCCCTCCGGACGAGAGCCATCAAGACTGCGCGAATCCGTTGCTGAATGATTTTCCCCGACTTTGACAGTGCCCATGCGGTCCGCACCCGGGTGAATATCAAATCCTCCTCGATGGGCCCTTCACGATCGAGGACCTTAAGCACCACCATGGCAATCGCACTCGTGGATCCACTTTCCCGCAGGTCGACCCAATGGCCAACTGACTCCCGAACTGCCTCGTCTCGAATCTCCCAAAGCTCGTCACTGCCGACATGCTCGTACTCGCGCGCCCATTCAGAAGTGCTTTCCTCCACCGGAACAAACTGCATGGCTCGCACGCTGCCGGGAGTCACGGATTGCTCAGCATCTCCCGTTTCACCCTCCGGTTGGGCGGGACTGAGTGAAGCACTCGCAACGTACGGATCGACGGTGCAAGCCGCCTCTACAGCTTCTCTGAGACGTGTCAATGCAGCACTTCGATTTCGATACCAATCCGTACCCCAGATCCGATGTAGCTCCCAACCAAGATCTCGCAGAACGGATTCACGAAGTCGGTCCCGGTCTCGTGCGGCACGCGACGAATGATACATCGCACCGTCGCATTCGATTCCCAGCGCGTATGCTCCAGGCGCATCAGGGTGGCGGACTGCCATATCAATTCTGAACCCTGCGACGCCCACCTGTGGTTGTACCGTGTATCCCCATTCATTCAGAACATCGAGAACCTCTTGCTCAAAGGGACTCTCGGGAACTGCATCTGGATCTGCCGCCTCAGTTTCGAGGATGTTTGGCCCGTGTTCTGCGTATTCCAAGTAGCGCTTCAGGTGGTGGACGCTCTTGTTGGCGCTATCCGACAGTTCGCTGCCTCTGAACGAGGCCACGACTTCCACTCGCCGACGTGCACGCGTGACAGCGACATTCAGTCGGCGCCAACCCGCCTCCCTATTGATCGGGCCGAACTCGGACCGCAAGCGACCCTGCGCGTCAGGACCGTACCCGACCGACAGAATAATGACGTCCCGCTCGTCGCCCTGCACGGTCTCGAGGTTCTTGACGAAGAATCCGCCCAATCGATCCTCAGTGAAGGACGCCGCGAGGTCGGGGCGCTTCCTCCGCTCCTGCTCAACCGCGACTTCAATCGCTTCGGCTTGCGCCTTCGAAAACGCAACCACGCCAAGAGTCAGGTCCGGTCGGGTCACGAAGTGGTGAATAACCCGTTCCGCCACGCGCGTAGCTTCAATCTGATTGTCTCGGCGCCCACCACGGTCATATATCCCGTCGACCTTGAAGTACTCGACTCCGATGTCGTGACCGTCCTCGCGTGCGCTGGGGAACGTAATCATCGAGTTGTCATAAAACTCGAAATTGCTGAATGCGATCAGATTCTCATGCCGACTCCTGTAGTGCCAACGAAGCGGGAGGGAACGAAGCACCCCACTTGCTTTGCAGCCGTCCAAGATGGATTCGAAGCTTATGTCATCCTCGTCCCATTCATCGTCGTCGTCCCTGTCATTCGCCGCGCTGAAGAACGACGTTGGGGGTAGTTGACGAGCATCGCCTGCCACCACAAGCGCATCACCGCGATAGATCGAATTCACTGCATCTTGAGGCAGAACCTGTGATGCCTCATCGAAAATGACCACATCAAAGCGGTAGTCAGATGACAGAAACTGACTGACGGTGAGTGGACTCATCATGAAACATGGCTTGACGCGGCGAACGACGTCACGAGTTTCGTCGAGGAGTCTCCGAACTGGCATATGGCGCCGCTGTTTCCCAGCTTCTCGACGGAGTATCGCCGCCTGACCAACCGTGGTCTTTCGCGGGCGACGTGCGTTACACGCAGCGATCACATCAGCGTGAGCGCCTTCAATCAACCGAAGATCGAGTTGTTGGAAGTTAGAAACCAGATTGTCTCGATCAATTGCTCTCTGCGGTTTGAGTCTCCCGTCGACTGCGAGCAGGTGCTCGACCCAAGCGACTAGCACTGCCCGTTCGACCGCCGACGGGAACTCACGGTCCGATACACCCCGCCCAGCTAGCTGCGACGGCAAACCATCCAGGTGGTACTTGCTGAGAACGCCAAGCGCATCTTTACAACTCACCCACGTCTCGGGCCCGAACGGATCTTTCTCGAGTTCGTCGAGCACCTCGAACGCGTGGACCAGAGTGCTCGAAAGCTCGTTTTCGAGTTCCCGACGGCGCTCCCGTGCGAAAAACTTGAGAAGTCCATTCCTCTGACGCCGCCAGTCTTCGAAGTGTCTTTGCAGAGAGGTGTCCGGCTCCGCGGAGAGCACAAGTAGTGCGAGAGGGCTGTCAAGAGGCGCCGACACTCCTTTGTTCGCAGCTCTTCTGAGCGATTGAGACCATTCAACGGCCTCGCGAATCCTTTCCGGCTTTGTCGCGATCCCTTCGTACAAGGATTCCATCAAGCCTCTGTAACGCTCATGATTCGCCAAGAAGGCGCCTTCTGCTTCGCGAGCCTTCGAGACAGCAACAACGGTTGAGCGCGCACCCTCCACTGTAAGATTCTCGACGTCGTCGACGACCCTCCCCACCAGGCGGAGGAGTTCACCGACCTCCGAAAAGGCCTCTGAGTGATTGCGGAACCACTTGGCCGCGTCGTCGGCTGGCATAGCGATCAACCCGGCACTCGCGTGCCCCAGTTCGGGGGATGAGACCATTCGTTCCCAGTCGACAAGCCGGCCGCGGAGCTCCCGTCCCCTTTCCTGTAGGACCTCGACTCCGGGTCTACCTGCGATTGCCGACACCAGTTTCATACGCTGTCGAGGATCTTTGAGCGTGGCCGGCGCCAATCTATCAAGCGACTCGGCTACTTCGAGGGCCTCCGAAAGTCTTAATACACTGGGGTTTCCCTGTGGGGCGTAGCTATCGAGGAACTCAATCCTCTGGGGGGAAATATGAATTTCAGGCTGCCGCAACAACTTCACAAGAGCACTCTTGATTAGGCTACTCGCAGGGGCATTCCCCTCCAAAGTTGGAACTGGGGTTCCGTCCGGCGAGGTAAGTGATGTATTGAGCCCATCGTACAACCGCCCAAGCAATTCTCGATCCTGAGGTTCCGCGGCCTGGAAACTCTTCCATTTCACCTGAGCATCGTGAGCGTACGCGATCGCTGCCCTGACGGTACCGAGCGAATGCTCCTGAGCATCAGGAGCGTAGCGACCGATTGTCGGCTGCGCCATGTCGATGAATTGAGTCGCGACTTGTAGAGGCTCAGCGTGAGCACCTGCCCAGTATGCGGACTGCCCGAGAGGGATTCTGGCGAGCTCACCAGACTTCTCGTGAAGTTCCAAGTATTCGATGGTCTTTCTCCACACCCCCAGTAGCTCCCTGAGCCGAATGGCACTATCGCGCAACACAGGATCGAGTGCACCTCCGTCGCACAACTCGCCCGCGATAGATTCTCTACTTACAGGATTCGTGATAGCAGTCGGCGCAAGGCGGTGAACTTCTTCGGCGTGAGCCAATGCAGAATTCAGCGCATCGGAGTCGACACTCACGCTCTGCCGATCCACAAAACGTCCAAGCAGTGCGCCATGAGATTCACATAGAGCGCGCAAGCTCAGGTACGCGTCGTGCCACTCCAAGGCAAGGGGCAAGGCATCGTAGTGTTCACCTTGCCATGCGCCCTGAACCGTGGTCGCCGCGATCAGCTTCCTGTCGGACCGAACCTGCTTGGAGAACAATGCACCGATCCCACGCGGTCCCTCATCGAGCCGTGAGATCACGTCCGGGAGATCCGGTACCTCGATGACGGTCGGTAGGAACAAGTCTTTCGCGTGCGACTCAGCCGCGGACAACCGGTCGACTGCCGCAGATACCTCGGTCACCGCTTCCCGCACCTTTGCGAGGACTTCCGCGTCGAACCACAGCTTCAACGCACGATCTGGAATCGAACTCACCTCGACAAGTTCGACAAGCACTTCGGCCGCCGCGACCGAATCAGGATTGGGGCAGCCCAGACGGTCAGCCAACGCACCTGCCAATACGTCGCCTTCTTCGAGTGCCGACGCTGCCCCCGCCAAGGTGTCCTGCATACTGCCAAGTTGCTTGCGGTTGAACGGCTCGAGATTCAAACCCGCCGGGTGTAGCGCCTCGAGCGCCAACTCGCATGCTGGACGTACCGGGGTGAGTGATCGTTCGACCTGTTCCCACTCGCGGCCTGCCGACTGAACTGCTCGGTCCCTTGCACGAATCGTGAGGTCACGCCTGGTTTTGAATGCAGCCACCCGTTCCGCTACCAACTCGACGGCCGAATGGCGAGCCTTGGTCGCACCGTTCGGAATAAGCCAGTGGTCGAGCGGCCGATGTTGGGCTTCCGTGAGGTCGATAATCTCGCAGATTCGGTAGGCACCTGCTACATCCTGCGGGTGCTCTAACCCAAGCTCGTCTACCAACTCGGTTATCAGCCCGTGCGTGCGCTCCAATTGTTCAGCGACACTGCGAAAGTTGGTTGCGGTCTCTCGGACCTGTTTCTCGTTCAACCCGCGCAGATCCATCCCCGCCGGTGACATCTTCGACAGGGCGTCTGCAGCAGCGCTGCTGTCCACCGCGAGTCCGGTCGGCAATTCCTGCCAACGTCTACCACCAACCACTTGAGCTCCGAGAAGAGCATCGTGGACAAGGTCCAATTCTTCCAAGAATTGATCTGTCCGGTCCTCAACCGCGCCAGCGAAGTCGGGTGTGGTCAACCACCATTGCGGAACTGGGAGCCTCGAACGAACCAATGTGAGTATGTTGATCAACCGCTCGACATCACGTTCATCGCGCACCTGGAGGTCGGAACCTGCCGACTCACGATATTCGTCGACTGATCTCATCAGCTCCCCAAGCGCCGCCAGGGCCTGAGCCAACGCCGGCCTTGCATTCGCAACGTCCCGGCGCACATCTCTCCATGGGAATTTAGAGTCTGCGATTGCAGCCCATCCCCTCGAGATCACCTCAGTTGCCGCAATGATGCTATCCAGATCTCTAGAGCTCAATTCCTCCGCCCGGAAGCCACCGTCTGGAGTGTGCGGGTCAGTGTATGCAACCGTGGCGCTGGAAAGTACCCCAATCCTGCCGATCACATCGTGCAGTGTCCGCCCCAACCGATCGCGAGTCTCGTTCATGGCGTCGGCGTATCCGGTGAGTGCTTCGCGTGCCTCACGCACCGCCATCTTGGCGTCGTGCGTCATGCCTGAAGCACTGGGCTCCTCATCCAAAGCACGACCAAGTTCCTTAGCGACCGCACCGCGACTCGCAGAATTGCTATGCAGGGCCAGGGCATATGAACCCAGTCCGACCGCGCGAAGACGATCAAGAACCACGTCGAGGGCCGCAGCCTTCTCGCTCACGAATAACACGCTTCGACCAGCGCTGATGAGCCCAGCGATCATGTTGGCGATCGTTTGGCTCTTGCCAGTACCCGGAGGGCCATCCATTACGAATGAGTTGCCCGCGACGGCCGCGGCTACCGCTTGTCGTTGCGAGGAGTCAGCATCCAAGACGAGCGGACTTTCCTCCGGCGGAGCAAGCTCATCAATGCGCCCGAGCGGAATCTCCTCGAAGTCGAAGCGGTCAGCTGCCAGTTTCGCTGCGGGACCCAGCGCGATAGCTTTGATCAAGTCGCTCTGCATGACCTGCTCTTCGTTATCAAGCAGATCCTTGTACATGGACTCCTTGTGGGACGCGAACTGCCCTAAAACTACGCGTTCCGTAACTTGCCAGCCCGGCTTTCCTGCAATGCATGATCTTGCTGCTGCCAGCACCGAGGTCAAGTCGGTCGGATCCAACTTCGAAACAGACGACCAGTCGATGTGAAACTGTTCCAGCTTCACCGGCAGCGCAGGATTGAGCTTCGGTTCCTCATCCTCATTGAGAGCGAGCCGAATCCGACCGTTCGCAGTGCGCTCGAGTGACGCCGGAAATAAGACGAGCGGAGCATCACTCCCCGTGACCGCACCATCTTCCCGCCAGTTGAGCATTCCAATTCCGAGCTGGAGTGTCCAAATCCCATAGTCATTGAAAACCTGCGTAGCCTTCTTGCGAAGATTGCTCTGCGCTCGGAACAGAGCTGGTGCAGTCGTCTTCTGGGTCACAACGCGTTGGTGCTTCCCCGTTGTCCTGGGAACGACCCTCTGCTCTGGCTCAGATTCTTCCTCGGGCAGGGGCTCGAAATCCCATCCGCGTTCAAGACCTGCGACGAGGTCTGCGGCAGCAGGATATACGATCTCCAACGTTGCCGCACGCGTGTGACGAAAGTTCAATAGACGGTTTCTACCGCTCAAGTCGACCAAGGAAGTGCGCCATTTGGCGATAACACCGCTCAAACGTTCGGCATCGTCGCCAGATCCGCTCGGAGTTGCCACACTCATCACTGCCATCTTCTATCGTTCGTTCGGAAGCCACGCGAGCGCCGCAAGTGGCTTATCGGAGGTGCATGAAGATCCTGTAGCACATCCTCACCAGGCATCACCTGGATAGCAGAGGTATCCAGTCCGTCGCTTCAGGATGTGAAACCATCATTGTCAGCGCACACAGGTATGCGAGGTTGTGCCCGCAGTGGCTGTTGGGTCTCTCACGGCGACCTCCTGATCTTCATGGGTCAAGTAATTCCACTATTTCGGACATTCTCCATACTCGCTCCGACATGGTGGAATCTGCCCCTAACTTTCACCGTCCCACGTAACGAAAGCCTTGTGAGACGCGATTGCCCAGGTCTTCTGTCCGATCACGCCAGCCATTGACGGTCTCCCGTCTCCGCACTGAGGGTGTCAGCGGTCATGTAATTCCCCAGGTTGAGGGGTCGGCCCGTCACGTAATTCCTCACCCAGCCGTCACGTAATTCCCCACCCCTGGGGCGTGTCGACCGGGGTGTGGGTGCTGCTGCAGGTTCGCTTCTTCCCAAGGTCCACCACGAGGGCCTGGGAAGGGGCCCGACGGTGGCAAGGAGAACGTGGACGATGACCGATCTGATGGAGTTGTTCCGACATTGGCATCCCGGCCGCTCCCAGGTGCAGATCTCGACAGCCCTGGGACTCGACCGCAAAACCATCCGCAAGTACCTGACCCCAGCGCTGGCGGCGGGGTCGACGCCGGGCGACGGCGACAAGTTCGACGAGAACCTGTGGCGTGAGTTGATCCCGGCCTGGTTCCCGGACGTGGTGAACCCGACGGCGCGGGCGGTAACCTGGCCGGCGATCGCCGCCCACCACGCCTGGATCGAGGGCCAACTCGACGAGTCGGTGACCGTGGCGACGATCGCTCAACGTCTGCGTGACGATCGCGGTGTTGCGGTGTCCGAATCGACCGTGCGGCGATATATCGCAACATGATTCGCCGACCGGGTCGCGGCGTCGACGACCACCTTTCCCCGCGGTCCGGTCCCGCCGGGCGACGAGGGCACGGTCGACTACAGCAAGCTCGGGATGTGGCGCGACCCGGCGACGGATCGGCGGGTGGCGGTATGGGCGTTTGCGATGATTCTGGCGTGTTCGCGGATGCTGTTCGTCCAACCCGCGCTGCGGATGGATCAAACCTCGTGGTGCGCCTCGCATGTGGCCGCATTCGAGTTCTTCGGCGGGACCCCGGCGCGGATGGTGTGCGACAACCTCAAAACCGGGGTAGACCGCCCCGATCTCTACGATCCGCAGATCAACCGGGCCTACACCGAACTCGCCGACTTCTATCAGGTATTGATCGATCCGGCCCGGGTCGGCAAACCCAAGGACAAACCACGCATCGAGCGACCGATGCCTTACATCCGGGACTCGTTCTTCCGGGGCCACGAATTCACCTCGCTGACGCAGATGCAGGCCGCCGCGCTGACATGGTGCACCGACGTCTACGGTCCATTCCACCACGAGCACGGAACGGACATACACACCATAAGGCCTCACTGCGACAGAACCTTGTCACGCCAGAAAGTCCTCGACGACCCCGTCGCCACACCGGCCGTCTCGCCTCTCTGACCTGCTCAAACAGCTATCAGGGTGTACATCCTGGTATGCAGTGGATTCCCTTACACGGCGATGCGGAGGTCCAGCCTTCGCTCCCTCAACCCACGGTTGCCGCGCGCAATGAGCACACGACTCCTGAATGATCACTCAGTCGCCCGACCTCGTCGCTACCCGGCCACGTGCGCACCGAGGTGCACTCGAGATCCGACGCAACGTGGTCGATCAGCGGGCCATGATCGACGACACCCCTGGTGTGGATCGTCCAGCGCGCCATCAAGCCGGTGAGGCGATCGGCCACACGAACCGGTTGCCGAACTCGAGGAACACGTTGATTGAAATCCCCGGCGACAACGGTGGGGATCCGCGGGTCGAACTGTGTGGCCAACTCCTCGATCTGGTCACAGCATTCGAGGTGTTCGGACCAGGTCTTGGCGTCGCAGCGGCCGGTACTCACATGTGCGCTTGCCCACGGAATGCACACGGCGAGGATCCTGATGGGGCCGATTGACGACACAGTCTGCGCGGTCACGACCCTGCCCGCGCCGGCTCGGCTTGTCAGCGCTACCACGTCGGTGAGCGGCCACCTCGACCACAGCATGGTCTTGCGTCGGTGAGGGGTGGAAGTCACGTCGTATCCCCAGTTCGTCCCTGCGTCGACGACATAGCCACCATCCGGAAGCAAATCGCGCCTACCTTCCGTCACCACAAGCAGGTCAGCGTTCACATCGCGGAGGCAATTACGCACACGTGTAGCGCGTGGGCCTGACCCAGTCGCCCACATCGTGTTCCAGGTAGCGACCGTGAGTTCGTTGTTGTCCACTCTCGTACCCTACGAGGAGCGTGACTCGACCGCGCCCTTGCTGTTCTGGTGGACCTGGTCGACGGTGGGTTCGTCTAGCTTCCAATGACACACACGATCACCTCCTCACCCGCCAACTACACCGGCGTCCAACCTGCATCGACCACGCCCACAGCATCCGCGACGTCCGGTGTGATCCCGCGCCGCTCGAGCTCATCCCACAACCCCGCCATCGCCGCAACCGGATCGAAGTAGTACTCGGATTCGCGAACCCGCCAGAACTTCCACCCGCTTCGCGTCAGCTCACGTTCCCGCTCGAGATCTGCACCCTGTCGCTCGGGGCTGGTGTGCCATAGCTCGCCATCGCACGCGACAGCCAGCTTCCCCGCCGCACCCGTCACCACCAGGTCGATGAAGTAACCGTTCACGTCGACTCTCGGATTCACGTGATACCCGCGCGACTCGATATCGAGGAACACGGCCTGTTCGAAGAGGCTGCCGAACGCCTCGTGCCGCTCGCTGCGCGTCACACCCACCGGAATCGACTCGGCAGGTGC
This sequence comes from Rhodococcus sp. F64268, assembly GCF_023015605.1. Classification (NCBI taxonomy): domain Bacteria; kingdom Bacillati; phylum Actinomycetota; class Actinomycetes; order Mycobacteriales; family Nocardiaceae; genus Rhodococcus; species Rhodococcus sp. F64268. The sequence continues at coordinate 46,638 of NZ_JALKAI010000016.1, forward strand.
CGGCGACACCGACTGCATGTATGTGAGCAGAGAATGTCGCAGGTCCGTCGGTCGCAGTGTGTCTGCCGTGCGCGAATGGAACAACCACAACTGGTCCTGCGCCCGCGACGCTGCGACGTTGAACCGTCGCTGGTATTCGGTCCTCGTCATCGCCGCGATGTTCTGTTCGGGCGCCACGACCATCGACAGGAACATCACGTGCCGCTCGTCGCCCTGAAAATCCGGGGGCGCGCCCACACGGAGCCTGCGCTGTTCCCACTGTTCGGGGGTGAGCCTTGCCAGCAGTTCGTTCTGAATGACGTCGACCTGCGACTGCCCCTGCAGCACCACTACGCCGAATGTCTTCCCGTCATAGGCCTTGTCATGCAGGCACCGCATTAGCACCTTGACAAGCTCGAGAGCCTCGGCTCGGTTCGTCAGCGACGAATTCTGCCCTGCGACAGCACCATTCTCGACGAAAGTGGTGCGCAGCGGCGGTAGTCTGTCGGCTCCATACTGCCGCAACGGAACCAACGGGTCGTCCGCGTAGAACTGTTCGCTCGACCACGTGATGATCTCCGGCATCGACCGGAAATGCTCCCGCAAGCGGACGATGCTCCCGAACCGCGACCGCAGCAACGAAAACATGCTCGATCGCGGAGTGAAACTGTCGCGCAGATACTTCGGGATGTCGGGAAGGTACGAATCGAGACGACTGAACACCCCGTCGAGCGCACCCAGCGACACCCCGCTGGGCGCGCACTGCTTGTCGTCGCCGACGACGATCACACGCGGAGCGAGCCACAACAGGAACAGGCTGCTGATGTCGGCCTGGCTCGCTTCGTCGACGATGACGACGTCGAATGAATTCTGTTCGGGCGGAACCGAAGACAACACTTGCTGCAGCGGCATCACCCACGCGGGCACAGCACCTTGCGCGACCTGCATGGCTTCTCTCGCTGCAGCCCGGTAACGCTCGGCGTACCTTCCGGTGCCCTTACCGATGCTCGCGACATGGTCGCGGTACGAGTGGAGGGCCTGGACCTGTTCGGCCGTGGTGCGATCGAGGCACGCGCTCCACGCCTTCACGGCGAGGAGCTGCGTCGTCGCACGCGCGATGTCTTGTTCGACTGCGTCAAGGTCGCGTTCGAACTGCCCGTCGTCACCATGCTCGTGGAACGTTTTTGCCCACTGATCCGCGCGACGCCACGCCCACGCATCCTCGATGTCCGCGAGACGGACAGGCCAGCCCAAACTCAACGGATTCTCAGCAATCGCCTGCGCGAGCGCCGGTGCGGCGGTGGTCAGCTTCGCATGCAGCGAGACGAGCTCGAGCTCTTCGCGCTGTTCACCGACTGCGCGATCCCACGCGTCCAGCGCCGTGTTGATGCCGTCGAAGTCCGCGTCGTGGAAGGCCCGCGCCAGCGCGCGTCCCTCAGGCGATGCTCCCCCTGCGGTCTTGCCCCGCACGTCCATGCCGATGGATTCGAGCCAGGTCTTGCTTGCTTCAGCAGTGCCGGCTGCAGCGATCACTCGCGCGGACTCCGCAACCGACCGAGCTTGTTCGATACTCGTGATCCGCGGTGCACCGGGGTGGATGTGGCGCATTTCCGTTTCGACGGCTCCGACGCGGGTGACGAGATTGTCGACGATGCCGCGGTCGCGGTCGATGAATGCCATGGTGCCGACAGCTCGGCTGCGCGACTCGTCGAGCGCAACATCGATGCCGAGATCTCGGAGGACGATCCCCGCGACCCGAATCGCTTCGAGCGCGCGGAGGTGTTCCGCAACGATGCGTGCCGTGTGTGCGGTGGTGGCTGCGACGCCGTCGACGGTAGCGACCTCGCCCAGCGCCTCGACGGCTGATTGCTCGTCGCTCCTGCGGAAGCGCGTGAAGCCGCTGCGCCACGTGTCGCCGGCCTCGAGTTTGCGGGCCAGCGCGTCATACGCCTCGAGCGCGAGCGGTCCCGTCACCGGCACCTCGACCGAGCTGGCGCCGACTGCGCGGTCTGCGGCCTGAGCGGACTGCACGAGATCTGCGAGTTCAGCGGTCTTGCCCCACAGGTGCTGCGCCTTGCCGGACAGGACGTCGTCGGTCACGCGTTGAATTCGCGCATCGAGCCGCTCTGCGTCCTCCAGGGCGCCCTGTAGTTGTTCGCACAGGTCGCGGATGCGGGCGAGTGCGTCGAGTGGCGCACCCTCGAGTATTCGCAGCACCTCTTGCAGTGCGTTGCTCCCGATGTCCTTCGGCGCTTGCGCGACCGCAGCGCACGCGTACTGCACCTCCCTCTGGGTGGGGAGGGACAGATCGGGGAAAAGCTGGTGCCTGCGCCGTGCACGCTCGACACTCGACCGCTGGTGGAGCCCGTGAAGGGTGACGACCTCATCGACGGTCAGCGGTGGAACGTCGGCGAGAAGAGGCGCGGGCAACCACTCGTACTTGGATTCCTGTGCGCGGACCCTCCGGACGATCGACGCGGCTGTGCCTTCGTAGCCGGCGGCGACGGCGGGTTGTACGACCGTCTCCTCCGCTCTGACCTGCCGGACCTGTTCCATCAACATCGCGCGGCGGCTCAGTGCCTCATCACGTTGCGCCGTGAGGTCGTCGATGCGTTCTTGTGCTCGCCGCGCGTTGAATTGCGCTTTGCGCGTGGCGATCTCGCTGACGCTGTGGGTGAGCTCCGCCGAACCACCCTGCACTGGGTCGGTCACCGATACGCACAGCTCCTGCAGTTCGGGCGGAAGCTTGTCGCGGAGCACGCGCAGCGCCTGGGCCTTCTCACTGGTGACCAGCACCCGCTGGCCGCGAGCGAGCAGCGCGGAGACGATATTGGCGATGGTGTGGGTCTTGCCGGTACCCGGCGGCCCTTCGACCACGACCCCACTGTCGCCGGTGAGGCGATCGATGATGTCGCGCTGCTCTTCGTTCGCAGGCAGCGGGAACATCGGGTCGCCGGTGAACAGGGCGGGCGGCCTGCCGATGTGGTCGAGCCAGGCCACACGCTCTTCCGGTTCGATCGCCTCGACGAGCTGCGCCAGACCGAGCGGCACCGGCTTCGACTCGTCGGCAACGGCCTCGGCCATACGGTTGTAGTACTCGATGAGTGCTGAAGCGCCGTGCTTACGCAGCACCAGCGAAGGTGACGGTGTGAGGAACATGTCGGGCGACGACGCGTCCTCGGCCTGGTCCACGACGTCGACGGGCACGATGAGCGCGCGGTCGGCCCAGCCTTTGAGAAAACCGCGGGCTGCGGGATCCACGGGCGATGCAACCTGGGTTGCAAGGGACTCGTGGAGGCTGCGGGTGCCGGACGGGTCGAACACCTCCAGCCCCGTGAGGAGCTGGGTGTCTTCGAGCGACGGCCCGAGGTCGGGATTCAACCGCACCAGCAGGTCGCCGGTTGCTGCGTGTCGTTCGACGAGGGTGGACTGCGTGATCAGGTGCGTGCGCACCTGCTCCCCCGCGACCTCGGCCGACAGATGCAGCAGCCCCGACGCGAGTACGAGCTCTAGCGATTCGGGTTGGGCTTCGAGGTCGAGCATCGCGCGCTGCAGGAAGGTGTAGAGGTGCGAGGCGGGTCGCCGCTCACGGTCGACTGCCGCCCACACCCGCCATTCGGTGAGCCAGCTGTCGAAACGTTCGGCGGCGTCGGTGGCGTTCGGGTCGAGAGTGGGTTCGACCGCGGAGTCGTCGATGGCTCCCTGCACATACCTCGCGATCAACGCGGGAGGTTGCGGCGGGTCTTCGAGTTGAACACGTCGTGCGCGGAGGACGACGTCGCCCGCTGCGGCAGCGGCACTCAGTCCGATGTCGAGGTTGCCTTCCTCGAGAGACATCACGGCGCGGTGTTTGGCGAGCACTCGGACGGGGGTGCTGCGCGCTTTGACGAGCTCGGACAGGAAGGTGAGCAGGCGTTGTACTCGATCCCTCAGTTCAGGATCGTTGTCCCTCGACTCCACACCCACTCCCCTCACTCTGCGGACACCACTTCCGCCCGTCAGCGGCGCGGGCACGACCAACCTTAAGAACTCTCCCCGACATGTTCATGCCCACCCCCGCTTCGCGACAGCAGTCGTCCCGCGGATCGCTCCTCGCGACGCCTGTTTGGACACCTACCCGTCGGGTATCGCGTGGTCATGGCAACAGACCGAATCGGGCAACCCTGGGGGACCCGCACCCCGTACGGTCCCGGCGAGCGGTGGCCCACCCGCGTCGACATGCACCTCGCAGAGGGAGTGAGCGAAGACGAGGTCGATACGTGGGCCGAGCGCATGGGACGGTTGAAACTCAACGGTCGGCTTCGCGGCTATTCGCCGCTGAGCCGGTTCGTGGAGCTCGAGTTCCTATTGATGGGTATCGAGGGCAAGAAACAGCTGTGGACCACGCTGCGTGATCTCGCAGAACTCGATTCCCGGCTGCCCGAGATCGACTTCGACGAACTGATCGCCCGCGCCGAGCGCCAACGCACTGTCCTCGATCCGTTTCGCGCACGCACCGGACGCGAAGTGTTCGGTGCTGCCTCGGCCGGTGGAGCCCTACCGCCGCAGAAGTAGTGACCGACTCATTTCTCCCACGGACGCAATGGTTGCGAGACCGCAATCGACTGCGGAAGGATGCGGGATATGAACGCTACGCAGCGTCGACGATCCGGCCGAGGAAAAGATTTCCCGGCTCAGGTCGATGCGGTGCTGTGGGCGTCGCGTGCGCTGGTGGGGATCGCGGCGGCATCGGTGGCCGAGGTGGAAGACGTGGTGTCGGTGCCGCACTTGCGGATTCTCGTCATGGTCGACACCTGGGGTCCGCTGAATCTGGCGGCGGTCGCGCAGGCGCTGGGAGTCAATCCGTCCAATGCCAGCCGCGCGGTCGACCGGCTCATCAAGGCAGGCTTGATGGATAGGCGAGATGCACCGGAGGATCGGCGCAACCTGAACCTGACGTTGACCGCTGAGGGAAAAGCATTGGTCGAAAAGGTCAGCGCGCATCGACGCGACTCGATCTCAGCGGTTCTGGAGCGGATGACCCCCGAAGACCGCGACTCCCTCACCGTCGCGCTACGCCGCTTCGCAGCCGCTGCCGGTGAGCCGATCGACGGAGACGTGCTCACCCTGCTGTGGCCGCCGAACCGCTGATGTCGCGTCTCCTCCAGCGGATGCAGGATCACCGCCGGTTTAGTCCGGCGAACACGGCGACGGCGCCTGCCGCGGCCGCCAGACCCGCGGCGACACCGAGGAGGCCGTGGTGCTGCGACGCCCACAGTTGTGCGCTGCGGTCACGGGATCGATCATCGAAGATGCCGTGCGCCCCGAAGTCGCGACCGTCCACGCCGTCGGCCGGCGTGAAGAGATTCTCCGGCTGATCAGGATCGCGTGGGGTGTCGGTCTGCTGGGAGGAGTACCCCGTGCGGGCGAGGTACCTGTCCAGGATGCCTGGCGCAATCGCATTGGCAGCGAGGGTGCCCGCAGTACTGGCACCCACCCAGTACTCGCGGCGGCGCGGATGATCGGCGGCGTAGAGCACTGCGCGCGCCGCGACCTCGGGTTGGAAGATGGGTGGGACGGGCTGCGCGTGATGCGGCAGCCTCGACCGCACCCAAGAGAACTGTGGGGTGTTGACCGCAGGCATCTGCACCATCGTCACCCGGACACCGCTGCGCTCGTGCAACAGTTCGCAGCGCAGCGCTTCGTGAAACCCCTGAATGGCGTGTTTGGAACCGCAGTACGCGCTCTGCAGCGGGATACCGCGATAGGCCAGCGCCGAGCCGACCTGCACGATCACACCGCGATTGCGGGATTTCATCCGCCGCAGTGCCGACAGGGTGGCGTAGACGTAGCCGAGGTAGCTGACCTCGGTGACCCGCCGGAATTCGGCGGGGCTTATCTCGCTGACGGGGGCGAAGACGGAGGTGAAAGCCACGTTCACCCAGATATCGATGGGGCCCAGCGTCTGCTCGGCTTCCGCGGCAGCGGCCTCCACCTGCTCGGGATCGGCGACGTCGGTGGGGATCGCGAGAGCGCGGCCTCCGGCCGCCTCGACGTCGTCGACCGCGCCCGCGAGCCCCGTCTCACCGCGGGCGAGCAGCGCCACCTTGGCCCGGCGGGCACCGTAAGCGCGGGCGACGGCCCGGCCGATCCCGCCCGAGGCGCCGGTGACCACGACAACCTGTTCCGAATGCGGTGCCTTCATCTCGGCCTCCTTGTCACGATCGAAGTTGGGACTGTGAGTTGCTTTGGCGGAGAACGTGAACGATCACGTTTTGGCGAGGCGATGGGAGGACTCGAGCAAGAGCGCATGAACGAACGCTTGCGGCAGATTGCCGCGCAACTGCCGTTCGACGATGTCGAACTCCTCGGTGAACAAGGCAGGCGAACCGCACGCAGCGCGGTTGCGTTCGAACCAGCGCGCCGCCGCGACATAGTGGCCCTGCTGATGTTCGGCCAGCGCCATGACGAAACCGCACAGCAGGAACGCGCCCTCGGCGTCGGCGAGAGGTTGGCCCCGATGTTGGAACCGGTATACGTATCCCTCCCGGCCGAGATCGGCGCGCACGGCATCCAACGTGAGCCGGGTGCGGGGGTCGTCGGCCGCAACACCACCGCGGATCGCAGGCAGAAGCAGCGCCGCATCCATGCGATCGTCGCCGGGGGCGCGCTGCCAGCGCCCGCTCGGGTGCAGCGACCGGGCATCGGTGTCGGCGACGAGAGCGTCGGCGAGGGCATCCCAGCGAACAGAGTGCGCGGCCGGAGCGGCCGCACTGATGGCACGCAGACCGGCGGCGCAGGTCAAACGCGAGTGCGCCCACTCCGCGTTGTCGAGCTCCCAGATACCGGCGTCGGGTTCGGTCCAGCGTTGTTCGATCGTCTCGGTCGCGATCTCGACGGCCTTCCAGCGCTCACTGCCGAGGTGGCCGACGCGGTCGGCGGCGGCGAAGAGAAGCAGAGCTTCACCGAAGGAGTCGAGTTGGAATTGCTCGTTGACCCAGTTCCCCAGGCGTGCGTCCGCTCCGGGATACCCGGGAAGGTCGAGGACGGATTCGTCGGGCACCCGCCCTCCGCCGACGGTGTAGGCGGGCTTCAGCTGGGGACCGTCGTCGAGTAGGCGTTCGGCGATGAAGGCGACGGAGGCGTCCAGAAGCGAGTCGGCGCCCGCTGCGGCAGCCGCGTGACCGGCGTAGCACTGGTCGCGGATCCAGCAGTAGCGGTAGTCGTAGTTGCGGCCCTGTTCGGCCCGTTCGGGCAGAGCGGTGGTCGCGGCGGCGACCATCCCGCCCGAGCTGCTGGTCATCCCCGTCAGGACCGCGCAGGCGTGCCGGGCGTCGCGGTCGGCGAGCGTCCCGTCCATGTGCGGAACACGTCGGTGCCATTCGTGTTCGGTCTGCCGCCACAGCTGATCCGGGTTCGGGAGGTGTTCGGGTAGCGGCCGGTCGCTGAGTTCGAGGACGAGGTCGTGGTGCTCGCCCTCCCGGAGCTCGAGAGCCGTCTCCAGTTGCCCGTTCCGAAGATGAGCGCCGCGGCCGCCGGCCCACCGCAGGTGGAGCGGTCCGGCGCGCAACACCCTGACGTCCTCGCGGTGCGCGACCTGATGCATCGGGTGGGCACCGAAGTCTGCATCGGCAGACAACGAGACCTGAACCCGCGCCTCGCCGTCCACCGCCACGATCCGGCGGAGCACCACTGCCGTGTGCGGATCGCCCGGAAACGCTAGTGCTTCACGGCACTCGATGATGCCGGCGGTCGTGACCCACCGGCTGCGCCAGATCAGCGTCCCTTCCTCGTAGTGTCCACCCCAGGTGAAGCGCGGGGTCGCGGGGCACACGAGATATCCGCCGGGTCCGCCGAGCAGTGAGCTGAACACCGCGCCCGAATCCCACCGCGGTGCGCACATCCACGCGAAGTCTCCGCGCGGGCCGATCAGGGCGCCCCGCTCCCCGTCTGCGATCAGGGCGTACTCGCGAAGCACGTGTGGTGGCCAGGAGGCGCCGAAGCCGGACTCGTGGGGCGTCATGAATTTCGCCTCCCTCGGACGAGGTGGTCATCTTATGCCCGTATTCGCAATGATTGCGGGGTCGCAACTACATGGGTGGTGGGCAGTGTTCCCGCACGAAGATGGTTCAAACATCGAGATTCGAAATGAGAATTCACGGTTGAACGGCGTCGGGATGGGCATTCGGGCAAGGACGGACAGTCGCCGAATCGACGCCATCAGGGACCTTGCGTTACCGCAACGTTTGCGCGTAATGATGGAAGGAAGACGTCTCGCCTCTGCTGCGCGTCGAACACGCACCCTGCTCCGTCACGTCGATGGCGTTGTCCGGTACCGGACAATGCCCGTGAGCCGAGGGAAGGACACAATCCGATGGCCAGTCAGAACGTTGCCGACTACCTGCTGGAGCGGTTACGCGCCTGGGAAGTCGAACACGTCTTCGGCTACGCGGGAGATGGCATCAACGGAATCATGGCCGCCTGGGGCCGAGCCGATAATCAACCGCGGTTCATCCAGTCACGGCACGAGGAGATGAGCGCGTTCGAGGCGGTGGGCTACGCGAAGTTCACCGGCCGGGTCGGAGTGTGTATCGCTACCTCCGGCCCCGGCGCGATCCATCTCCTCAACGGTCTCTACGACGCCAAACTCGACCACGTCCCGGTCGTCGCGATCGTGGGGCAGACGAACCGCACCGCTATGGGTGGCTCCTACCAGCAAGAAGTCGATCTGCTCAGCCTCTACAAGGACGTGGCCAGCGACTACGTGCAGATGGTGACCGTGCCCGAGCAACTGCCGAACGTTCTCGACCGGGCCATTCGAGTGGCACTGAGCCAACGGGCGCCGACCGCGCTGATCATCCCCGCCGACGTCCAGGAACTGGAGTACGCCGCTCCCACCCACGAGTTCAAGATGGTGCCGTCGAGCATCGGTATCGACTGGCCGAACACCACACCCGACGATGCCGCGGTCGCACGGGCCGCCGAGGTCCTCAATGCCGGGAAGAAGGTGGCGCTGCTGGTCGGGCAGGGAGCGCGCGGCGCAGACGAGGAGATCGCTCAGGTCGCGGATCTCCTCGGAGCGGGTGCCGCGAAGGCGCTGCTCGGCAAGGACGTGCTCTCGGACGAATTGCCCTGGGTCACCGGTTCAATCGGTCTGCTGGGCACGCGGCCGAGCTACGAGCTGATGATGGGCTGCGACACCCTCCTCACGATCGGCTCGTCGTTCCCGTACACACAGTTCCTGCCCGAGTACGACCAGGCCCGTGGCGTGCAGATCGACATCGACGGCCGGTTCATCGGCATGCGCTACCCCAATGAGGTCAACCTGGTCGCCGACGCGAAAAGCGCGCTTCGAGCGTTGATTCCGTTGTTGGAACGTAAAACGGACCGTTCGTGGCAGGAGGAGATCGAATCGAACGTGTCGCGGTGGTGGGAGACGATGGCGAAGGAGGCGGAAGTCGCGGCCGATCCCGTCAACCCACTGCGTTTGTTCGCCGAGCTCTCGCCCCGGTTGCCCGAGAACGTCATCGTCACCGCCGACTCCGGGTCGGCCGCGAATTGGTATGCCCGCCAGCTGAAGTTCCGTCCGGGCATGCGCGGTTCCCTCTCGGGGACGTTGGCCACGATGGGGCCGGGTGTGCCGTACGGGATCGGCGCGAAGTTCGCTCATCCTTCGCGTCCGGTGATCGTGTTCGCGGGAGACGGGGCGATGCAGATGAACGGACTCGCCGAGCTGATCACCGTCAAACGGTACTGGCAGGAGTGGGACGACCCACGGCTGATCATCGCGATTCTGCACAACAACGATCTCAACCAGGTGACCTGGGAGATGCGGGCGATGTCGGGGGCGCCGAAATTCGTCGAGTCCCAGATGCTTCCGGATGTCGACTATGCCGGGTTCGCTGCGAGCCTCGGATTGCACGCCGAGACCATCACCGATCCGAGTCGGCTTGCCGGTGCGTGGGACAAGGCATTGGCTGCCGATCGTCCGACCGTCCTCGATGTTCACACCGATCCGAACATGCCGCCCATCCCGCCGCACGCGACCTGGGAGCAGTTCAAGTCCGTCGCTACGGCGGTTCTCTCCGGCGACGAGGACAGCTGGGGATTCACCATGGCGGGTATCAAGACCAAGGCCCAGGAGTTCCTGCCGCACAGAAACGGCTGACCGGATGCTCGACGCACCGATACGGGAGGTATCCACCGCCGCCTACACCATCCCCACCGATCTGCCCGAGGCCGACGGCACCCTCGATTGGGATTCGACGACCCTCGTCCTCGTGCAGGTCCGCGCAGCCGATCGGGTGGGTACCGGCTGGACCTACGCGCCTGCGGCCTCCGCCGCTGTCGTCGAGTCCGTCCTCGCCGACCGAGTACGCGGATGTAGCGCGCTGGATATCGCCGGCGCCTACGACCGTATGACCAAAGCGGTCCGCAACGCCGGGAGGCCGGGTATCGCCGCGTGCGCGATCTCTGCGGTCGACGTGGCGTTGTGGGATCTGAAAGCACGCCTCCTCGACCTACCACTGCACCGGCTCCTCGGCGCCGTACACCGTGAGGTGCCCGTTTACGGCTCGGGTGGATTCACCACCTACGACGCCGATCAGCTCACCGCGCAACTCGAACACTGGGTGTACGAGCAGTCGATTCCACGGGTGAAGATCAAAATCGGAGAGTCCTTCGGCTCCGACGAGAACCGTGATCTCGCGCGGATCGAGCAGGCCCGCACCGTGATCGGCGACCACACTGAGCTCTACGTCGACGCCAACGGTGCCTATCAACGCAAGCAGGCCATCCGGATCATCGACCGGGCAGAGAAGTTCGACGTTCGATGGTTCGAAGAACCGGTCTCGTCCGACGATCTCGACGGCCTGCGGCAGGTCCGTGACGCCGTGCTCCCGGACGTCACGGCCGGTGAATACGGCTATGCATTGCACTATTTCGAGTGTATGTGTGCGGCAGGCGCAGTCGACTGCCTTCAGGCCGACGTCTCTCGCTGTGGCGGTATCACCGCTTTCGCGCAGGTGGCCGCCGTCGCTGCCGCGCACAATCTGCAGCTGTCCGGGCACTGCGCGCCCAATCTGCACGCCCACGTCGCGGCAGCGACCGCCAACCTGCGTCACCTCGAATGGTTCCACGACCACGTGCGGATCGAAGGGATGTGCTTCGACGGCACCCTCGACGCCACCGGCGGATCCGTCCGCCCCGACCCCGACGCGCCCGGCCACGGCCTGGCCTTCCGTCACGCCGACGTCGAACGCTATCGCGTGCAGTGAGCACCCAGGAGGAAACATCGTGACCGAGTCATCCACTGCTGGAACACGCCCCGCGATGTTGTTCGAGACACTCGCCCACTCGCTGCGCGACCGCGTCGACGGAGAAGTCCGGTTCGACGCAGGATCTCGCGCCGCCTACTCCACCGACGCGTCCAACTACCGGCAGATCCCCATCGGTGTCGTCGTACCCAGAACCCCGGAGGCAGCAATCGAGGCAGTGGCCGTGTGCCACGAGAACGATGTGCCCGTCCTCTCCCGCGGCGGTGGCACCAGCCTCGCGGGACAATGCTGCAACGCGGCGGTGGTGCTGGACTGGAGCAAGTACTGCACCCGGGTCGAGAGTCTCGACGCCGACGCGGGCACGGTGATCGTGCAGCCCGGCATCGCCCTCGATCAGCTCAACGATCAACTCGAATCGACGGGTTGGATGGTGGGGCCGAAGCCGTCGACGCATGTCAGCTGCACCATCGGCGGGATGATCGGCAACAACTCGTGCGGCTCCACCGCACAGGCCTACGGAAAGATGGCCGACTGCATCCGCCGGCTCGAAGTGCTCACCTACGACGGGCACCGCATGTGGGTGCAGGACACCACCGACGACAAGTTCGAGCAGATCATCACCGCTGATGGGTGGCGCGCCGACATCTACCGGGCACTGCGGCAGTTGCGGGACGACTATGCCGACGAAATCCGCGACCGCTACCCGGACATTCCGCGGCGAGTGTCCGGGTACAACCTCGACGAACTGCTGCCCGAGAACGGCTTCAACATCGCCCGGCTGCTCGTCGGTTCGGAAAGCACACTGGTGACAGTGCTGCGTGCGGAACTGTCGCTGGTGCGCATCCCTGCGGCAAAGTCGTTGGCCCTACTCGGATTCGACGACATCTGCGCTGCCGCCGACGCCGTCCCCCAGGTGTTGGAACACAACCCCGCCGCATTGGAAGGCATCGACCACCGGCTGGTTCAGCTCGAACACAGTCAGCATCTCGCCGCCGCCGCACTGAAGGAACTACCCGACGGCAACGCATGGCTGATGGTGCAGTTCAACGGAGACACCGAAGACGAGGCCGACCGCAAAGCAACCGCGATGATCGACGACCTCCAGGCGGTGACACCGCACGCGCGGATCCTCGACGACCCCGAACATGAGAAGCAGGTGTGGGCAGCCCGGGAAGCCGGTCTCGGAGCAACCGCGTATCCGCCCGACGAACCCGAAACCCACGAGGGTTGGGAAGACGCCGCCGTCCCCCCGTCTCGTCTCGGCGACTATCTCCGGGACTTCCGCAGGTTGCTGGACAAGTACGACTACGGGACAGCGTCGCTGTACGGGCACTTCGGGCACGGCTGCGTCCACACCCGGATCCCCTTCGGCCTGCGCACCGCCGAGGGGATCGCCCGCTATCGCTCGTTCGCGCAGGAAGCCGCTCGTCTGGTCGTGTCGTACGGCGGGTCATTGTCCGGCGAGCACGGCGACGGCCAATCCAAGGCCGAGTTGTTGCCGATCATGTTCGGCGAGAAGATCATTACCGCCTTCGAGGCACTCAAGGCGATCTTCGACCTGGCGGATCGGATGAATCCGGGGAAGATCGTCCATCCGCACTGCCTGGATGAGAATCTGCGCCAGGGAACCGACTATCTTCCGATCGAACCGGCCGTGCACTTCGCCTATGCCGACGACGACCATCGGTTCAGCCGGGCTGCGGCCCGCTGCGTCGGGGTCGGCAAATGCCGCGGCCACGAATCGGGCGTGATGTGCCCGTCCTACCGCGCCACCGGCGAGGAGGAGCATTCGACCCGCGGCCGCGCTCGCCTGCTGTTCGAAATGCTCGAGGGCGATGTCATCACCGACGGCTGGAAATCCACCGCTGTGCGCGACGCCCTCGATCTGTGCCTGGCCTGCAAGGGGTGTCGATCCGATTGCCCGGTGAATGTCGACATGGCCACGTACAAGGCCGAATTCCTCTCGCACCACTACCGTCACCGGCTCCGGCCGCCGTCGCATTACTCGATGGGCTGGCTCCCGCTCTGGGCACGTATGGCTTCCACCGCCCCCACCGTGGTCAACGCTCTCACCCACACGCCCGGCCTGTCGGGCATGATCAAGACGGCCGGGGGTGTCGACCGGCGGCGGCCTTTCCCGCGCTTCGCCGAGCAACGATTCACCGACGGGTGGCGCCGGCAACCTCCCCGTCGGCAGCGGGCCACCGATCGCGGCACCGTGTTGCTCTGGCCCGACACCTTCACCAACAACTTCGATCCCGGCATCGCTCGCGACGCCGTCACCGTCCTCGAAGCCGCCGGGTTCACCGTCCAAGTCCCGGACGGCACGCCGTGCTGCGGGCTCACCTGGATCTCCACCGGCCAGCTGAACGTCGCCCGGCGCGTACTGCGCCGCACCCTGCACGCCCTGCAACCCGCTCTGCGTGCAGGCACCCCGATCGTGGTCCTCGAACCGAGCTGCGCTGCGGTCTTCCGCGCAGATCTTCCCGAGCTCATGCACGGCAACGAAGATGCACACCGCCTCGCCGGCCAGACCTACACCCTCGGAGAGCTACTGCAGAAGGAGGCACCCGATTGGCATCCCCCGCACGAGGGCACCGTGAACGCCGTCGTTCAGCCGCACTGCCACCACCACGCCGTCCTGAAGTACAAGGCAGATCACGAAGTACTCGACAAGGCGGGGGTGGATGCGAACGTCCTCGACGCAGGCTGTTGCGGGCTGGCCGGGAACTTCGGGTTCGAGCGCGGCCACTACGACGTCTCCGTCGCGTGCGCTGAAGACAAACTGCTGCCCGCCCTCCGGGAGAAAGCCGACGACACCGTCGTGCTGGCCGACGGATTCAGCTGCCGCACACAGATTCGCGACCTCGAGCCCGGGGTGAGGCCGCTGCATGCGGCTCAGATGCTGGCCGCCCAGGTCCGTGGCAGCACCACCGACCGCTGAGGCCGCCTTCCGCCAACCGCCTGCGAAGACCGCGGCGGCCCGTGTAAGCAGACTGAAGACGACGCACACGGGCAGAGGAGGTACCGATGCTTCGGTTCTTGTCGGTGGGGGCACTCGCCGCGGCGGTCATAGTCACCGGTCTCGCCGCGGTTGTCGGAGGGTGGGCATGGATTCTGGTACTGGTCCTGCTTGCCTGCCTGCTCCTCGTCGGCGTCTACGACCTGGTGCAACGCCGACACTCGGTGCTACGTAACTACCCCATCCTCGGCCACCTCCGGTATCTGCTCGAAAGTCTGCGTCCGGAATTGCAGCAGTACTTCATCGAACGCAATTTCGACGGGCGACCGTACGACCGTGACGTCCGCACCATCATCTACGAGCGAGCCAAAGGCATTCACGGTGAACTGTCCTTCGGTACCGAACGCGACATCGAGGAAGTCGGCTACGAGTATCTGGTCCATTCCACCGCTCCCGTCCCCGAGCCGGACGAGCCGCCACGGGTGATGATCGGTGGGCCCGAGTGCGCACAGCCGTACTCGATGTCGTTGCTCAATGTGTCGTCGATGAGCTTCGGTGCACTCTCCGGTAACGCGCTGCGGGCGCTCAACAAGGGTGCCGCTATGGGCGGGTTCGCTCACGACACCGGCGAAGGCGGGCTCACCCCGTACCACCTCGACGGTGGCGGCGATCTGGTGTGGGAGGTCGGATCGGGATACTTCGGTACCCGGACGAAGGAGGGCCGGTTCGATCCCGACCAGTTCGCCGATCAGGCCGCCCACCACCAGGTCAAGGCCATCTCACTCAAGCTCAGCCAGGGTGCCAAGCCGGGGGTCGGGGGTGTCTTGCCTGCCGCGAAGGTGAGCGATGAAATCGCCCGGTATCGCGGCGTGCCTGCTCACGAGAAATGCGTCAGCCCCGCGGCGCATTCCGCGTTCCATACTCCCCGTGAACTGATTCAGTTCATCTCGACGATGCGTGAGCTGTCCGGCGGGAAGCCGATCGGGTTCAAACTGTGCGTCGGGTCGCGGGTGGAGGTCCTCGCGCTGTGCAAGGCGATGCTCGATCAAGGCAGCGCGCCCGATTTCATCATCGTCGACGGCGCCGAAGGCGGCACCGCGGCAGCACCTTTGGAATACGAGGATCACGTCGGGCTTCCGTTGACCAGCGGATTGATCACCGTTCACAATGCGCTCGTCGGAACCGGGCTGCGCGATAAGGTCAAAATCGGCGCCAGCGGTAAGGTCGCGCTCGGAAACGACATCGTCAAACGCCTGATCCAGGGAGCCGACTACACCAACGCCGCCCGCGCCATGATGATGGCGGTGGGCTGTATCCAGGCCCAGCGGTGCCATACCAATACCTGCCCGGTCGGAGTCACGACGCAGGATCCCAGGCGCGCTCGCGCCCTCGACGTCGAAGACAAGAGTGTGCGCGCGTATCGCTATCAGGACGCCACCGTACGCCAGGCCGTGCAGATCATGGCCTCGCTGGGTGTATCCGATCCCAGTGGATTGACACCGCACATGCTCCACAAGAAGCTGGGTCCCACGGAGATCCGGTCGTACGCCGATCTCTACGAGTGGTTGGCTCCCGGCGAACTCGTGGCCGACCCTCCGCAGGAGTGGGCAGGCGACTGGGCGGCAGCGAATCCCGACACGTTCCGTCCGGTCATGCGACGTTGAGTCCGGTCGTGTCGTGGACGCACGACAGCAAAGGATCTCAGAACGGTCCTCGCAGCCTGGGTGTCGCCCGTGCCGCGTCCGCCACCCGCCGCTCGTACCACCCCTCGACAAATGCCGCATATGCTTCACGGGCCAGATCGACGGTGCGGTCGCGGAACTCCATGAGTTCGGCACTCACCGCCGCCTGAACTCCGCGGAGGTCTCGCGGTCCGAGATTCCACGGCTCCGGCAGGATCTCCGCGGCGACCTCGTCGAGAATCCCGCGCCGATCAGCACCGTCGCCGACTACGAAATGCGCTAGCACACCGACACTTTCCGACACCAGCACCACGTCAGGAGAGTGCGGCGAACTCAACACCGCGTATGCAATCAGCCAACTCTCGTCCAGCGCACCGGACTGCGCGAGTTCGACGATCGAGTCGACGACGAATCTCGCGTTGACTTCGACCGCATCGGCCAGCGCCGCAACATGCCTCGCCGGAAGTGTGGGGAGCACTGCGCAACGCGCTTTCGCAGCTACGATGCACACCGCCAGACCCGCGAGCACGTCATCCGGCAGATCTGCTTCGTAGTGTCGGGCATAGTCGGTGATCGTCGGCAGACCGTACCGGCCGAGGTCCGCATCCAGTTCCTGCTCGGTGATCCCGTCCCAGCTGTTCCTCAACCGAATCAACGCCCATGCCCCGGCAAGTGCGTCGTGATGTGGATCTTCCTGCCACGGAGCGACAACGGCGTGATCCAGCAGGTTCAGGATATGCCGGGCAAGTAATTCGACGTCGGCACACCAGGGTTCGCACACCACCGCATCCTGGAGGAAACGCGGCGCAACCACACTCGGATATGCCTGGACCATCCGACGCCATTGCGCCGCCGTCCACCGCTGTGCGGCTACGACATCGTCCAACCCCGGAATCACACCCGAACCTTCGCTGAGTTCGTAGAAAGCGCGCCACAGAGCGACGACCGCCAGCTCGCTTCGCACCCGTGCCCCTTCTCCTCGCTCGGCCAGGGCAAAGACACCTTCGGCGATGATCACGCTCAACGTGGTGTTCACCAAGGACGGGTCTGAAGCGAAGTCGTCGAAAGTCGGCACGTCGGCCACGCTGCTGGCGATGAAGGCCAAGACGGCCGGTTCGAGCCGGGATCCGAGCGGGCGGCCGATGAAGTCGAAGTGGCCGATCACGGCGGGCTGCAGATAGTCCATGCACGTCGACCGTCCGACCGGGCCGACTCCCTCGACGAGCTTCGGACCCCGGGCGTCGTCACACAGCACCGGGACCACCGCCAGTTCGAGGATCTCGCGGACGAGCTGGTCGCCGAGATCGCTCATGAGGTCGGCACGGACGATCGCATCGATCGCCTGGAGTGCTGAGACCGCCACCTCTTCGATCTCGTAGGCGGTATACAGCCGGCTGCGCAGAGCGCGGAGAAGACGATCGGCTTCCGTCACCAGTTCAGGTGTCCGATCGCAGTGTTCGAGTAGTGCACGATGTGCTGGGTCCGCGTTCCGGAACCACGCGCGATCGTAGAACACCCGGAACGCGAATACTCGAGCTGCAAGGGTGCACACCACGGGCGCCAACCGGCCGGCTGCATTCCACGCACTGAAGACGCGGGCAGCCTGCGACGCGGTATCCCCGAAACTGCTGTCCACCACGTCCACGATCAACGACGCGAACTCCGACTCCATCACCGTGTCGGGGCTTTGTTCCAGCAGGACGGTCGTCGCCTCGGCCAACGAGTCGTGCAGGTCGCTGTCCGCCACCACCGCCATCGCCAACGGCCACATCGGGGACAGGTGCTCGTCGCCCGCTTTCCTCGCGATCTCGTCCTGATGCTCGAGCGTACGGGCGGCAACCGATTCATCGACGAGGACGATCTGTGCCAACCGTGACCAGGGGGTTACCGGCACCACGTCGCCGTTGTCGACGCAATGTGGTTCTCCATCGAGTGCGCCGAGGATCGGCGATTCGTTCTCACCGAACACCACGCACCCCGGTGTGTCACCCGGAAGATCTTCGAGGGGTACCGCCACCAGATGCGCGCCGCGCGCAACGGTGTCGTCGACTGTGTGCAACCTGTCGAAGGTCGACCATCCGAAGCGCCTGCTCGTTCCCGGCGACATGAAGTGGGAAACTGCGGCGATCCATCCGGCTGCACTGTCCGAATCCGCGCAGCCGAGGACCACGGGTGAGCCGCCGCGGAAGGCCTGCGCAACCGCGTCGAGCAGGACGCTGAAGATACGGATACGCGATGTATCCGGGTCGAGGAGAAAGTCCACGGCCGCGGCGCGTGACGCGACACCACTGGGACTGGGTTCCGGGGACGAGAGGATTGCGGCAGCGACGTCGCTGGGGCCGTACGGCGTGAGCCACTCGGCCGAGTGCCATCGTTCGATCGGCCGCAGCGCTCCTGCCTCATCGGTGCGCCGGTCGAGAAGTGTGTGAGCGAAAACGTTCTCGATCCGACCGGAAGCGTCCATACCGGCCTGAACCGTGTGCCAGTACAGCCCCGAGCTGGCGGGCCCGGGTGCGTACGCCAGCCGGCGGGGACGATCCTCCACTTCCTCGGCTGTGACGAATCGGGGAAACGGCCGGACCGCTTCGAACTGCGTCACGACGCCCGCGAGTAACCGTTCCTCTTCTTCCGCATCGACATCGCCGGTGGTCTGCTTGATCTGCCAACCATCGCCGCCGGCGTTGCCGGGGCGACCGAAGAATGTGTAGGTGAGTTGACCGAATCTGGGGCGCTCGGCAACGGTGGTCACGTCACTTCGTCCCCTCGCCGATCCGAACCCCATCGAGCATCAACCGCAAGCGGATTGTGGGTCACAATGGACGGCACCAGCATGACGTGCGCCGATTCTCGGACGGAATCGGACAGCCCGAGAGTGTGTGCATCCAAGTGCGCCCGATCGAGACCTTCCTAGGTGCGGTTTCGGTGGGATCCATGACAACCAATAGTAGTCAGCGCGAATGCGCACCACAGCCGGACCGGTCAGTCACTCCCTTCCACTTCCACCCCGTATCGCACCGCGAGCGCTGCAAGATCGTCGTCGTATCCCTGCCCCACAGCCCTCAACCGCCATTTTCCGGATCGCCGGTAGATCTCGGCCAGCACCATCGTGCGCTCGGTTGTACCTGCGTCGAGGACCGCGGTGGCGGCGGTGCCTGATTCGCTGTCCACGCTGATGGAAATCGCACCGAGGTCGCCGAACGTGCGGTCCCCGTCGATCGCCGCCGCAATCGCGATGCGCTCGCACTCAGCCGGAATGGATGCCAGGTCGAGGCGGACGGACTGCTCACTGCTGCCGTCCACGGTCAGCTCGACAACACCATCGTCGTATGCAGGGTTGTTGTAGAAGACGAAATCTTCGTCGGTGTCGACTCTTTCATTACCGTCGAGTAGGAAGGCGACGATGTCGACGTCGAACTCGTCTCCGGTCGCTTCGGCCTTCCACGCGACATTGACCGACCACCGCGTGGTCTTTGCGGGTAGATCTATCACTTCCCCCTGCGAGAGCACCGGCGCCGTCAGGCGGGATTCGGTGCGCATGTGCGGAGGGACGACACCCATCTCGATCGCGGCATTCACGTCGTCCGGCGTGAGCACCGGCAGCTGACGATCGTGGACCCGCGACAGCCGCTTGTCGGCGTCGGCGCCTTCCAGGAGCAGGGCGTCGGTGACGGCAGCCGTGAAGTTGAGGGACGGTCGGGCACCGAGCTGCGCTATACGCGAGCGCATCAAGACCGCCTCGAGGTGCGTGCCGCCGAGCAAGAGGACACGACGCCCCGACCACAACTTGGGCTTCGTTCCCTGGAGCGCCAAGTTCTTCGGCGCCGGCGCGGGCGTTGCCGTCGTCGGCGGGGTTTCCTGCTGCGGAACGATGTCGATCACCGTCGCCGCCTTGGGCTCACCCGGCGCCACTCGCTCCAGCAGTGCTTCGAGTTGCTGTTCAGTGATGACGGGGATGCCCTCGGCCATGGCCTTGCGTACCTTGGCGGTCTGTACGCCGGGGTCGTTGCAGACGACGACGCTGGTCTGGCGACTCGCGCTGTTGAGTACGTCGAGCCCGGCTTCCGTCATGCGGTGGGCCAGCGTCGGCCGCGGTGTGGTGGTGGCTCCACTGATCACCACCTTCATGCCCTGCACGAGCCCCGCCTCCGTGAGACGGCCCGGGTTCTTCCACTGGCACGGCACTCGCTGCACCGAATCCGGGTACACCGACTTCCGGCCGCGGCAGTTCACCACAGGCAAGGGCAGCTGCAGATTCTCGGCCAGGGTGGCGCTGCGCACGAACACCTCGGAGAGCACCCGCGCGTCGTCGTAAGCGTCGTGTGCTTGCAGCTGCTGGACCTGCCAGTGCTGGGCGAGGGTCGCCAGCTTGAAATTGGGGACGTCGAGCTCCAGGCGCCGCGACAACGCCAGGGTGCAGAGCCGCTGTTCGGCCGGGATGGACCTGCCGGACCGCCGGAACTCGGCGTCGAGGAATCCGTAGTCGAACGACGCGTTGTGTGCGACGAGAGTGCCGCCGTCGAGGATGTCGGCGAGCTCGCCGGCGATGTCCGTGAAGCGGGGTGCACCGGCGAGCCGCTCGCGTGTCAGGTTGTGGATGTGCACAGGCCCGGGGTCGCAGTCGGCGTTGACGAGGGTGGAGAACTCGCGTTCGACAGAACCGTCCTCGCGCAGCACGAGAGCGGCGACGCTGAGCACACGGTGCGCGTTCGGGCGCAACCCGGAGGTCTCGACGTCGACCACCACCCAGCGGTGACCGCGGGGCAGCGTCGCAGGCCCGTTGGCATGTGCGCGCGTATCGATCACATCGACCTCCTGATGCCTTCCGCGTCGGGATGGAAAACCGACATGACCGACATTCTTACCGGACGCCACCGACAGGTTCCAAGGCAGGCCGGGGCCGAATCGACTTGTGTAACACCACTGCCAGCACTGCCGATAACCAGGGACTTCTGCTGATCGGAATTCGGGTGACGGGACAAACGTGAAGAACTGGTTGGGACTCTTTGCAGCCCTCGTCGTCCTCGGATTGATCATCGAGCACTGGCAGACCATCCTGGTCGCCCTCGGCATCATCATCGGGGTCGTGGTCGCTGTCGCGATGATCGCGGCGGCAGCTCCCAAGATCCGCGGAGCCACGGAGCGCGCGCTCGAGGCCCGACGGAACGCAGCAGAGATGGAACGGGCTCGGCGATCGCGTTTGCGGGCTCGCGCCATGACGCAGCACGACTGGTACCTCGAGGGCAGCGATCGCGGGATCTACGGCGAGTTCCCGCCCGTCGACCTCGACAAGCTCTAGTTACGCCGCCGCATTCCACAGCACAGCCGCGCGCCGGAAAGACAGCCGCTCGCGGTCGACACGTTGTTCGCGTCCGTTTCATTCGCGGTTGTGCTGCGACGCCAGGCGGATCTGGGCCCGGAATCCGCGCTCGGATCCACACTTTCGTGCTGGATCAATCGCAATAACCGTGCAGGAAGACCCGCACGCCCGCGCGCACATGCTCTTCGGTCGAACGCCCCCCGCCCGAGGTGTCCCGGCCGATCAATGCCATCAGATGGAACGCGGCGAGCATCGGGTCGTCGAGGTTCAGCCCGTCCAGCTTCTCGAGACGATCGGCGAGGTGCCGGCGCACGCGTAGCGGCCCGGCGTCTCTCCATGCGTCGATGGCAGCGGGCGGAATGTGGTCGATGTCGGCCTGTATCTGACGGACGAGAGCGAAGTGGGTGACGTACTCTTCGTCCCACACCAGGGCAACGCCCAGGTCGGTGAGGTCGTCTTCCAGGTCGGTGACCTTACGCTGCTCGTCCAGAGCTTGCATCGTGAGGGTATTTTCGTCGTGGGAGCCGCCGGTGGTGCGACGAAGACCGCACAAGTGCGCGACAACGATGCCGATATCGCTGTGGACTACAGCGATCCCGCCTGGCCGGAGCGCCTTGCCTCCGCACCCCGGATCAGTGTCGTGATGGACGGCGTCGGCGGCCGGATCGGCCGACAAGCTCTCGAACTTCTCGCCCCTGGTGGACGGATCATCCTCTACGGGTGGGCATCCGGCTCACCCACCGAGATCGCAACCACCGACCTGATCTCCCGGCAAATCACAGCAACCTGGGCGCTGGGGCCGCGCATGGTTCCGCCGGGCGGGTGGGACGCATTGCGCTCGACCTCCTTGGCGCGCGCTGCGGGCGGCGAGTTCCGACCGCTGATCACACGCTTCCCTTTGTCGGAGGCCGCAGCAGCACACGCGGCCGTGGAGGACCGGACAGCGCGCGGGAAGGTGGTGCTCACCAGCCGAGCGCAGGTAGTCCGATCCGTTCCAGATCGGCGTTCAGCCGGTGCCCAGTCTCCGTCCAATCGGTGACATAGACGGTTGAGTGTGCATTTGTTGTCGCGAATGTCGAGTACAGCCGACAACAACTGCGCACCCGATTCCGTCTCATGTCAGGTGTATCGGTAGAAGCCCTCACCCGACGCAAGTCCGAGCTTGCCTTTGTCGATGTAATTCTCTTTCAACCACACCGCGAGTTTCTGCTGTTCCTCGTCGCCGTTGGCCATGATGTTGTACGGGGTGGCAAGTCCAATGATGTCGTAGATCTGGAACGGTCCGATCGGCGCGCCGGTCGCGATCTTCCACGTCTTGTCCACTGCCTCAGGGTCGGCGTATCCGCCGGCGGCGAGTTGCGCGGCCGATGAGAGGAACGGTACGAGGAGCGAGTTCAGGACGTATCCGGCCTTCTCCTTGTGCAGTTCGATGGGCACCATGCCGATCTGGGTCGCGAATTCGACTACCGCGGCCAGCACCGCGGGATCCGTATCGGCGGTGCCCATGATTTCGGCTGTGTTGAACTGCCAGACCTGGTTCGCGAAGTGCAGCGCGAGAAACCGGTCGGGGCGTCCGGTGGATTCTTTCAGGTCACTCGGGAGCAGCGTCGACGAATTTGTCGCGAAGATCGTCTTGGCCGGCGCCGCCGGCCCGATCTTCTCGTAGATCTCCTGCTTGAGCGACAGGATCTCCGGCACCGCTTCGACGACGAGGTCGGCGTTCGCCACTGATCCTTCCAGGTCCGTTGTCAGGGTGATTCTTTCGAGCGCGTCCCGAACGGCGTCCTCGGTGGCACCTGCAACGTCCCGCTTGTATGTCTCGCCTAATTCGGCGAACCGCTGTCGTGCGCCATCGAGCGCTTCACTACTGATGTCGTAGGAAGTGACATCGAATCCCTTGTAAGCAGACTGGAATGCGATCTGTGATCCCAGGACTCCAGCTCCGAGCACGGTGACTCTTCGAATTTCACTCATTCGTTTCTCCTTGTTGAGCCCGATCGAACTGCACTCCGATACGTGGACAGCTGCGACGAATACGAGGCTGACATTGCCGAACGAAGCCGGTCTGCTTACACAACAAAACCTCCGACGGCCCCGAAGGGGAAATCAGACGGTATTATGGGACGCCGGAACAAGTCGAAATCTATCACAGGCCACAGTCGCGCACAGGGGTTCCGAGCTCGGACAGATCCGCTCCCCACTCGACCTCGACCCGGCTTCTACTCGCGCGCGTGGGAATCATGACGGGACCGGTCGTGCTAGCGTCGAACCGATTTTCGGGCGGATCGGGGGGTCGCGTGAGCAGGTGGAGACGTGCAGCGATGAGTGCTGCAATCATCGCGGTAGCAGCAGCCTGCGGACCAGCACCAGCACCAGCCGTCGACAACAGCACCACCGTAACCACCGCACCGACAACACGCACACCGCGCATCGTCGACGACTCCGGTCGCCCCGACGTCACCTTCGACCCCTGCCTCGACCTACCCGACGACGTGATGACCGAAGCGGGATACGACGCGGCACACAAAGAGTTTGCGGACATGCCGATGGGGTGGTACACGTTCCTGGGCTGCACCTACCGCGACCGAACACTCATCCCAGGAGTCCGACGTGGATACGGCCTCAATATCCTGGCAGGCAACGTTTCCATCGATGAGGAACTCGAAAAGAACGGATCTGTGGCAACCGCGGCCAGCATCAACGGACGTCGTGCTCTACTCGAGGTCGACCCGAACAACAGAGACACCTGCACGTACGTGTTACAGACCGAGTTCGGCATTGCCATCTTCAGCAGGATTTACCACAAGGATCACCCCGGGCCAGTGCCCCAAAACGAATGGTGTACCGGGTTTGAGGATTTCGTCTCCACTCTTGAGCCCTACATCTAGAACTGGATATAACGACCGCTACCACCGGAGGAACGCTTGCCTGACTTCGTGAGACTCGAACCGCTCGTCATCGAGGAGATCGTTGCGATCTGCAACACTACGCTCAGCGAACTAGAGAAGGCGCGAGAGACAACGAACAATCTGGCGGCAGCTCACGGCTTCGGTGACTTCGAGTCCGCCAAGCAACTCGCCACCGGCTACGCCCGCAAGGGCGCCGGCACACCCGAGTCTGCCCGCGAACGCGTAGAACAGTTCATCGACGCCCTCACCCAACTACACGACGCATTCGCTTCAGGCGGCGAAGCGTTCCTCGGCACCGAATTCGACTGGGTACGACAGCTTCAGTCGATCGACGTCGACACATAACCTGCACGCACTTCCCGCACGAATACCGGAACCGTCGCGGGAATCGTAGGCAGGACCGGTCGTGCTAGCGTCGAACCGAT
>NZ_JALKAI010000017.1:0-53279 GCF_023015605.1 Rhodococcus sp. F64268
GTGGTCAAGGCAGGGTCGATGGCGTGAGGGTGGATGACGTACTCGGCGAGACGCTGGCCTTCCACGGCGGGACCGTAGTCCCCGGCCAGTAGACCCTCGGCGGCGTAGTCCCGCGGTTCGGTCCTATACTCGCCGGTGTCGAGTGACTCCAGATCGACGGGCGTGACCGCGGATGTGTTCTCGACGAGGGCGGTGCCATCGATCTCGGTACTGCACCCGGCCACGGTCACGATAACAGCGGCCGCGACAGCCAGGACCGCACGGGTAGTGCAGGTGGTGCGCACAGGCGAACAACTCCTCGAATGTAGGGGCACCAGAAGCAAAGGAAATGATTCGGGATCAGCACCTCGGAGTCCCTGCTCCGGCGGTGGATTCGGAAGACTCTGCGGCGAGGCGAAGATCGTCCAGCAGGCCCGGACCGCACGCCCCCATGTTTCGTCACTCCTTGCCCCCTGCTCGGATCCGCGTGTCGCAGTATACGTGCCATGTCCCCTCATTGCCCGCGGCTATCGTTGCCCAC
Organism: Rhodococcus sp. F64268; assembly: GCF_023015605.1. NCBI lineage: Bacteria > Bacillati > Actinomycetota > Actinomycetes > Mycobacteriales > Nocardiaceae > Rhodococcus > Rhodococcus sp. F64268. The sequence continues at coordinate 521 of NZ_JALKAI010000017.1, forward strand.
CGGTCACGTGACCGGATCGATTCGCACCCCGCATCGAAGTGTGTCGGCGGCGGTATATCCCGCCATCGCCACCCTGAGGTTCCCCCGACATGTGGACAGCGAGTTAGCGGGACACCGGTCCCGCTGGAAGGATGTCCGTATGCCACCTCGCAAACGCAGGTCGTTCACTGCCGAGCACAAGGTCGAGGCCGCTCACCAGGTGATCGAATCCGGTCGCGCCATCGCAGAGGTTGCCCGGGAATTGGGCCTGAACGAGAGTCTGCTGGGCGAGTGGGTCAAAAGTCGAGCGGCGCAGGATCACCGTCGCCGAGGCCCACGGAGACCAACCCCTGGACCCAGCCGAACGCGCCGAGCTGCTGTGCCTGCGCCGGCAGGTCAGCAGCTGGAGAAACGCTTTCCTGGTAAGAGCTTCGGCTGGGGGGCCCGCCCTGGACGAAGTCCTCAGGGGAACTTTGCCGCGATGCAGAAGAATCGACCCGGTTCGATCTGATGGTGAAGTACGCCCGGCCCCGATGACATCGAAGCCACCGCCGGCACTGCCGCACCGGAAGGTGAACGCTTCTCGATCACGCGGATGACGCGGCTGCTGAAAGTGTCCACATCCGGCTACTACCAGCACGTCCGACGCAGAGCCGCCACGGTGTTTACGCCCCGGCAGCAACGGCGCGCCGACCTCGAAATCAAGATCGTCGAGGTCCACAAGGAATCGAAGGGAACCTACGGATCACCGCCGAGTTGCGGGCACGTGGCCAGGTGGTGAGTACAAAGACGGTGGCTAAGAGCATGTCTCACGTGGGGAGTTTCTTGAAGCAGGTCAGTGCAGCGGCGAGGCTGAGGAAGGCGGCGAAATACTCTCCGGACCGTTCGTAGCGGATGGTCAGCCTCCGGTAGCCAATGAGCCAGGCGATGGTGCGTTCGATCTTCCATCGGTACCGGCAGAGTCGGTCGTTGCGTTCGACGCCTCGTCAGGCGATACGCGGGACGATGTTCCGTTCGCGGAGCCAGCGGCGATATTTGTCGTAATCGTAGCCCTTGTCGGCGCGCAGCTTTCCTGGTTTGCGTCGACGGGACCCGCGTCGGGACTTGATCGCCGGGATCGCGGTGACCATGGGCTGCAGCAGGGTGCTGTCGTGGGTATTGGCGCCAGAAACGTCAACGAACAGCGGGATTCCGTTCGCATCGGACAGGACATGGATCTTCGATCCCTACTTGCCGCGATCGACCGGGCTGGGCCCGGTCAGAGGGCCAGCGATCCCTCCTTTTTGCCCGGACGCTCGCCGCGTCCAGGATCGCTGCCGACCGTTCGAGGTCGCCGCACCACCGAGGCGATCGAGAACCTCACGGGTGCGACTGCTCGAACACCCCAGCCTTGGCCCATGCGGCGAACCGGCGGTGCACGGTCGGAACCGTCACTCCAAACGAGGGTGGCAGGTGCCGCCATGCGCATCCACTCGTCAGCACGAAAACGAAGGTGGTGAAGACTGCGCGATCGTCGACCGGTGTGCTGCCAACGCCCTGCGGTCGCGGGGCGAACCGTGGTAGCAGCGGTTCTGCAATCTCCCACAATGCACCCGGGACCAGCCGGAGACAATTCGTCCATCGCTCGTCACATCATGCACTACAAGTCACTACATCCACATGAGACACGCCCTAAGTGTGGGAGACCCGCGCGTGCATCACCGGGCCGGCGAGTAGGCACCGGCATCCGGGTCACGAGGGACCATCGGTAGGGGTCTACGGGTGCATGCCCCGGGTATGGCCTGCTCGGCTGGCGTGACACGTCTTGTGGAATCGATTCGATCATGTTTGTTCACGTTTGTTTCACAGAATGTCGAGCAGTTCGTAACCCCTTGAGCGGTTCGAGGAAATGCTCCTCGCCGTGCACGACGAGGCCTTGCCCCACCTTGAGCGGCGTGCCGAGCGCATTCGTGCCGAACGTCTCTTCACTCAACTCCGTGCCGCGAAGAACACCGAGATCATCCATGGCACGTTGCATGGACGCGGAGGCGAACACACGGGTCACGATCCGGCATTCCCGATCGACCAGAAGAATGCAGCACTCGGTTCCGGACAGCTGAGTGCCGAGCTCGTCGAGCACCGGCCGGGCTGCACTGCGCAGCCGGCCGGAGGTGTCGGAGGGGCCCAGCAACGTGGGCTCGGGAAGGCGCCCCGGATCGAGACCGCGCAGCTCGGAGCGCTTCCAGGACAGCGCGATCTCGGGCCGCAACGGTCACATCCGCTCGGCCTCCTCGAGGAGCGCGACCGACTCCTCACGCATCTCGACCTTACGGATCTTGCCGGTGACCGTCATGGGGAACTCGTCGACGATGTGGACATAACGCGGGATCTTGTAGTGCGCGAGTTTGCCGGTGCAGAATTCGCGCAACGCGTCCGCATCGAGCGCGTCGGCACCCTCGTGTAGGCGCACCCACACCATCAGTTCCTCGCCGTACTTCGCGTCCGGAACACCCACGACCTGGGCATCGAGGATGTCGGGGTGCGTGTAGAGGAATTCTTCGATTTCGCGCGGATAGATGTTCTCGCCTCCGCGGATCACCATGTCCTTGATCCGGCCGGTGACCGAGACGTACCCTGCGGAATCCATCACGCCGATATCACCCGTGTGCATCCACCGTGCCGCATCGATCGCTTCGGCAGTTTTCTCCGCCTGCTCCCAATATCCCAGCATCACCGAATAGCCGCGCGTGCACAGCTCCCCCGGTTCACCGCGCGGCACGGTGAGTCCGGTCGCGGGGTCGACGATCTTGACCTCGATGTGCGGCCCGACCCGACCGACGGTCGAGACCCGCTGCTCGATGGTGTCGTCGCTGCGGGTCTGCAGCGATACCGGTGACGTTTCGGTCATTCCGTAGCAGATGGACACCTCGCTCATGCCCATTCGTTCCATGACCTGCTTCATCACCTCCGTCGGGCACGGCGAGCCGGCCATGATGCCGGTGCGCAGGGAGGACAGATCGACGGCGCCGAAGGACGGGTCGGCGAGTTCTGCGATGAACATCGTCGGCACGCCATACAGCGACGTGCAGCGTTCTTCGGCGACGGCCGCGAGGGTGGCGGCCGGATCGAACGCCGGTGCGGGAATCACCATCGTCGCACCGTGACTCGTGCACGCGAGATTGCCCATGACCATGCCGAAGCAATGGTAGAACGGCACGGGGATGCACACTTTGTCCTGCTCGGTGTAGTGGCACAGCTCCCCGACGAAGAACCCGTTGTTGAGAATGTTGTGGTGGCTGAGAGTTGCACCCTTGGGAAATCCGGTGGTTCCGGACGTGTACTGAATGTTGATCGCGTCGTCGGGTGACAGTTCCGTCCGGGCTGCATCGAGCGGCGACCGATCGCTTTCCAGCGCTGCCCGACCCGCGGCCACGAGCTCGTCCCACTCCGGACGGCCGATCAGTACGACCTGCTCGAGGTCGGGGCACTCACCGCGCACCTGATCGATCATCGCGGCGTAGTCGGAGGTCTTGAACTCCGGTGCGGAGATCAGCATCCGGATACCTGCCTGCGCGAGCACGTACTGCAGTTCGTGCGAGCGGTACGCGGGGTTGATGTTGACGAGCACCGCGCCGATCTTGGCGGTGGCATACTGCACGAACGTCCATTCGGCACAATTGGGTGCCCAGATTCCTACGCGGTCGCCTTTGCCGATGCCCGCGTGCAGCAGCCCGAGGGCCAGTGTGTCGACCTCGGCGGCGAACTCGGAGTATGTCCAGCGTCGGCCCGTAGCTCGTTCTACGAGTGCGTCGCGGTCGCCATGGCGGGCGACGGTGCGGTCGAGGTTGTCGCCGATGGTGTCGCCCAGCAATGGGACATCCCCTGCCCCGGAGTCGTAGCTGGGCAGTGCGGGGGTGGCGATACCGGTCATGATGAATCTCCTGCGGTGGGGCGCGGCCGGACGGAAGGGTTCTTCCACCATCCTCGTCTTTCGTGGCCGCAGGTGTGCGGATTCTGGACAGCTGCCGACGACAGAAAGCGCCTTCCCCGACGACGTCGGGGAAGGCGCCAACTCCTAGAGCGCTCGGTCTCGGGTCTCGACGAGCGCCGCGGTGCAGACGAAGCTGAGCACCGCGAGCCCCGCGAGCATGATTCCGATCGCGATGCTTCCGAAGGACGCGGCGAGCGGCGCGGCGAGCAGGGGCGGGATCGCACCGCCGAGCACGCCGGCCAGGTTGTAGCCAAGGCCGGCTCCCGTGTACCGGTACCGGGTCTGGAACATCTCGGGCAGCAGCGCACCGCACGGTCCGTAGGCGATACCGAAGATGGCGAGGGTGATGCAGACACCGATCACGAAGGCCACCGGCGACCCGGAGTCGAGCAGCGGGAACAGGGCCAGCGCCCAGACCACGGCGAGTCCGCACGAGATCATGATCACCTTACGGCGGCCGATCCGGTCCGAGTAGAGGGCCGAGACGATGATCGCCACACCGAAGACGATCGCCGCGATGATGCCGACCACGAGCACGAAGGGCCGGCTGAATCCGAGGGTGCTGGTGCCGTAGCTGGTGAGGAAGGCCGTGCCCATGTAGAAGAAGGCGAACAGCGTGGCCAGCGCGCCCGCCGAGAGCAGGATCTCCTTGGTCTGGAATCGCCAGGCGTCGAGGAAGGGCAGGGTGCGGAGCTCGGGGTCGGTCTTCGCCTTCGCCTGGTTGGCCTGGAAGACCGGTGTCTCCTCGATTGCGAGACGCATGTACAGGCCGATGCCGACCAGGACGATGGAGAACAGGAACGGAACGCGCCAGCCCCAGGTGAGGAAGGCGTCGTTCGCGTCGCCGAGCACGGCGCCCGTGATGAGGAACGTGCTGCACGAGAGGATGAAAGCGAGTGCGGGGCCGAGCTGCGGGAACATCGCATACAGCCCGCGTTTACCCGGGGGTGCGTACTCCGCGGTCAGCAAGGTCGCACCGGCCCACTCCCCTCCGACGGCGAAACCTTGGGCGAACCGCAGAAGCACGAGGATGACCGGAGCCGCGACACCGATGGTGTCGGCACCGGGCAGAAGGCCGATGAGCAGCGTCGCGATGCCCATGAGGAGAAGGGTCGAGACGAGCGTCTTCTTGCGGCCGATGCGGTCGCCGAAGTGACCGAAGAGCATCGCTCCGACAGGGCGGGCGACGAACGCGACCGCGAAGGTCGCGAACGACGCGACCGTTCCCGCGGTGGCACCGAGCGCGGGGAAGAAAACCGTGGGGAATACGAGCGCTGCGGCGGTGCCGTAGATGAAGAAGTCGTAGAACTCGATCGTCGTGCCGATGCAGCTCGCAATCGCGACACGACGTATACCCGGCCCTCCCCCGTTACCGGTTGGTGCGGTGGCAGTGGGACCGGGATGACCGGCCTCCACCGCCTGTTCCGCTGAGGGCTCGCCCGCCCCGGGTGTCGACACAGTGGTCACGTGGATCCTCCGTTGTCCGTCCTGACCGCGGTCGGCTACGTCGCCGCGGATTGGGAGGAAAACTAGTGATCCGCCTCACCCCCACACCACCCCCGAAAAGGGGTGACTGTGAAAAGCGTCACATAGTGAGTCGAACGAACGATCTCCGGTCAGTTCCCGGATGCCCCTTCGAGCTCGGCGCGCATCTCCCGCCACACCGTCGCGTACGAGTCGATGCTGCCTGCGGTCGCCCACGCCAGTGAGCCGCCCTTGATCTTCTCGAGCGCCTCCGCGAAGAGATCCTGATACCGCGACAGACGAGGAACGAATGCCGACACATCGTCGAACAGGTTCTGTGCCTTCCGATCGACGTCGAGCAACGCGTCGACGAAGCCCTCGGAGTCCGGGTCCTCGAGCAGCTTCGACAGCGTTTCGTCGAGCGGACCGAACTGCTCGAACAGCTCCGCGATCGAATCCTCGTCGATCGACACCCGCTCCGCATCGAGCTGGTCGGACAGCTCCGCGAAGCCTTTGTCGGTCAGCGAGACACCACCGTCCGATGATGCAGCCTTACCTTGCTCGACGAGCGCCGCGAGCGCCGCCTGCCCCGACGAGACCGACACACCCAGATGCGCGGCCAGCACCTCCGCAGAAACCTGCTTCTTCAACCGCACCGTCTGCAGCAGTGCCAACTCGTCCACGTTGCCCGCGAAGGCCATCTCTCACTCCTCGTCACCCCCGCCGGGGGCACTGAAACCGGGCGGGCCGAGCCCGCATCACATTCGAACCGGGACCGGTTCGACCTCGATTCTCACCCACCGGGCCCGAGGCCGGGGCTGCCACCCTCCAGCTCGTCCCGAGCACTGGTGTCCTTGAGCTCGACGCCCGAGCGCCCCAACCGTCGCACGCCGTAGACGAGGTTCGCCACCACCCGCGCCGCCTGCACGTATCCGAGACCGTCCGGTGGGTGCACGTTCGACACACAATTCCGCTCGGAGTCGGAGCGGCCGGGTCGCGGATGATGCGTCAGGTAGACACCGAGACTGTCTGCGAATGACAGTCCGGGTCGCTCGCCGATGAGCACCACCACGGTCTGCACGTCGAGCGCCGCACCGATGTGGTCGCCGAGCGCGACCCGCGCTGACGTCGCGATGACCGGGGGTGCCACCGACAGGTGAGGCGGCAGCGCCTCCACGATCGCCCGGGCGGTCGGTACGCCGTGCTGTTCGAGCGCGTGGGACGAAAGGCCGTCGGCAAGAACGATTCCGATGTCGGCGCCGAGCACTGGCAGATGTGCGAGGTCGGTGGGGAGCCGTCCGAGATCGGGGCGACGCAGATACTCGCTGCGGTCGTTGGCCCGACTCGCCACGAACAACGGGGAACCGAGATTCGCGTCCTCTACCTGCTGCACCAACGCGTCGACCTCGAGTTCACGGTGCACCGCGTCGCGGGCCGCAGCGTGCGAGGCTCGGAATTCCAGGAGTCCGGCTGTGGGGAGCGCATCTCCGGCGCGACCGAGTCCGATGCGTGCCCGGGTCGTGGTGCGCAGGGCCGTCCACGGGTCGTCAGGGCCCCTCACGTCATCCGGGCTCCTGCCCGGTTCGATCGCGCTCACAGCACATTTCCGGTGAGTGCACGCAGCGGCGAGGACGCGACATCGACCGGCAGGATACAACCGGTTTCGTCGGCCATGCCGAGACCCTGCAACCACGATTCGAACTCCGGCGCAGCTCGGAGTCCGAGGACGCGCCGCGCATACAACGCGTCGTGGAACGACAGGGATTGGTATCCGAGCATCACGTCGTCGGCGCCGGGCACCGTGATCACGAACGACACCCCGGCTACGCCGAGCAGGGTGAGCAACGTGTCCATGTCGTCCTGGTCGGCCTCGGCGTGGTTTGTGTAGCAGACGTCGACCCCCATGGGCAGACCCAGCAGCTTGCCGCAGAAGTGGTCTTCGAGGCCCGCCCGGATGATCTGCTTGCCGTCGTAGAGGTATTCGGGACCGATGAAGCCCACGACAGAGTTGACGAGCAGTGGGTCGAACTCGCGTGCCACCGCGTACGCCCGCGCCTCGAGGGTCTGCTGATCGACGGGGTGGCCGTCGGTGCCGAGGTGCGCACCCGCCGACAGCGCCGAGCCCTGCCCGGTTTCGAAATACATGACGTTGTCGCCGACTGTTCCGCGTGCCAGCGACCGGCCTGCCTCGTCTGCTTCTCCGAGCAGGCCGAGATTCACCCCGAAGCCCTCGTTTGCACCCTGGGTGCCGGCGATCGACTGGAACACCAGGTCGACGGGAGCACCCGTCTCGATCAAGCCGAGGGTGGTAGTGACATGCGAGAGCACACACGACTGCACCGGGATGTCGAACCGCGTGCGGATGTCGTCGAGCAGGTGGAGCAGCTCCGACGTCGCGTGGGGCGAGTCGGTGGCGGGGTTGATTCCGATGACCGCGTCCCCACACCCGAGCAGCAACCCGTCGAGAACTGCCGCGGCGATTCCCCGGGGGTCGTCGGTGGGGTGATTGGGTTGCAGGCGGGTGGCGAGCCGCCCGGGTAGTCCGACGGTGGTGCGGAACGCGGACGTCACTTCGACTGCACGGGCGACCGCAACGAGATTCTGGTTCGACATGAGTTTGCTGACAGCCGCGACCATTTCGGGCGTCAGCCCCCGCGAGATGGAAGCAAGGACAGCAGCGGCACCGGGCCTGGAGGCAGAATCGAGCAGCCAGTCGCGCAGGGCACCGACGGACAGGTGCGCGACGGGGCGGTACGAGTCGGTGTCGTGCCGGTCGAGGATCAGCCGGGTGACCTCGTCGCTCTCGTACGGCACGACGGTCTCGGTGAGGAACGTACCGAGCGAAACCTCGGCGAGGGCCCACTGCGCGGCGACGCGTTCGGCTTCCGTCCCGGCAGCGCACCCGGCAAGTTCGTCTCCGGATCTGCGCGGCGTCGCTTTCGCGAGGAGGTCGACCAGTCCGTCGAACTCGTAGGTAGTCCCCGCCAATTGCTGACGATAGGTCGTCATCAGCACCACCTCCGCGTTCGTCGACGGTTCGGACCTACATCGTCGCGCATTCCGACTCGTCAGGCGCGGCGATGCGGTGTCCCTTTCGTACGACGTTATGCCGGTGGCGTCGCTCCCGGTACGGGACAGACGTCGGCGGCCATAGCGACCACGAGCGGTTCGGTAGCAGGCACCGGCCGAACGCCCGCGTCCCAATTCTTGCCGAGCAGGGGTTGCTCGTCGTCGAACAACGCGTGTTCCTCGGCTGTGAAAGCGCGGCCCCGGCTGAGGAATCGGAGGCCTTCGGGAGTTTCGAGGCTGAACCCGGACCCTCGTCCGGGCACTACGTCGAGGACGAGTTGCGTGTGTTTCCACGCCTCGAATTGGGAACCCGAGATCCACACGGGAACCGCGTCCTTCCCGGACGGCAGATCGGGCGCGGTCTCCCCCACCGCGAGTCGCAGATCGAGAAGCCCGAGCAGCACGTCGCGGTCGCCGACGATGAAGTCGCCGTCGGGGTAACACATCGGCGCAGATCCGTCGCAGCAGCCACCGGACTGGTGCATCATGAGCGACCCGTACCGGCTCGACAATCGCCGGAGCAGATCGGCGGCGCTCGCGGTCGCGACCACACGAAGTGGAGCGGGCATAGGAACCTCCCTTTGTTTGAAGACGGGTCTGTCTGCGAATGGAACCGGCGCCTGCCACGTCGGTACGTGACAGGCGCCGGGGTCGTCGATCAGAAGAAGCCCTGGGCCTTCGGCGCGTAGGACACCAAGAGGTTCTTCGTCTGCTGGTAGTGGTCGAGCATCATGTGGTGGTTCTCGCGACCGATGCCCGACTGCTTGTAACCGCCGAACGCGGCGTGCGCCGGGTACTGGTGGTAGGTATTCGTCCACACCCGGCCCGCCTGGATCTCGCGACCGGCACGGTAGGCGACGCCGCCGTCGCGCGACCACACGCCGGCGCCGAGGCCGTAGAGCGTGTCGTTGGCGATCTTGATCGCGTCGTCGAAATCGTCGAACGACGTGACGGACACGACCGGACCGAAAATCTCCTCCTGGAAGATCCGCATCGAGTTGTCGCCCTGGAAGATCGTGGGCTGCACATAGTAGCCACCCGAGAGATCACCGCCGAGATCGGCGCGCTCACCACCGGTGATGACCTTGGCCCCCTCACTCTTGCCGATCTCGATGTACGACAGGATCTTCTCGAGCTGATCGTTGGACGCCTGCGCACCGATCATCGTGTCGGTGTCGAGCGGGTCGCCCTGCTTCACCGCCTTGGTGCGGACCGCCGCGAGCGACAGGAAATCGTCGAAGATGTCGCGCTGGATGAGCGCACGCGAAGGGCACGTGCACACCTCGCCCTGGTTGAGAGCGAACATCGTGAATCCCTCGAGTGCCTTGTCCTGGTAGTCGTCGTTCGCCGAGAGGACATCGGAGAAGAAGATGTTGGGGCTCTTCCCGCCGAGTTCGAGCGTCACGGGGATGAGGTTCTGCGACGCGTACTGCATGATCAGGCGTCCAGTCGTGGTTTCGCCGGTGAACGCGATCTTGCGGATGCGCGGACTCGACGCGAGCGGCTTGCCGGCCTCGACACCGAACCCGTTGACGATGTTCAGCACGCCCGGAGGCAGCAGATCGCCGATGATCGAAACCAGGTGAAGAATCGACGCGGGAGTCTGCTCGGCAGGCTTGAGGACGATCGCGTTGCCCGCGGCCAGAGCCGGCGCAAGCTTCCACACAGCCATGAGAATCGGGAAGTTCCACGGAATGATCTGGCCGACCACACCGAGCGGCTCGTGGAAGTGGTAGGCGACGGTGTCGGAGTTGATCTCCGAGATCGAACCTTCCTGCGCACGAATCGCACCCGCGAAATAGCGGAAGTGATCGATCGCGAGCGGAATGTCCGCGTTGAGGGTCTCACGAATCGGTTTGCCGTTGTCCCACGACTCGGCGAGCGCGATCGATTCGAGGTTCTGCTCGATGCGGTCCGCGATCTTGTTGAGGATCACGGCACGCTCGGCGGGCGAGGTCTTGCCCCACGCCGGTGCGGCAGCGTGGGCGGCATCGAGTGCGAGTTCGATGTCCTCCTCGGTGCCGCGGGCGACCTCGGTGAACACCTGCCCGGTCACGGGAGTGACGTTCTCGAAATACTCCCCCTTCACCGGTGCCACCCACTGACCGCCGATCCAGTTGTCGTACCGGGACTGGAAGGACATGAGGGCGTCAGGCGAACCGGGGCGGGCGTACACGGTCATGGTGCATCTCCTGTTGCGTCGAGGTTCGAAGCTTGTGTGATTCGGAACACTACGAACGCAAAGGTTGCAACTACGTTGCGAGCTCCTTGTCCAGGCGATCGATCTTCGCCTTCACCTGCGCATACAGCGGGGAAGTCGGGGCGAGGGTCGTCAGATAGGCCGACCACGCCGCCAGATCGTCGCGTCCGTGGATCGAGGCCGTCCACCGGGCGAGCAGATCCGCGTCACCGCCACGCAGCAGTGCCGCCTGCACCCGGGTGCGCAGGTCGTCCCTGATCTCCTCGACACCGGGCGCATCCGAGCCGGGCAGCACCGGACCGGAGTAATTGCGGATGGCCGACGCGGCGTCACCACGATCGAGCGCCCGGCGCACCTCCGCGACATCCGTGTCCAGCTCGGTGAGCAGCCGATACGGGCGCGACCCGAGGTGCTCCGATCCGAGCACTTTCCGCAGACGGGACATTTCGGCTCGAATCGTGACGGAGTCCAGCTCGTTCTCGTCGAGCAGTACTGCGAGCCGGTCCGAGCTCAGCCCTTCGGGATGGTCCGCGAGGATCAGCAGGATCTCGGCGTGCCGTTGTGACAGGTATGTCCGGTCACCGCCCGTGCGGAGCGTCGGCCTACCCGAGCCGAACGTGTCGAGTCGCGGCGCCGAGGAGGCGAACAGGTGCGGAGAGGTCATCATGTGCAGGCGAAGCTCGGCTTCGGCTGCGGCCACCGTCGCGCGGACCAGCTGCAGGACTTCCGGGACCGCCACCCGCGAGCCGCCGGTGATGTCGATTGCCCCGAGAATCCTGCCGCTGGCCGGGTCGTGCACGGGCGCAGCCGAACAACTCCACTCGTGGACCGCGCGGTTGAAATGCTCGGCCGCGAAGATCTGCACCGAATGATCCAGCGCCAAGGCGGTTCCCGGGGCGTTGGTGCCCACGCGGTCCTCACTCCAGTCCGCGCCCTCGACGAAACTCATGGACTGCGCGCGGTCGCGGGCACCGTGGTCGCCTTCCACCCACAGCAGCCGGCCCTGCTCGTCGCTGATAGCGACGAGCAGACCGCTGTCGGCGGCATCCTCGACGAGGAGCTTGCGCACGACCGGGCGGATCAGTGCCATAGGATGGCCGGCTCGATACTGATCGAGATCTCCTCCGGTGAGGAGCGCAGGCTGCGCGACCAGATCGGGGTCGATTCCCCGCTGCAGACTCCGGAGCCACGAGTCGTGCACGATCGATCGCACTCCGTCGGGCCGGCCTTCACCGGCCGCACCGACAATCGTGCCGTGCGCGCGGAGCACCGCTCGCGCATGCGCCGCTGCATCCTCCCCCGGGCGCAGCGCCACCCAGGGGTTCATCGTCGCGGGGCCGGTCGTCGCGGTCTCACGAACGGTCATCCGACATCGTCCTCCATGCGGCCACTGTAGTCCGTATCACAGCAGAAGTGTGCGGCCGGATCCTCGGTTCGTTTCGGCTGTGACTCGGTGGGCCAACATCACCGCGGTCGCGTGCGGGCCACGACTGGGCACTTCGGGGAACACCGAGGTGTCGACGACGCTCAGCCCGTCGATGCCGTGGACTCGGCATCTCTCGTCGACCACAGAGAGCTCGTCGTCTCCCATGCGGCACGTGCCGGACAGATGCAGCGACGTTCCGAGGTGAGAGGCGAGCCACGCGTCGCTGGGCCCTCGCTCCCCTGCTTCGACAGCGACACTGCCCGGTGCAACGACATCCCTCATGTCTGCCAGTAGGTCGACGGCAGTGCAGACACCGTCGCGCAGCGTGGCGCGGTCGTCGGGGTGCGCGAGATAGCGGTAGTCGAGTACGGGCGGCGCAGACGGATCCTGTGGATTCAGCATCACGCTTCCGCGACTACGGGGCCGTGTGAGCACCACACCGAGCACCGGGTCGGCGATACCGCTGCCGGGTATCGCCACACCGAACGGCACCGTGTATGCGCGGAACTCGACCGTCTCGGTGTGCAACACGGTTTCCAACAGCGGTGCCCGCGCAGGGATTCCGCCGCGATATCGGTACGGTACGGCGATTTCGGGGTGATCGCTGAATCCTTCACCCACTCCGGCAAGATCGTGGACGACGTCGATTCCCAGGCGCCGCAGGTGCCGCTCAGGCCCGATCCCTGACAGCATCAAAAGCTGCGGCGAGCACACTGCGCCCGCACACACGACGACGTGCCCGGCGTCGATCCGCCGGACACTCGCACCGTCCACGACCTCGACCCCGGTCGCGCACCCCGCCGACAGCACGATCCGGACGACCTTCGCTCCCGTTCGCACCGAAAGGTTGGGCCGGTCCATCACGGGCGCGAGATAGGCGAGCCCCGGGCTGTGGCGTACGCCGTCGCGCACATTCATCGGCACACGGCCGACGCCCACGGGCCCTGGCGCATTGAGATCGTCGACCGGCCGGTGCCCGGCAGCCACGGCTGCGTCGTGAAATGCCGCGGAAGTCGGGTGGAGCCGGGCCTGCCGCGTGCGCATGACCGGGATGGGGCCATCACTGCCGTGTATCCCACCGGGGAAGTCGATATCCGATTCGATCGCCCGAAAATGCGGGAGTACCTCGTCGTACGACCAGGATCGTGGCCATGACTCGAAATCCCCCGGACGTGCCCGGACGAAATACGCGCCGTTGACCGCACCGGAACCTCCGAGGCCTCGGCCACGCACGACGGTCGCAGCGACCCCCTGCGTGAGGCGAGCAGAATACGCTGCGGCCCACTGACTCTCGGGCCCGATCGGGAGTTCTGCAGCAGAACGCAGCTCCGGCGGAAGCGTGTGCCCCGCACCGTATCCCCGTCCGGCTTCGAGCAGCAACACCGAACGATCTGGATCGTCGCTCAGCCTTGCGGCGACCACGCAGCCGCAGCTGCCACCGCCGATCACCACGACGTCGGCTCGCTGCCGGGCCATGTCAGCTCCGGATGTCGGGGATCAGCGCGGATGGGTCGCGGGCGTCGATCGCGCCCTTCCACAACCCGGCGCCATAGGCCAGGTCGTCCAATCGCTTGTAGAGAACGTACCGGATCGGGTCGATCCCGCCCTCTTCACGATGCCCCATCCAGTCCCAGATGCCCTCTGCCACAGCAAAAGCCAAGACAGCACGCCGAACCTTCGATGAAAAGAGCGACGCGACCACCGTCACCGGCCAATAGTGCCGGCATACCGCCGAGGCGACCTGCCACAGACCACCTGCGAACCCCTGAGCAGTCAGCACCGCGGCAATCCGTGTCGGCTGATCGAGCTCGGCGAACATGCGACGCAACCGCACGAGCGTCGCCACCTGGGTCAGTAGTGCACCGACCACTCCGACCCGGGTGAAGGTCGCCAGTGCGAGACACGCGAGCAGCGTCCAGATCGACATCACCATCGGCGGGACCGAGCCGGGGTGCCGGGCAGCCAGCGGAGCCGCACCTGTTCCGTAGAACGCCTTGCGAGTGATCCAACTCCGGAACTTGGTCCGATGGTCGTGCGCGACACGCGCGATGGGTTCGTATCGCAGCCGCCACCCGTCGGCCTGCAGCCGCCAGCACAGATCAACGTCTTCCGCAACCTGCATCGACTCGTCGAATCCACCACACGCCTCCAGGGCGTGGCGGCGCACGAGCAGAGCCGCACTCGGGACGTAGGAGACGGGACTTCCCGCCACGACCGCGGCCTCACGTCGACCCAGATCCAGGGACGAGCGTGCGTGCTCGTACCGTGCGAGCGCGCCGTTGTCCGGGTCGAGCGCGACGATGCGCGGGGCCACCAACGCGACCGCCGGGTCGCTGAAGTGCCCGAGTCCGGCTTCGAGCCATCCGAGCCGGGGTACGACATCGGAATCGAGGAACGTAACGAACTCCGTTGATGCGTCCCGTAATCCGGTGTTTCGTGCGGCGGCAGGCCCCCGCGACACATCGTGCCGGAGCACGCGAACCTTGCCACGCTCGGGCGTCTTGATCGGAGTATCGGACCCGTCGTCGACGACGATGACCTCGAGGCCGTGCAAGGCCTGCAGCAATCGACGAAGGCCCGCTTCGTTGTCCTTGGTGGGGATCACCACCGTCACGTCGGACATCGACGGAAGTACGACGGGCCGGGGGTTTCCCACACCGGAGTCCAGCAGGCGCCTGGCCACCACCGCCGTCTGCGAATCGACGACTTTCAGAAAGTCTCCGTCGATCATCGACGCGGCAGCGGGTGCGAGCTTGAGCATCCGAGTGGGCGAGCCGCCGATCAGAACACGGCCCGCGGCGAACCTGCGTACGCGGGGGTCAAGACGCACCCCGAAGCCGTCGGGAAGCCTGGCCAGTCGGGTCTGCGCAACCCGAGGTGATGTCGCCTGACTCACCGAAGTCTCCCCTCCGTCCCCGGTTGCCACCGGGCGACCTGCGCGGCCGCCCGCTCCACCAGATTCACGAACAACTCGGCCCCGAGTTCGGCGGTTGATCCGGCCGGATCGCCCAGCACACCGTTCGCAGACACCGAAACGATACCGGCTTCGCGCAGCCGCGGCATCAAAGTGCGGATCGATTCGGTCGCGCCCGCTGCGGCACGGTTCATGTCGACCGTTTCGGGCGCAAGATGCAGCATCAGGCTCGTTTCGGTGATGCCCGCGTGCGCGTCGGAGCCGGGAACAGCGCACGGCAGCCAGGCGACGTCCCTGCCCTCGTATCGCAGCAGCGCGACAGCCTCGGCCAGCGGATACGCATTGCCGCCGTGCCCGTTGACGAACAGCACCCGTTGCGCCCACCGGCATGCCGAGCGGCCGTATTCGACGAGCATCGCTTTGGTGACGTCGGCGCCGATAGACACGGTGCCCGCGAACCCTTCGTGCTCGCCACTCGCGCCGTAGGCAAGGGGCGGGGCGAGCGCAACATCGGGCAGAGCCTCCGCCACGGCCACGGCGATGCGGGTGTCGGTATCGAGGGGCAGGTGGGGACCGTGCTGCTCGAATGCACCCACTGGAACGGCGACCGTGACCGCGCCGGATCCGACGTCCGGCCAGTAGGCATTGGCAAGGTCCCGTGTCACCGCTCCGATGCTAGGCGGTAGCGCGATCGTCGCCACACCCGGCCGATGACCAGGCCCGATCGAATACGGTCACCGCGACATGCACACCGGGCCACTCGGTCGGTGAGTACGATTCCCCGAGTGCAGATCGAACCTCGACCACTCGACGACCCGGAAGTCCAGACACTGATCGCCGAGGTCCAGCTCGAATACACCCGCCGCTACGGCGGCCCGGACGACACTGTCCTCGAACCGGACGAGTTCACCGAGCCGAACGGACTCTTCCTACTGGCACGACTCGGCGACGAACCCGTGGGGATCGGCGGCTGGCGCGCCCACAGTTCCGCGTCACGAGGGCTGCGCGACGGCGACGCCGAGATCAAGCGCATGTACGTGCGGGCCGATGCGCGGCGTCGGGGCATCGCACGGCGGCTACTCGATGCGCTGGAACGCACGGCGGCCGACGCCGGCCGCAGACGCATGGTGCTCGAGACCGGCATCGAGCAGCCCGAAGCAATCGCGATGTACGCGACCGCCGGATACGATCCGATGCCCAAACGCTACGGCCACTATGCCGACACCGAGGTGGCGTTGTACTTCAGCAAGGACCTGCCGCCCATCCGCCGTGCAACCGAGCACGAGCTGCCCGCCCTGCAGGACATCGAACGTGCCGCCGGGCAACCGTTCGCCGACATCGGCATGTCGTCGGTGGCCGACGACGTACCACCCACGATCCCCGAGCTCCGCAGCTACCTCGACGCCGGAAGATGCTGGGTATGGGTCGACGAAAAGAACTGCCCAGTGGGTTATCTCGTCGCCATGGACGTCGCCGATGCACTCCACATCGAGCAGGTGTCAGTACACCCGCGCGTCGCGCGGCGCGGGGTGGGGCGAGCCCTCATCGAGCACGTCGCTTCAGGAGCACGTGATCGCGGGTGCTCCGCGTTGACGCTCACCACATTCCGCGACGTCCCGTGGAACGCACCGTACTACGAACGACTGGGCTTCGATGCCCTCGACGACTCGCGTCTCACACCCGAATTGGGGACGATTCTCGCCGACGAGCGGGCACGCGGCATCGGGCAATGGCCACGCATCGCGATGGTGCGCAAGCTCAACTGATCGGCGCTACCTGCCCGCCAGGAACCGAACTTCCTGGGTCTCCTGGGAGGTCGGTGCACAGAGTAATCCCTCCCACGCATCGACGAGGGCAGGAAGCTCGGCCGGGGCCAGTTCGGTTCCCGTGCGGGCATACTGCGCGAGTGTTCTGAGCACACTCGCATACACCATGATGATCCGTTGCCTCCGTGCGTGTTCCGGAAGGCCGGTCAATTCGCTGCGTAGGACGTGGTCGATCTCGAGTCCACTCGCGGTGCCACGGGGGTCCGCTGTCGTGAAGATCTCGCCGATGACGTCCGCCTCCAGAAGCCTGTCGAGCAGGGCCACGTAGTGTTCGCCCCGACGGATGCTGTCCACCAACGGCGCGACGAGGCACCACAGTGCATCCCGGGCAGTGAATTTCGCGCCGACCGCAACCCATTCACGGATCAACTCACCGCGATATGCACTGATCCGAGGGAGGCGATGGTCCAAGATCGCGGTGAGCAGACCCTCCTTCGACCCGAAGTAGTATCTGACGACCGACACGTTGTTCTGCCCCGCGGCGGCCCTGACGTCTGCCAGTGTCACCGCGTGATATCCCCGCATCGCGAAAAGGCGTTCGGCGGCTTCCACCAGCAGCAGCCGCGTCTCTTCTCCCGAGCGGTACCGGCCTCTTCGGCTCGTCACGCACTCTCACCCCGAGTCTGAAGTCGTGCGGCGATACGGCCGCGGCACCTGTCGGATCCGAAGCTCTACCGGATGGCCCGGAGAATGTAAACCCTTCGACGCGCATTGATCGTATACGTATCCGACTTAACTTTTCGCAATTACTTTGACGCTCGTTGAACCACCCACCATGCGTCGAGAGGCCCGATCGATGACCACGCTCGAACAGCCCACAGTGACCGTTGTGCCCCTCGCCGGGGCCATCGGCGCCGAAATTCACGGACTGCGTCTGGACTCACTGACGGACGCAGATGTCCGCATGATCCAGGACGCTCTCACTCGGCACTGTGTGCTGTTCTTCCCCGGTCAGGGTGTCGACCCGGCAGTCCACCGGGCCTTCTCGCAGCATTTCGGCGAGATCGTGTATCCGCACCAGCATCTGGCGAGTCTCGAGTCCGAGGGCTTTCGCGAGATCAGCGTCATCGGCACCGACAACGGCAGTGCCTATCAGGCGAACCGCTGGCATTGCGATGTCGCGTGGCGAGCAGCTCCGTCGCGGTTCTCCATCCTGCACATGCAGGTTCTGCCCTCGGCCGGTGGTGACACACTGTGGTCGAACCAGTACGCCGCGCTCGACGCGCTGTCCGCCCCGATCCGCGAGGCCCTGTACGGCCTGACCGCGACACATCGAATCTCCCCTCGACCGGATGCCACCGAAGCAACGCATCCCCTCGTGATCCGTCACCCGGAGACCGGCCGCGAAGCACTGTTCGTCAACGATCTGTTCACCTCGCACATCAACGAGTTGTCCGCAGACGAGAGCGAGGCACTGCTTCGACTCCTCGTATCGGTCTCGATCCGACCGGAATTCACGGTGCGCCGCCGCTGGCAGGTAGGCGACATCGCGATCTGGGACAACCATTTCGTCCAACACAACGCGATCTACGACTACGGCGACGAGCCGCGCCGCATCCATCGCATCGAGGTGGCCCCGGAGGCACCCGTCCCCGCCCGCTGACCACCGATACCCACTACGTCGCACCCCCAGAGGAGAAGCACATGACCACCGTCGAAGCTCGTCCCGCCACCTCCACCGACACTTACACCGCCGGCGGAATCACCGTCACCAAGCTCGGCGAGAACATCGGCGCGCTCATCGAGGGCGTTCATGTCTCCGGCGACATCTCGCCCGACACCGCTTACGCCATCCGCTACGCGCTCGCCGCCAACAAGGTGGTCGTCTTCCGCGGCCAGCATCACCTCACGGACGAGATCCAGTACGAGTTCGCCGGGACGCTCGGTACGCCGACCACCACTCACCCGACGCTGACCTCGGAGGACAACCGGACCCTGATCCTCGAAGGCGCTGCCAACAGCTGGCACACCGACGTCACCTTCATCGACCGGATTCCGAAGGCCTCGATCCTCCGCGCCGTCGAGATCCCGCCCTACGGCGGTGCCACCACCTGGGCGTCGACGACCGCCGCGTACGCGCAGCTTCCCGCTCCATTGAAGGCACTCGTGGACAACCTGTGGGCACTCCACAGCAACGAGTACGACTACGCCGGGGTCCACGCCGACAAGCAAGGCATCGCCGCAAGGACGAAGGACACGATGCAGAACTTCACCCGCACGGTGTTCGAGACAGAACATCCCGTGGTCCGTGTCCACCCCGAGACCGGTGAAAAGTCACTCGTGCTCGGCCATTTCGTGAAGAAGTTCGTCGGACTCAAGAGCTCCGAATCGACGGCGCTCTACCAGCTCCTGCAGGAGCGGATCATCAAGCTCGAGAACACTCTGCGTTGGGCATGGACCCCCGGCGACCTCGTCATCTGGGACAACCGCGCCACCCAGCACTACGGCATCGCCGACTACGGCGACCACAAGCGTTCCGTGCACAGGGTGACGCTGGCCGGCGACGTCCCGACCTCCGTCGACGGCGAATCCAGCCGGATCATCACAGGCGATGCATCTCACTTCTCCGTAGTCGACACCCCCGACCGTTTCCCCGGCTTCGAAGAAGCCTGACCCACCTCTCCCCCAACGGATCCGGTCACTTCGCACAGCGAGTGGCCGGATCTGCTCCCGAAAGGAACCATCCGTGTTCAGCCGCCCTGCACGCCTTCGACACCGCTCCACGTTCGGAGCGCTCGCCCTGTCCCTTGCCGGTCTTCTCGCCGTTGCAGGGTGTACCTCGGCGGTCGACCAGGCTGCGGCAGAGGCCGGAAGCGCGGAGGTCACCGAAGGTGGTGTGCTCCGGATCGGAGACGGCGGCGACCTTGTGCCTGCCTCGTTCTACTCCGGTGCCCTGGCGGGAGCCACCATCACCGGACTGGTCTACGACACCCTCGTCAGCTACCCACCGGACGGTTTGGAAGCGGAACCCGTCCTGGCCGAATCCTGGGAGGTCTCTCCCGACGGTAAGTCGGTGACCCTCACGTTGCGACCCGACGTGACCTTCCACAACGGTAAGCCGTTCACCTCCGAGGACGTCGAGTTCAGCTTGCGGACCTACGCGGACCCCATGCGGGCCGGTCAGCTCGCGAGCACCGCTGCGCTGATCACGGAGTACGACACCTCGAACCCGCACGCCATCACCCTGACACTCTCGCAGCCGGCGAGCAACATCCTCGACCTACTCGACATCGTGCCGATCATCGACAAGAACACCATCGCCGACTTCGATGCCGGTTCCGGTTACAACGGCACCGGAGCGTTCCGCTTCGTGGAGTGGAAGCCGAGCTCATCGATCACGTTCGAGGCCAACGAGAGTTACTGGGACGGAGCTCCTCACCTCGACGGTGTCGAATACCTCGTCATTCCCGACGCCCAGACGCGAGTCTCCCAGCTGCGCTCCGGGCAGCTCGACCTGCTGCTCTCGATCGCTCCACGCGACGCCGAACAGCTCGAGAGTGACAACCGCTACCAGCTGGTCGACCAGACAGGAGTGGAACGCAACTGGTACATCGGCGCGAATGTCCAGGCACCCGGGATCAGCGACGTCCGGGTTCGTCAGGCCATCGCCTACGCGGTCGACAACGATCGCATCCTCGCCGACGTCTACCAGGGATACGGAACCGTGGGCAGCCTGCCTTGGCCGGACTACTCTCCCGCGTACGACGCGGACCTCAACGACACCTACGCCCAGGACGTCGACAAAGCCAAGGCACTGGTCGCGGCAGTCGGCGCCATCCCGGTCATTCCGATCACCTACACGACGGGCTCGAGCGAGTCCGAGGCCGTTGCGCAGATCATCCACGCGGATCTCGCCGCAGCCGGCATCGAGACCAGGCTCGAACCGGTGGACCAGGCAACCAATCTCAAACACCTGATCGGCGGGACCTACGGCGGGCTCTGGATCACCGCCCACACCTACACGCAGTACACGCCGGCGACACTTCCGACCAGCGCCTACCCGTTCAACTCGAAGAAGAACACCTCGAACTTCATCGATCCGGACTATCAGGCAGCCGTCGCGAACGCGTGGAAGATCGTCGATCCGACCAGCGCCGAGGCTCGAGCCGCATACGAGGTCCTCAACACCGAGTTGCTCGACAACGCGTTCCTCATCGAGTTGTTCGCCTCCGAGAACTGGCTCGCCATGTCAGCAAACGTCCACGGCGTCGACTGGTCGAAGAAGGCCGAGCTCGACCTCAGCGACACCTATCTGAGTGAGTGACCGAATATGCTGAACTACGCTCTGCGACGGATTCCCTCCGCGCTCGTCGTCCTCGCCGTCGGATCCGTACTGATCTTCGCGCTGCTCCGCTTGGTTCCCGGCGATCCCGCCATGGTCCTCGCGGGACCGGATGCACCCCCGGAAGCGATCGACGCCCTGCGCGCCGAACTCGGACTCACCGGATCTCCCATTGCACAGTATTTCTCGTGGCTCTCCGGGATCATCACGTTCGATCCGGGCAGGTCGCTGATCCTCGGCGGTGAGATCAGTTCGCTCCTGCTCGACGCACTCGGGAACACCCTCGTGCTTGCGCTGTCGGCCCTGGTCCTCGCTGTTGCCGTAGCACTGATTCTGAGCACCGGGTCGGTAATCGTGGACCGGAAGTGGCTGGGCAGCATCGTGACCACTTTCGGTACTGTCGCCGTGGCCATTCCGAACTTCGTCACCGGTGCGGCCTTGGTGGTTTTCTTCGGTGTCGTGTGGGCCGTCCTACCGGCCGGCGGCACACCCCGCAGGGGATTTCTCGACGATATCGGCATCTCGACGCAGTACCTGATCCTGCCCGCGGTGTGCCTGGCGTTGCCGATCGCGGCCTCACTGACGCGGTTCCTCACCGAATCGCTGCGCACCCAACTCGAGGAGCCCTACGTCACGACCGCACGGGCTCTGGGTATCTCCCGGCGGCGGATCGTGCTCACGCAGGCCCTCCCGAATGCTCTTCCTGCATCGATCACCGTCCTCGGCATCCAGATCGGCCACCTGCTCGGAGGCGCCGTGTTGGTGGAAGCGATCTTCGCGTGGCCCGGGCTCGGCCATCTCATCGAGCGCGCCATCTCGAGCCGGGACTACCCGGTGGTGCAGGTGATGCTGCTGTTCTCGGTGGCACTGTTCGTGATCATCCAGTTGATCACCGACCTGGTCAATGCGTCGCTCGATCCTCGAATCCGGCTGGGAGACAGAGCATGAGTACTACGACTGTCACTGCTGACTCGATTTCCCCGGTGGGTGCGGATCGCGACAGCGCCTGGAGCGCACTTCGCCGCGGCCGCGGTCTGGCTGGTCTGATCCTGGTCGGGATCGTGGTCCTGGCCGGAGTGTTCGCGCCGTGGCTCGCCCCGTTTGCACCCGACCAGCAGATCCCCGGTGCCACTCTCCAACCGCCGGGCGGCGAACATCTCCTCGGTACGGACTCCGTCGGCCGCGACGTCCTCTCCCGCACCCTGTACGGCATCCGCATCGACCTGCTCGTCGTGTTCCTGGCGGTTCCGGTAGGCGCGGCGCTCGGTTCGCTGCTCGGTCTGGCCGCGACCCGGTATGACTGGCTCGACACACTCGTCCAGCGCGCATTCGATCTGATCATCGCGTTCCCGACCATCGTGCTGGCCATCGCTCTGGCGATGGTGATCGGCCCGGGTGTATGGACGATCGCCACGGTGATCGTGCTCGCCGAGATCCCGGTGTTCGGACGGCTGATGCGGACATCGGTCCTCACGGTGCGCCAGGCACCGTACATCGAGGCAGCACGATCCGTCGGCGCCGATGAGGGATGGATCATGCGCCGGCACATCCTCCCGAATTGCCTCGAACCACTCACGGTGCAACTCGCGCTCGCGATGTCTGTCGGAGTGTTCATCGAAGGTGCAATGAGCTTCCTCGGCCTCGGGATCACACCGCCCACACCGTCCCTGGGCTCGCTCATCAAGGAGGGCACCCAGAATGCCTATCACTCACCGTTGTTCGTCGTAGGTCCCCTGGTCGTGGTCGTCGTTCTCGTCCTCGGCCTCCTCCTGATCTCACAAGCACTGGCCGCCCGTTCGCGTCGCCGCTGACACCGGCCGCACTCACCAGCAAGGACCTTCCTGTGACCACACCACTGCTCGCCGTCTCCGGTCTCACCATCGACTTCGGGACCGGGCATCCCGCCGTCGACAACGTCTCGCTCCAGATCGAACGCGGCGAGGTCGTCGCGCTGGTCGGCGAATCCGGATCAGGCAAGTCCATGACCGCGCGGGCGATCCTCGGCCTCCTCCCTGCGACCGCGTCCGTAGCGGGCTCGATCCTCCTGGGCGGAGCCGAGATGATCGGTGCCGAGGAGAGCGACCTCGCGCGCTATCGCGGCTCCGACGTCGCATTGATCTTCCAGGAACCGCAAAGCGCGTTGAATCCGGTGCGCCGCATCGGTTGGCAACTGCGCGAGGCCATCCGCGCACACAGGAAGGTCTCGAAAGCCGAGGCGAGGGCACTCGCGATCTCTCTTCTCGAACAGGTCGAAATCCCCGAACCCGCGAAGCGGGTGGACCACTTTCCCCATCAACTCTCCGGCGGGCAGAAACAGCGTGTCGCGATTGCGCTCGCACTCGCGAACGATCCCGATCTGCTCGTCGCCGACGAACCCACGACCGCACTCGATGTCACTGTCCAGGCGGAGATCCTCGCACTGCTCGGTCGTATTCGTGAGCGCACCGGCATGGGCATCCTGCTCATCACCCACAACATGGGCGTCGTCGCCCAGCACGCCGACCGCGTGGTGGTCATGCGCAACGGAGTGGTCGTCGAGACCGACACGGCGCACTCGCTCTTCGATGCGCCCGAGCACCCGTACACTCGGGCGCTGCTCGCCGCTGTACCCCGTTTGCCCGAGCACGCGAGCACCACGGTTGCCGAGAAGCCCGCCGGGGACGTCGTCCTCGAACTCGACAAGGTGGGCGTCACCTATCCCGCGCGGCGCGGCACCGCGGCGTTCCGCGCTGTCGACTCCGTCGACCTGACCGTGCACGCCGGCGAAGTGGTCGGCCTCGTCGGTGAATCCGGTTCCGGCAAGTCCACTCTCGGTCGCGTCGCCCTCGGCCTCGTCCAGGCGACATCCGGGCGGGTGTCCGTCGAGGGCCAGGACCTGTCCTCTATCTCCGCCACTCGGCTCCGCACCCTACGTCGCGATGTGGCGTTCGTGCAGCAGGATCCCGCTACCTCACTCGATCCGCGGCTTTCTGTCGGAGCCAGTGTCCGTGAGCCCCTGGACGTGCATTCCGTGGGTACCCCGGCAGAACGACGGAAGCGGGTTCTCGATCTGTTCGATGCCGTGCGCCTGCCTGCGGCCCTCACCGACCGTTTCCCGCATCAGCTCTCCGGCGGACAGCGGCAGCGTATCGCGCTGGCCCGAGCGCTGGCTCTGGCGCCCCGGCTGCTCATCGCGGACGAGCCCACCAGTGCGCTCGACGTGTCGGTGCAAGCCGAGGTGCTCGACCTGTTCGCCGAGATCCAGCGCGAACTCGGGTTCGCGTGCTTGTTCATCAGTCACGATCTGGCTGTGGTGCACCAGGTTGCCGACCGCGTCGTGGTGCTGCAGTCGGGGGCGGTCGTCGAGACCGGTCCGGTTGATGCTGTCTTCACTTCACCGCGCGAGCCGTACTCCCGGGCACTCATCGACGCGGTGCCGGTCCCCGATCCGGCGCGACGTCGGACCCACGCTGCACTGTCTGGTCTGACAGCGCTGTCTGTCTGAGACCTTCTCAGCACCGCACGACCTGGATAGGTAGGAGATGACAGTAGGTGTCGCATATTTCGATACACCAACCAGCATTCGCGGCACCTACGTCAGACTCCCAACTCCAGTGCCGCGCGGTCGCCTTCGAGGATCGCGGCGTGGGCGCGGCGCGGCGTCACGGCATCGCCTATTCGCGACACGTGGATCCCGCTCTCCGACAGAGCTGTCCACAGTTCGCCGACCGGCGCTTGGTGCGTCGCGACGACCACTCCGTCGACCGTGAGTACCCGAGTTTTCCCGGTGGGGTGATGGACCAGCGACACATGGAGCCTGTTGTCGCGGACCACCAGCCCTGCGACCGCCACGTCGGGCACCATCCCGATGCCCTTCTCGTGTGCGCGACGCAGCCAGCCGTCCATGTCGAGGGTGAGGCCGAGGTCCTGGCCGACGATCATTCCGGGGGTACATACCGTCACATCGCAGCCGCGGTCGGCGAGTAGCTCGGCGACCGACGTCGCCTCGTGGAATCCGAGATCGTCGACGACGAGTATCCGGCCGGACAGCGTTGCGCGACCTTCCAATACGTCGCGCACATCGACGACCTGCTCGATCGCAGCGGCCCATGCAGGACGGAGTGGACGTGCACCCGTCGCCACGATTACCGCGTCGGGCCGCAGCTCGCGGATGACGTCGACATCGACGTCGACGCCTGTACGGATCTCGACACCGGCCCGCAGGCATTCCGCTTCGAGTCTCGTCACGATGCCGAGGAGCTCACCGCGGTGAGGTGCAGCCGCGGCACCGCGAATCTGACCTCCTGTCAGCGTCTTCCGCTCACACAGCGTGACGACGTGGCCACGATCAGCAGCGGTCGCCGCAGCCTGCAATCCGGCAGGCCCGCCGCCCACTACCAGTACTCTGCGGCCCGGTGCGCGCACCTCGGGTAGCAATACCGATTCCCGGCCCGCGCGCGGGTTCACGGTGCAGCCGATCCACCGGCCGAGACCGACGCGGCCGATGCATTCCTGATTGCAGCCGATACACGGGCGCACCTCGTCGTCGAGGCCCGAGAGAACCTTTCCGGCGAAGTCCGGATCGGCGATCTGTGCTCGCACCGCACCCACGAGATCGCACACACCGTCGGACAAGGCTGCCCGAACCTGGTCTGGCCTCGTGAACCGTCCGACACCGACGACCGGCAGGGACACCGCGGCGCGGATCGCACTGGGCACGAACAGGGAATAGCCGTGCGGGGTCGCCATGGGTGCTTCGATGAGATGCAGTGTCTCGGTGGCAACGCCGACGGACGTGTTCAGGTAGTCGACGTGACCGGTGGTCTCGAGCATCCGGGCAACGTGCACCGAGTCGTCGACGTCGATACCCCCGTCGGTGCCGTCGTACCCGCTCAGTCGCACCCCGACCACATGGCCCGACCCGATCGCGGCCCGAACACCCGCCAACACCTCGAGCAGCGGCCGTGCACGTCCGTGCAGATCGCCGCCGTATCGGTCGGTGCGAGGATTGGTGCCGGACGCCAGGAAGGCACGCAGGATCGAGGCCTGCGAGCATTGGATCTCGACGCCGTCGAAGCCGCCGTCGATGCATCGACGCGCCACGTCGGCGTATCCCTCGATGAGTTCGGCGATCTCGCGTTCGCCCACTTCCATCGGTACTTCCCGGAACAACGGGTCGGGATCGGTTCCCGGCGACCACAGCGGGCGCCCGGTGTACATCGAGCTGCCTTGCGCTCCGTTGTGGTTGAGCTGCGCGAGGAGCCGTGTGCCGTGTCGATGCACCGCGTCGGCAAGCCGCCGGTAGCCGGGCAGTACCGCCGGATCCCACCCACGAATCAGTTTTTCGTACGGCCGATCCGAGGGGTGCACGGTGTGTTCCTCGGTGATGATCATGGCTGCACCGCCGCGTGCACGCGCCTCGTAGTAGGCGATGTGCTGATCGGTGATCACGCCGTCGATCGCGAAGTTGGTGAGGTGGGCGGGGAAGATCATGCGGTTGCGCAGCGTGAACGGGCCGATCCGCAGGGTGTCCCGGGGATCGGCTCCGTCCGCGTTGCGCGACATCGGTTCAGACCTTCGAGTTGCCCTGGTCGAGCGCCATCTGACTTCCGGTGATGGTCTTCGCACGGTCGCTCGCGAGGAACAGCACCGCGTCGGAGATATCGTCGGGGTCGGCGATGGGCTTCTCGGTGAGAATCGGGACGAAGTTCGGACCCCACGACGGGTGCTTCTCGAACAGCTTCAGGACGGCGACGTCGGTACCCATCGGGGTGTTCACGCCGTACGGGTGGATGGAGTTGACGCGGATGTTGAACTCGCCGAGTTCCTTCGCGGCGGCCTGAGTGATGCCCACGAGTCCGAATTTCGCTGCCGCGTAATTGATCTGGCCCGGCATCGCTTTGAGGCCCGCGACCGAGCTGACGACGATGATGGATCCGCCGTTGCCCGCCTCGATCATCGCGGGTGCCGCAGCCTTGAGGGTCTTGAACACACCCGTGAGGTTGATATCGATGAGCTCTTCGAACTGGTCGTCGGGCATTTCCCAGAATCTGTTCCATGTGCAGATACCCGCATTGGCCACCACGACGTCGAGCCGGCCGAATTGCGCCACACCCTCGTCGACGACGGATTTCAAGGCGGCGCTGTCGCGGACGTCTCCGATGCGGGCCACGATCTTGCCGCCCACCTCCTCGACCAACCGGACGGTCTCGTGGAAGTCGTCCTCGGTTGCCTGCTCGTAGGTGGCGTAGTCCGTGACCGATTTCGCGACGTCGATCCCGATGATCGACGCGCCTTCGCGCGCGAACCGCAGAGCGTGGCTGCGGCCCTGTCCCCGCGCGATACCGGTGATGAAGACGACCTTGCCGTCGAATTCGCCCATTGCAGCCGTTCCCTTCGATCGTCGAGTAGAACCTGTTTCAGTTTGCTCAGATTACAGCGTCCGCCCCAATTCGTATCCTTCCTCGACCGCTGAGCGGACGGTTCTCGGTGCGACGCAGTCGCCGATACGCAGCGCCTTCGGCCGCCCGGGCGAACCCGGACGCAGCGGTGCGCAGTCGACGAGGGTCGCCCCCTCCACCACCACCGATTCGTTCGAATGGCGGCACCCGAGGTGAACACCGTTGCCATCGACCGCACTCACCCTGACGTCGAGGTGCCGGGTGATATCGGCCCGCACCATCCTCGTGTTCGCCGCGACCAGGTCGCCGGTGGGCGCCAGCCGTGAACCGGCGATCGAGTCGGCTGTCGCATAGTGCACCTCCGCGCCGCGCTCGGCGAGATGTTCGGCCACCGAGACGGCGATCGGGCCGCCCGCCGGGTCCCAGACAACTACTGGGCCCGACGGCAGGTCGGGGTGCGCCAGCACCTCGGTCGCCGTGACATACCGGCTCTCGTCTACAACCGGAAACCCTGGAGACCGGGGCTCTCCACCGGTCGCCAGTACCACCGCGATACCGGCCGCAACTGCCGACTCGATGTCGGTAGCGCCGGCCTCGGTGCCGGTCCGGATGTCGACTCCGAGTGCACGACAACGACTCTCGATCCACGTGGTGAGTGCGGCAAAATCGGCGCGCCCTCGTCCGACCGAGATCAGCGACATCAGTCCTCCGACACGTTCGTCCCGCTCGGTCAATACGACGCGGTGCCCGCGTTCGGCGAGCACACGCGCAGCTTCGAGACCGGCCGGTCCCCCGCCGACGATCATCACGTCGCGGGGGTCGTCTGCGTGCCGAACCAGCGGCCGGGTCTCTCGCCCGGCCTCGGCGTTTCCGATGCATCCGACGATCGGGTTGCGGAAATCCCGGACGAGACACGCTTGATTGCATCGCACGCACGGTCTCGGCCGTCGACCGCCCCGGATCGATCGCACGAGATCGGGATCAGCGATCTGGGCGCGCGTCATCTCGACCATGTCGCAGATCCCGCCGAGAGCCTGTGCCGCGCGAACGGGGTCGACGACACTGCCCTGCAGGACCACCGGCACGGCGCCTTCGACGGCGTGGCGTATCCCGCGACACAACTCGTCGTTGAACGTTTCGGGGGTGTGTGCGTCGGGCCGGTAGGTCTCGGGTGTGTACAGACCACCGCGCACGACGGTGAGCAGGTCGAGGTGCGGGGCGAGCTCGCGGGCCCACACGGCCGCAGCATCCGGGGTGATACCCGCCCAGGGGGCGTTCTCGTCGCACGAGAGGCGCAGTGCCACGATTCGTTGTGTTCCGAGCTCGTCGCGAACGGCGGTCAGCACCTCGCGCAACAGGAGCAGCCGATCGGCACCGTAGGCATCCGCGCGGTGGTTGGTCAGCCCGGACAGGAACTGGCGCAGCAACGCGGTGGGTCCGGCGTCGAGTTCGACACCGTCGGTATCCGCCGCGACGGAGATCGCCGCGGCACGCCGGAATCCCTCGATGACGGCATCGATGTCGGCGGCGGTCATCTCGGCGGGCAGTTCACGGGTCGCCGGGTCAGGTACACGCGACGGAGCCCACAGAGCCGACTGAGACCAGGCGCTGGACCCCTGCAGGCCGCTGTGCCCGAGGCCGGCGAGGACGAGAGAACCGAGGGGACGGCACGCGTCGACGATCCCTGCCCACCCGGTCCCGCTGACTTCTGCGAGGGGCGCGCGCTCGTAGGGATGATCGAGACGGTGGACCGAGGCGACCTCGGTGACAACGATGCCGGCGCCGCCGCGCGCACGCCGCTCGTAGTAGGCGACGTGCTCAGCCGAGAACGCCCTTCTCTCTGCGAGATTCGTCTCATGTGGACCGAAGATCACCCTCGCCGGAGCGGTGCGTCCGGCGAGGGTGATCGGATCGGTGAGCCTGATCGGGCAGGCACGCCCTGAGCTCATCTGTGTCGGAACGAGGTTCGTCTCAGATACCGAGGTCGCGGCGGAACCCGGCCGGCACGAACACGTCGTCCGGGGTCAGCTCGTGGATCGAGTTCTTACCGAGACCCATGAGAGCGGAGCCGATCCCACCACTGAGGATGTCGAGGACGTTCTCGACACCGGCCTGACCATTCGCGGCGAGGCCCCACAGGTAAGCACGTCCGATGAGAACGCCCTTGGCCCCGAGCGCCAGTGCCTTGACGACATCGCTGCCGCGGCGGATACCGCCGTCGAGCAGCACTTCGACGTCCTTGCCGACCGCCTCGGCGATAGCAGGCAGCGCGCGAATCGGCGCGGGAGTGCCGTCGAGGTTGTTACCGCCGTGGTTCGACACCGAGATCGCGGTGACTCCGGCATCGACTGCACGCTTGGCGTCGTCGACGCGCATGACGCCCTTGAGTACGAACGGTCCGTCGCCCCACTGCTCACGCAACCACGCGACGTCCTCCCACGTGGGCAGCGGGGTGGTCATCCACTCGCCGTACGCACCGAAGAACGTGGGCGCTTCTCCGCCCGGGGGCGTGAGGTTCGGTGTGGTCAGATCGGGGACTCCGCCCGTCTTGGCCCACTCGAGCAGCCACTTGGGACGTGTGATGCCCTCGGGCCCGAACTTGATCATCGCGTCGAGATTCATCTTCTCGGGGATGGCCGGGCTGCCCCAGTCGCGACCGTTGGAGAACGACCAGTCGAGGGTCATGATCAGACCCTTCGCCCCGGCTGCGCGAGCACGTTCCATGCGCTGGACGAGCACCTCACGGCTGCCCACCCAGTACATCTGGAAGAACGTCTTGTCGTTGACCGCGGCGACATCTTCGATGGACTTGCTCGCGAACGAGCTCAATCCCATCGCCACACCTCGGGCAGCCGCGGCGCGCGCCACCGCGACCTCACCGTCGGGATGCACGGCCTGCACGCCGGTCGGGGAGATCATCACCGGCAGTGACACGTCCTGCCCCAGGATCCGGGTACCCATCTCACGTTTGTCGGACAGCCCGGCAACATGCGGAGCGAAACCGAGTTCGCGGAACGCGGCCGTGTTGTCGTCCACCGTGAGACCGGCTTCCGACCCGGCAACCAGTGCGCCGTAGACGGACTTGGGCAGTCGTTTGCGGGCGCGCTCCTGCGCGATCGCGACCGTTTCGAACCAGGGGTCCTGGGCCCACGGGTTCTTCAGCCAGGAAGGCTTGGCCATCTGAAGTGGTCTCCTCGGGATCTACAGACCTGCGAGCGGATTCTCGTCGCAGAACTTGGCGGGGGGTTTGGTGAGCAGCGTCAGGGGCACCGGCGCCGCAGGGGTGCGACGCTCAGCGCGCTTGCCGGTGCGTGAGTGGTCGACGCTGGACTGCGGCACGGTGCGTTCGCCTTCGAGTGCCGACTGCCCGTATCCCTGAACACATTCGGGATCCGGTCCGTCCATCGGAAGACCCGTGAAGAATTTCGCGGCCATACAGCCGCCGCGGCAGGAGTCGTAGAAGTTGCACGACGCACACGCACCGGCAGACTGCGGTTCACGCAGCGAACGGAACAGTTCCGAGGTCTTCCAGACCTGTGAGAATCCGCCGTCGGTGAGGATGTTGCCTGCAAGGAAGTTGTCGTGGATCGCGAACGGGCAGGCGTATACGTCCCCGATCGGGTCGATCAAGCACACGACACGGCCGGCGCCGCACAGGTTCAGGCCGGGCAGCCCACCCCCGCCGTCGGAGCCTCCGAAGGCGGACAGGTGAAAGAACGAATCGCCGGTCAGCACCCCTTCACCGTGCGCGACGAGCCAATCGTAGAGCTGTCGCTGCTGCTCGTGGGTGGGGTGCAGATCGTCCCAGACGTCCACGGCACGACCGGAGGGGCGTAAGCGCGTGATGCGCAGGGTCGCTCCGTACTGATCGGCGAGAGCCTTGAACTCGTCGAGCTGATCGACATTCTGGCGGGTGACGACGACAGAGATCTTCGCGTCGCGGAAGCCGGCCTCGGAGAGATTCTCGAGCGCACGCACGGCCATCGCGAAGGAACCCGGACCGCGCACCGCGTCGTTGACCTCGGCGGTCGCGCCGTCGAGGGAGATCTGCACGTCGACGTAGTCGGAGGCGGCGAGGCGCGCGGCGACCTTCTTGTCGATGCGCACGCCATTGGTGGAGAACTTCACGCCCACCTGATGTTCCGTGGCGTAGTCGACGAGCTCCCAGAAGTCGGAGCGCACGGTGGGTTCGCCGCCGCCGATGTTGACGTAGAACACCTGCATGCGCTGGAGCTCGTCGATGATCGACTTGCACTGTTCTGTGCTGAGTTCGCGGGGGTCGCGCTTACCGGAAGACGACAGGCAGTGCACGCACGACAGGTTGCAGGCGTAGGTCAGTTCCCAGGTCAGGCAGATCGGGGCGTCGAGGCCTTTTTCGAACTGGTCGACGAGGCGCCCCACCTTCGGTGGCGCAGCGGTTACGGGTGGTTCGAGCAGAGACGTCATGGCGAATCCTTGCTGGGTCGGAACGTCAGGCGGGAACGATCATGTTCGAAGCGGCCAGCGTGCCGAGGGCACGCACGTATGGCAGCTCGGCGCTCTCGTCGATCCCGTGGGCGCGCAACGCCTCTTGCACCGATGCATGATCATCGAGCGACTTGACGATCTCGACGATGACGGTGTTCTTCAGGAACGACAGCTTGCGGGTGCCGAAATGGTAGAGCAACGCCCCGAAAGGTTCGGGGCGAAGCGCTACCTGCGGATGGAGCCGCCAGGTGGCACCCGGGTCGAACGTTTCGGTATCCATAGCTTCGGGGGACACGTCGGTGGCTCCGGGCGCGGTCATGTCAGTACACGCCGCACATACCGTCGATGGACACCTCTTCGACGAGAGACTCCTCGATCAGATCGGACTCGATCACGGCGTTGTCACGATCGGACATGCTTCCTCCTCGGTTCTTTCGCACTTCATTTCTTCACACTCCAGAACTGGAGCCCGGTGTCACACCGCGCTTGCACTGTGACCCGGTTAACCACTCTAATGGCATCGAGTGCAGAATGTCACGTGAGGGAGGGCACAACGATGCGAAGCCGACGAAAACCGTCCGCTCGGGTAGGACGACGCCCGTCCACCACGAAGGAGAGCCTGTCCGCGATCGGCATCGAGTTGTTCCAGAAGGCCGGCTTCGACGAAACCAGCGTCGACGACATCGCCGAGGAAGCAGGCATTGCGCGGCGTACGTTCTTCCGATACTTCCCTTCCAAGAACGCTCTGGCCTGGGGCGATTTCGATGCACACCTCGATCACATGCGGGACCGCCTCGCCGCGATCCCCGACGACGTCCCGCTGACCGAAGCACTCACCACCGCGATACTCGACTTCAACACCTTCCCGGACTCGGAAGCCGATCGCCATCGCGCACGGATGAGCCTGATCCTTCGCACGCCGGCGCTCCAGGGGTACTCGTCGGTGATGTACCAAGGGTGGCGACGCGTCGTCGCCGAGTTCACCGCTCGTCGCACCGGTGCCTCCCCCGACGACCACATGCCGCGCACCTGCGGGTACCTGCTTCTGGGTGTGGCACTCGCCGCGTACGAGGAATGGCTCGACAACCCCGCGGCGAATCTCCGAGAGCTGCTCGCCACCGGAATGCAGCCCCTCACAGCAGGACTCGACTACAGTGGTCTCACCGTCGCTCCACACTCCACTGAGATTGGCCTTCCATGACCGTGCTCGATTCCCTCGCCCCGTGCCCTCCCGGACGCTGGTCACACGACCACGTGACGGTCGAGCACGTTCCGTCCGGCGATCTCACCCTTCGTCGTGGCGACGACCGGTTGCACGTGACGCACTCACTCACCGCCGACCAGCTCAGCGAACGGCTCGTTGCCGCTGTCACCGCGTCGGTGCAGGATGCCGCATTCGGACAGGAGGAGTTCGAACTGACCATGGTCGGGCTCGTCCGCTCCACGGTCCCCGGCGCACTCGACGCGTGGGTCACCTACTACCGCAATTCTCTGGGCGAACTCCTCGACGGCACTGCAGATTTCGCGCCGATCCACGAAAAAGCCGAAGAGCTCGTCCGCGGCCACGTCCTCGACCTCGGGTCGTGCTTCGGTTTCCTCCCGCTCCGCCTTGCCCGCGCCGGTACTCGCGTCACGGCCACCGACATCCTGCCCGGCACCATGCGGCTGCTCGACGCCGTCGCGCCCGAGCTCGGCATCGAACTCGACACGATCGTGTGCGACGCCGCGCACGTGCCCGTCCCCGACAACAGCTCCGACACCGTCACCGCCATCCACCTGCTCGAACACGTCGACGACGAGATAGGCGACGCCGTACTGCGCGAGGCCGTGCGGGTCGCACGTGAGCGCGTCGTGGTTGCCGTGCCGTTCGAGGACGAGGCCACCGCGTGCCATGGGCACATCCGGACGTTCGATCTCACCGCGCTCGAGGCGCTGGGTCGCGGCACGGGACTGCCCTACGAGGCGTTCGAGCACCACGGCGGCTGGCTGGTGCTCGACGCCCGCTGACGCACATGGCTGTCCGGGCCGCCTGCACCGGCAGAGATGTGCGGCAACAACACGTGATCGGCGTCGTAGTCACCGGAGCGTAGCGACCGGAAATCGATTGCCGGTTCGGTCTCGAGCTTGCCGAGCCGGGCGTGCAACCGCTTCTCCTCCGCGTCGAAGCTCTGTGCGTCGATGCAGTTCGCGCTCGCGATCAGATGCGGTCGCAGCACCCGCATCCCGGTGTAGAAGCCGGTGCCGTGGAGCAGCGGCCACAGGACGTGATCGATCGATCCGCTGATTCCTCTCGGACCCAGCGCCGAGTCCCGGTCACCCGCGGTCACCACGACGAGCATCGTCTTGCCCGCGAGGCCGCCGTCCCCGTACTTGACGACATGTCCGTGTTCGTCGTGCACTCCGAACGCGAACCCGTTGGTGAACACGCGGTCGAACCAGCCTTTGAGTATCGCGGGCATGCCGTACCACCACAGCGGGAACTGCACGACGATGTACCGTGCCGCCCGCACGGCGTCCTGTTCACGACGAATGTCTGCAGCGAGCCCTCCCGTCGCGGTGGCATGCTTCTGCTGCGCCGACAAGGTGTCGCCTACCGGACCGACGAAATCTGCGCCGGAGAGCACCGGATTCCAGTTCTGCGCATAGAGATCCGAAATCGACACATCATGGCCGACGCACCGCAGTCGATCCGTACCGGACCGGAACAGCGCATGATTCAACGAGGTTCGATCGGGATGCGCGTGCACCCACAGCACGCTTTCGTTCGACGTCATACTCCCATACTCTGATGCTGCAACTCGATTGGGAAGTACGCACATTCATGTCCGATAGTGACAGAAATGTAAGCATTGGAGGTCCGATGCACAGGAAAGCGGTGGAAACGGCGCTGCGGGTGTGTCCGGTCGAAGTGGCGGTCGCGGTCCTCGGCGGGGCGTGGAAGCTGACGATCGTCAAGTACCTGCTCGACGGACCGCGTCGATTCGGGGAACTCGGACGACTCGTCGGACCTGTCAGTCCGCGAGTCCTCACCCGGCAACTCCGCGACCTCGAAACCGACGGCATCGTCTCGCGTACCGTCTTCGCCGAGGTACCGCCGCGGGTGGAGTACGAATTGACCGACCTCGGGCGGACACTCGACATCGCAGTCGCCTGGCTCGACGAGTGGGGCAAGAACTTCGAGCAGCAGCTGCCCTCATCCTGACAAGTCAGATCAGGCCCTGCTTGCTCGCCGCATACACCGCCTCCGCGCGACGGGTCACTCCGAGCTTGCGCATGATGTTGCTGACATGGAATTTCACGGTGGTCGCCGAGATATACAGCTGCTCACCGATCTTCGCGTTCGACAGGCCACCCGCGAGCAGTTTCAGCACCTCGAGTTCCCGCCCGGTCAGTTGTTCGGCCGAGACGCCCTGACCGTTGAGGGACCGCACCACCGCCGCCGCGCTGCGCGAATCGAATGCGCTCTCCCCACGCGACACCGCGCGAATAGCGCGAACGAGTTCGGTGGTGTCGACATCCTTGACGACGTAGCCGCGGGCACCTGCATGCACCGCACGGACGACGATCTGCTCGTCGAGGAAGGTAGTGAGGACGAGCAATCCGGTGCCGGGGTGGGATGCGGACAACTGCCCGCACAAAGCCAGGCCTTCGAAGTCGGACCCGGCCGACAGCTTCAGGTCGAGCAGGACGATGTCCGGGCGCATCCGGTCGACCAGCGCGACCGCCTCCACATCTGTGGACGCCTCCCCCACCACTTCGAGGTCGGGTTCCCGATCGAGGATCGAACGTAATCCCTGGCGGAGGATCGCGTGATCATCGACCAGCGCGATCCTGATGGTGCCGGAATGGGCACGCTGTGGGTGCTGTTGCGGCGTGTGTTGTTGCGGCAGGGTCATTGCAGTTCTCCCGTCGTGGCCGGTGCAGCCGGGCGGCGAACCGGGATCCGGACGGCGATGCGAACCCCGCCGATCCTGGCTCGGCGCACCTCGAGGGTGCCGCCGAGTTCGTGTGCGCGAGCCTTCATGTTGGCCAGCCCACGATGACGGCCGTCGAGGTCGTTGCCGTCGGCCAGCTTCAGCATCAGCCGCATGCGCGCAGGGTCTCCGTCACCGTCGTCTGCGACGGACAACAGCACCGAGTCGGGGCTGTAGGTCAGGCGCAGGATCGCCCGGGTCGCGTTCGCGTGCACGGCGGCATTGAACAGTGCCTCACCCGCGATCCGGAGGAGGGAGTGTTCCGCGTCGCCGGACAGTTCGAGGGGTGTTCCGCCCACCCTTACTGCGATGTCGAGTTCGGCGGGCGTGTGCGCGACCCGGAGTTGCTCGAGCATCTCGGGGAGCGACGAGCGATCGGCGTCGGAGGTGCGGTTGAGGGCGTAGATGGCGGACCGGAGTTGTTCGACGGCGCGGCGGGTCAACTCCTTGGCCAGATCGAGCCGCTCACTGCGCTCCTCGGTGGGAATCTCACTGCGACACACTTCTATCTGCATGCCGGCGGACAGCACGGCCTGGGTGACGCTGTCGTGGAGTTCACGTGCGATACGGTGCCGTTCCTCGTCGAGCGCCTGATGTCGGTGCGCCGCGCCGAGCCTGCGTTGGGTCAGTGCCAACTCACGCAGCGTCGCCTCGAGTTCTTCGTTGCGCGCTTGCAGGTCCGCCGCCGAACGATTCGCTTCCTGGTACGCCTGCTCGGCGCGGTGGAGCAGCAACTGCCCCCGCTGGTACAGCGCCGAGTTCTGGAGCGCGACCGCGGTCTGGCTCGCCAGGATCGACAGCACCGCCCGATCCGTGCTGTCGAGGACGCGGTGCTCGGGTGTCCACGCCGCGATCGCCCCGGCCACGCCCCCGTCGAGGACGATCGGCACGAGTGCACGGTGCGGCGCGACCGCGGTGTCCTGTTCGATCGATCCGCGGCTTATGTCCTCGAGGACCGAGACCACCTCGTCGGGCAGCGGTGGCCCTTCGACGTTGTCGACCAGGAACGGGGTGGCGTCCGGCCCGAGCACGAGGCGGCGAGGGCCTGCATCCGGCAGGGTGCCGTCGGTGAGCGCAAACGCTACCCAGCGGGCGCTCAGATGTGCGCGAGCAGCCTCCGCAACGGCGCAGATCAGTGTCTCGGGGCCTTCGACGGTGCGGACGAGCGCTCGGGAGATCAATTCGAGCGCATACACGACCCGTTCGAGACGTTCTGCCGCACCGCGGTATTGAGGATAGAACGTCGGTTTTCCCGACCTGAGGCCAGTGAGCGCCGAGAGGTCCGGCGCACTCACAGCGCCGTCCGGAACAGTTCGATCATCTGCGCGTGGGTTGCAGTGCGCGGATTGGTGGACATACAGGCGTCGCGGAGTGCCCCCTCGGCGAGCCGCGGGAGGTCGCTCTCGGTGACTCCGAGCTGCTTCAGCCCTCGTGGCACACCCACCCGGCGGGAGAGGTCGTCGATCCGCGCGGCGACCGCTTCGACCGCGTCGGCTGCGGGCCCACGTGCTTCATCGAGTCCGAGTGTCGCGGCGATCGTGACGTATGGGTCGGGATCGGACGCGCCGTTGAATCGGATGACATGCGGGAGCAATACCCCGTTGATGACGCCGTGGGGCTGATCGAGGAGACCACCTACCTGATGGCTCATCGCATGCGTGGCGCCCAGAATCGCGTTGGTGAAGGCCAGCCCGGCTTCCAGGCTCGCCTGTGCCATCGCCGCGCGCGCCGCCATGTGGAGTGGGTCGTCGATCGTGCGGACGAGTGTGCCGGTGACCATGCCGATCGCCCGCAGCGCGTGATGGTCGGTAAGGGGATTGTGCGCGAGGGAGACGAATGCCTCGACGCCGTGCGTCAGCGCGTCGAGACCGGTTGCCGCATTGAGGTCGTCGGGCATGGTGGTGAGCAGTCGCGGGTCGATCACCGTGAGATCCGGCACCAGGGACCGCCCGATGATGGTGACCTTGCTGCCGCGTGCGGTGTCGGTGACCACACAGAACTGGGACACGTCTGCACCGGTACCGGACGTCGACGGCACCATCACCATCGGCGGGATCGGCAGGCTCGCGCGGTCGACGCCCTCGTAGTCGAGGATGCTGCCGCCGTTTGCGGCGAGGATCGCGATGCCCTTCGCGGCGTCGATCACGGAGCCTCCGCCGAGCGCGACGAGCACGTCGCAGCCGGCCTCCCGGTACGCCTCGTGACCGGCCGCGACCTCGTAGTCCTTGGGGTTCGGAGTCAGGCCCGACCAGATGGTGGGGCTCAGGCCCCGGTCGAGGAGGTGGCGGCGCAACTCGTCGACCCAGCCGGCTGCTGTCAGGCCCGGGTCGGTGACGAGCATCGGCCGGACCCCGCCGAGGCGCGCTGTCGCGTGTGCCGCCTCGACCAGTGATCCCTCCCCGAACACGATCTCGGGGGCGTGGAACTTCACGACCCCGGGGCGGCTCCCCTCGCCGACATGGTGGCCCACCCCTGCATACCCGGGTTCCGGCACGACGACGGCCACTGCTCACTCCTGACGATCTGCACGAAATTGCTGTGATCCAGCTTACGTGGGCACCCTGAGCCTAGGCCGCTGCGGATAGCCACGCACCGGACCTGCGGGCGGGCGCTCGACCTACCCGATCGGGTAGGTCCGGTCACGACAGGTCTCGTCGGTGCAGGTCGTGGTCACTGACCGGTGTCTCCCATGACGGCGCCTTCACGGCGCGGATCGGCGCCACCGATCCAGCCTTCGCCGTCGCGTTGGAGCGCACTGAGCCCGCTGGATTGAGGGGCGACGGACACCTCGTGCCCCATGTCGCGGAGTTGTTGCACGAGGGGGTCCTGCGCGCCGTCGTCGGACGCATCGATCGCCGGGTGTTCTCCACCGACTCCGGTGACCGGCGTGTTCGCAGACCCGAACGACACTGCCGAGACGGCCTGCTGCGGGTCGAGGCCCCAATCGAGCGAGTTGACCAGGGTCTTGACCACGAACTGGATGATCACCGAGCCACCGGGCGATCCGACGACCATCTGCAGATCGCCGCGTCCACCGTCGGGGGTGCGGTCGAATACGAGGGTCGGGGCCATCGAACTGCGGGGACGTTTCCCCGGCGCAACACTGTTGGCGACGGGCATGCCGTCCTCGTCGACCGGCTCGGCAGCGAAGTCGGTCAACTGATTGTTGAGCAGAAAACCATCGATCATGTGGAACGACCCGAACGCCGACTCGATCGTCGTCGTCATGGATGCGACGTTGCCGTAGCTGTCGGCAACCGAGATGTGGCTGGTGCCGTGTTCCGGGGTCTGTTCGGGAACACCGAGAGGCACGGGCCCGAAATCACCCGGCTGCGCTTCGCCCATGCTCTTGCCCGGATCGATCAGGCCGGCACGTTCGGCGAGGTACTCCGGGTTCACGAGGGTGTCGAGCGAACCGCCGGGCAGCGGAACGAAATCGGAATCGGCGACGTACTTGTCGCGATCCGCGTAGGCGAGTCGTTCGGCCTCCGAGACCAGATGGACGGCATCTGCGTCCGGCACACCACCGTCGGAATCGACGTCGCCGGGCGGCAACCCGGCGAGGTCGAAGTTCTCGAGGATGCCCAGTGTTGCGGCCACCGTCACACCACCGGACGACGGATTCGGCATCCCACAGATCTCGTAGTCGCGGTACGGGGTGCACAGGGGTGTGCGCGCTTTCGCCTCGTATCCGGCGAGATCGGCGAGGGTCATCGTGCCGGGCGTGCGTCCACCCGAGTCGGTTGCCGTCGCGTCGACGACGGCCTGCGCGATGTCGCCTGTGTAGAAGGCGTCGGCACCGCCCGCGGCGATCGCGCCGAGGGTCTTGGCCATGGCCGGGTTGGTGAGCGTCTCCCCCGCCGGTTTGGGGTTCCCGTCCGGGAGCAGGAAATACGCGCGGGCGTCGTCGTCGACAGCAAGTTGCGCCGCGGAGTCGGCGATCGAATCGGCCATCCGGTCGCTGATCACGATTCCCTGGTCGGCGAGTTCGATCGCGGGGTCGAACAGGTCGGCCCAGCCCGTCGAGCCGTGTTCGGCGTGCACCATTTCGAGCATGCGCAACACGCCCGGCACTCCGATCGACCGCCCGCTGGCGCGCGCGTCTGGCTTCGGTTCCGTGTGGTCGGTGTCGCTGATCCAGCGCAAGTAGTTCTCGGTCGCGGACATGGGGGCCGTCTCGCGGCCGTCGTATGCCTGGACCTCGCCGGATTCGGCGTCGTAGTACACCAGGAACGCACCACCGCCGATGCCGGACGATTGCGGTTCGACAAGTCCGAGCACCATCTGCGCCGCCACCAGTGCGTCGGCGGCGGTGCCACCGTCGCGGAGGACTGCGCACGCCGCCTCGGTGGAGACGGGATTCGCAGTCGAGACCGCATACGAATCGGCGGTCACCGCGGTCATGCCCGTGCGATAGCCGGTGGCGATCTCGGGATTGGTCGAGATATCGCGTTCACCCGTCTCCGGCGACGGTGGTGCGCCCGTGAGCGGGGTGCCGTTGGGCCCCGCGGTACAGGTCTCGGCGGCGCCCTGCGTGTCGTCGCTGTGGCTGCCCTCGGTTCCCGACGCGCACGCGCCGACGAGCGCGAGCGCCACCGCCGCTGCAGCAGCGACCCTGATTCCCGATCGTATTCTCGCCCCCGAGATCATCCTCCGACGGTAACCGCGTGATCGCAGCTGCGCGGGCATTCGAACTACACGGCCGTTCGAACTTCTCCGAACGGCCCTTGACAGGAGGCACGTGCGAGCGCATCCTTTATTCAACCAGATGGTTGATAAACCAGAAGGTTGCCAAAATGGAGGCCCGACCATGCACGACGACGCGAACGACGACCAACTCGACCTGGCATTCACTGCCCTGGCCGACCCGGTCCGCCGCCGCATCGTCGCCCGGCTCAGCCGCGGGCCCGCCACCGTGAACGAACTCGCGGAACCCTTCGCGATCACCAAACAGGCGATCTCGAAGCACATTCAGGTTCTGGAACACGCCGGACTCGTCACTCGCACACGCGACGCCCAGCGCCGTCCCGTCCATCTGAATCCCGCGCGGCTGGAGATGCTGACCGCCTGGATCGACCGCTACCGGTTGGTCAAGGAACAGCAGTTCCGCGATCTCGACGCCGCGCTGGCCGGGGACTCGGCCGACCCGAAACCATAGAGGTTCCCGGCGGAACCTCCCTCGGAAAGGTTCGTCATGAGCAACGCCATGAACGTCACCGTCGCCGACGGTGTCCCCTTCATCGACTACGAGCGCGAATTCGACTTTCCTGTCGCCGACGTGTTCCGCGCCCACAAGGACCCTGACCTCATCGTGCAGTGGCTCGGCCCGCGCGGCATGGAGATGACGATCGACCACTACGATTTCCGCACCGGCGGCAGCTACCGGTACACCCACACCGACAACGATGGTTCGTACACGTTCACGGGAGTCTTCCACACCGTGCGCGAGAACGAATTCGCGGTTCAGACATTCGAATTCGATGGATTTGCCGATGTGGTGAGCATCGAGTTCCTCACCTTCACCGATCTCGGCGGCGGGCGCTGCAGGCTCAGCGGCCATGCGGTGTATCCAAGTATGGAGGCTCGCGACGGAATGGCATCGTCCGGGATGGAGACCGGCATGAGCCAGGGCTACGACCGGCTCGACGAAGTTCTGGCACGCGTGTCGGCACCGTGAACAGTAGGGCTCGGCCACGCACCGATCACCGAAGTGCGTGGCCGAGTTCCGCTGCGTGCGAGAGC
Source organism: Rhodococcus sp. F64268 (assembly GCF_023015605.1). Taxonomy (NCBI): domain Bacteria; kingdom Bacillati; phylum Actinomycetota; class Actinomycetes; order Mycobacteriales; family Nocardiaceae; genus Rhodococcus; species Rhodococcus sp. F64268. The sequence goes on from NZ_JALKAI010000017.1 coordinate 42,214, forward strand.
AATTGTTCGCCGTCACGCGCAACGACCACGTGATCGCACACGTCCGCGTAGTCGGACATCGCGCATGTCGCCTGGGCCCAGTACCGCTCCGGCTCGGGCGTGATCCACGCCAGGCGGTGAACCCGTCGCCGCAACTCTTCGAGGTGATCGACCCGCGCCGGCAACCCGTTGCACCGCCCGTCCCCCACGACCAGAACCGAGGTTCGACTGTCCATCGAGCCCGCGTGTTCGGCGAGCAGTTCGTCGAACATCCTGCCGTAATCGCTGCTGGCCTCGAGATCCACGCCGGGGTGCGCAAGCACCGCCGCGAGCGCACCGTCTCCGTCGGCAGCGAGCAGCTGCTGTGTCACGTCCACCGGGCGATCCACGAACGCGACCACCCTGCAGCGATGTGCGCGACCATGCATCGCCTGCGCAAGACGCAGCGTGAACGCGGTGATCGGGCGGACCGACAGCGACACGTCGGCGAGCACGAGTAATCGCACGCGATCGGGACGCGGGGCACGGACGACGAGGTGGAACGGCACTCCGTCGGTGCGCATCCCGGCGCGCGCGGTGCGGCGCATGTCGAGCCGGCCGCGGGTCAGTTCACGGGGGCGCGGTCGCGCGGGACCGCGCATCCGCCGCAGCACCTCGTGGCACGCGAGCTCGATCTCGGCACGATCGACACCTGCCGCGTCACGGGACTCCGGAGCTTCGACCTCCTCGGTGCCGGACGGACTCACCCCGGCCAGCGATGCCACGAACGCCTCGACTGCGTCGACGAGACGGCTCAATTGCGCCTCGCTGAGTGGCCCGTCGACGACGTCGCCGCCGTACATTCGGTGCGGATCGTATGCATCGAGCCACGCGAGGATGGACGTCGGGTCGTCCCACGACAACGACCCGACGACCGCGGCACCAGGATCCGCGGACAGTTCGCCGACCGTCGTCGAACCGGCCCGATCGACGTCGACCGTGTAGGTCACACCGCGCCGGCCCGAGTCCGCACCGGTGTCGACAGACAACTCGGCATCGGACGACGTCATCGACACATCGTCGTCGTCCTTGTGCGGATTGAAGCCCTTCTCGGCCTCGGGAGTGTCGAAGTGGTCGCCGACCTCTGCAGCACGCTCGTTGTATTCGGCGTAGCGGGCGATGCTCGGATCGTCGTCGATCTCGAGAGCGGTGGGAAGAGAGTCGGCGAACTGGGCACGCAGCGGGTCGTGCGCATCGGCCTTCGCCGCGTCCACCGCACCGAACAGCTCGTCGAAAGCGCGCTCGAAACCGGCACGTTCGTGCGGGTATTTCGCGCATACCGCGCGCAGGCACGACCGCAACGCCCCGCGATCACGGGCCCCCACAAGGCCGAACACCCTACGCACTTCGATGGTTTCGGCGGGTGAAGCCGCGACACCGTGCTTACGCAGCAGCAGACCGAACACTGCGGACACCACGTCCAACGGGTGCCCGGCGCGCCGGTGCTCAGGAGCACTCACATGCATGGCGCGGTCACCGCCGCGCACCGCTGCCGGCCGCGTCGCGACCGCCTCCACCACGACCCCGGAAGACCGCCGTGGTGGTGTTGGCAGGATTCGACGCCACGGTCACACGTTCCGCCGGCATCGACGCGGCAGCGGGTGCCGGTACCGGCGCCGCACCGTCGAGGCGATTCTTGACGAGGTCCACGTCACCGGTGTATTTGAGCAACGTAGACAGCAGTACGTCACGCATATCGACCACCGGATTCGACTCGGGTGCACCGTTTTCCATCACCGACGCGGCACGAGCCGCATCGATCACCTCGGAGATGGACGGGCTTTTCCGCAATGGCAGATCGCGCAGTGTGCGCGCCAGTTCGACGACCTGCCCCGCGGTACCCGAGGACACCTCGGGTGCGCGGGCGGTCACGATCTCCCGTTCGCGTTCGAGGGTCGGGTATCCCACGTGATAGTGCAGACAGCGGCGTTTGAGAGCCGGAGACAGTTCCCGGGTGTCGTTGGAGGTGAGGATCACCCACGGCATCGAACGGGCGGTGAACGTGCCGACCTCGGGAATCGTGACCTGACGTTCGGCGAGAACCTCGAGCAACAGTGCCTCCATGGACTCTTCGGTCCGGTCCACTTCGTCGACGAGGAGCACCACCGGTTCCGGCGACAGCACCGCATCGAGCAGCGGGCGGACCGAGAGGAACGCCTCCGAATAGAGACCGAAGTCCTGTTCGGCGAGGAATCGGGACGCGTCGGCAATGTCGGGGTACTGTCCGAGGAGTTCACCGATCCGGTCGCGCAGCATCTGTACATGCAACAACTGTTTGGCGTAGTCCCACTCGTACAGCGCGCGGCTGTCGTCGAGACCCTCGTAGCACTGGAGCCGGATCAGCCTGCGACCGCCGACTGTGGCGAGCGCCTTGGCGAGCTCCGTCTTTCCCACACCGGCCGGACCTTCGAGCAGCAGCGGTCGCTCGAGTGCGGTGGCGAGGTGAACGACGGTCGCGAATTCGTCGTCGGCGATGTAGTCGTGCCGGCGCAGCGCGGACTGCAATTCGGCGCCGTTGGAGAAGGCGGTCATGGATCCTCCGGTGCGTGCGGGCTCAGGCCCGGGAGCGGGCAGTGCGTGGGGTCGCACCCGGGAGCGGGCAGGGGCAAGCCGCCCCCGGGCGCGGGGTCCTGTCGGGTCAGTACGACCGATTGATGCAGTGATCGACGACGGGGATCATCGACTCGACTGTGACCTCACGGGGGTTGCCCGGGGTGCACCAGTCGCCCTGGATGTGCTCCGAGATCGCCCGCACGGTCTTCTCGTCGCCCGGGATCGTTTCGCCGCGGCCGGCGTACTTGCCGGTGTTCATCCGGTTCTTCTCGTACGAGTCGGTGCGCACCTGGCCGAAGTTGTCGGGAATCCCGACGTCCTGCGCCAGCCGGATAGCGGCCTCGACCGCAGCGTCGGCAGCCTGCACGGTCGTCATGTTGCGGGTGTCGACACCCATCGCCGTCGCAATGCGCGCGTAGTTCTCGTAACGCGACGGCAGGTTGTACTCCCACACTCGGGGAAGCGCGATCGCGTTGTTGAGGCCGTGGTGGCTGTCGAAGAACGCCGACGTCGCGTGCGAGATGGAGTGCACGATTCCGAGACCGCCCGAGTTGAACGCCTGCGCAGCGATGTACTGGGCATTCATCATGCCCTCACGCGCCTTGAGATTGCGGGGCTCGTACACCGCCTCCCGCAGGTTCTTCGCGACGAGTTCGATCGAGTACAGAGCGTTACCGAGCGACGGCGCGAAGTCCAGGCGCGAGACGTACGGCTCGGAACCGTGAGCGAGGACATCGAACCCGCAGTACGCCGTGAAGTGTTGTGGGCAGGTGTAGTAGAGCAGCGGATCATCGATGGCCAGAGTGACGATCGTCGCCTCGTCGAAGCCGACCCACTTGTGCGGGTGATCCATGTCGGAGGTGTCGGTGATGACGTAGGCCCAGGAGGTCTCCGAGCCGGTGCCTGCCGTGGTGGACACCGCGATGTGGGGCGGGTTCTCCTTGATGGTGGACTTCGCGAAGCCTTCGAATTCGTTGATGTTTCGGCCGTCGTGAGCGATGACGACGCGCGCGCCCTTCGCAGCGTCGTGGCTCGAGCCGCCGCCGACGGAGATGATCGAGTCGCACTTCTCCTTCTGGTACAGCGCCGCCGCTTCCATGACGTTGTAGTCCTTGGGGTTGGACTCGACCTTGTCGTAGAGGACGACCTCGACACCCTGGTACTCGATCTTGCCTACGAGTTCTTCGATGATCCCGGAACCGCGCAGGCCGGTGGTCATCAGAAGGGTGCGCTTGAACCCGAGATTCTTGGCTTCGACACCGATGATGTCGTGCGCCCCGACTCCCATGAGAGCGCGCGGGAAGGGGTGGAACTCCTTGATGGGAAAATCCCAGATCTGGTTGAGCTCGATTGCCATCGTGATTCTCCTCGATTATCGGCGGGTGTGATGTACGCCTCATGCACGACCCACAATCGACCAGGGAGTTCGCCTGGAGAAGGGCTCCGCACGGAAACCGTCCGGCTGCGGCGACGGGACCGTCCGATCGGGCAGGCGGGCCGGGACCGAACGGGTGGGCAGCACATCCGGGGCCCGCTCCCGGTAGCGTGTCGGTGCCGCACTACGGCTGGTATTCTTCAAACTAGAACACGTTCTAGAAATTGTGGTGAGCAGCACACTGCCGCCCCACGTTTGCACGAGAGGACAACCCCATGACGACAGTCGAGGTGCCGCACGGGTCACGATCGGTGATTCTCACCGTGTCTGCCGTCATCGAAGAGACGTCGGACAGCCGCTCGATCGTCTTCGCCGTACCCGAAGAACTGCGCGAGAAGTTCGCCTACAAGCCCGGCCAGTTCCTCACGCTGCGCATCCCCAGCGACCGAACGGGCTCGGTCGCTCGGTGCTATTCCCTGGCGAGCTCACCGTTCACGGACGATGCCCCCAAGGTGACCGTCAAGCGCACCGTCGACGGCTACGGCTCCAACTGGCTGTGCGACAGCATCTCGGCGGGCGACGAGGTCGAGGTCCTTCCTCCGTCCGGGGTTTTCACGCCGAAGTCCTTCGACCACGACTTCCTGCTCTTCGCAGCAGGCAGTGGCATCACCCCGGTCATCTCGATCCTCAAGTCCGCGCTGACGCAGGGCTCGGGCAAGGTCACACTGGTGTACGCCAACCGCGACGAGAAATCCGTCATCTTCGCCGAAGAACTGCGCGCACTCGGTGAGAAGCACGCCGACCGGCTCACCGTCCTGCACTGGCTCGAGTCGGTGCAGGGCCTGCCCACAGCGACACAGCTCGCCACCGTCGCAGCGCCGTTCGCCGACCGCGAAGCATTCATGTGCGGACCCGGCCCGTTCATGGACGCGGTGCACCAGGCGCTACACGATGCCGGAATGCCGCGCACCAGCGTGCACGCCGAGGTGTTCAACTCGCTCGCCGGAGATCCGTTCGCCGACCACGAGCCCGTCGAGATCAGCGACGAGGAGGCCGCCGACGCAGCGACCGTCGAGGTCGAACTCGACGGCGAGGTCCACACCCTGTCGTGGCCTCGCAAGCAGACGCTCGTCGACATCATGCTGGCCAAGGGCATCGACGTGCCGTACTCGTGCCAGGAGGGAGAGTGCGGCTCGTGCGCGTGCACTGTCCTCGAAGGCAAGGTCGAGATGGAACACTGCGATGTTCTCGATCCCGAGGACATCGAGGCAGGCTACATCCTGGGCTGCCAGGCGCGTCCCGTCACCGACACCCTCAAGATCGAATTCTGATCACCCTCAGGGTGTCTGCGGCTCCTACGCCGGTGTGACCTCCTCGAGGCGCACCGGCGCACGCTTCGGCTGCCGCAGCACCAGCGCGATCCCGGACGTGAGTGCGAGCGTCGCGACAATCGCGCTGTAACCGACCGCGGTGGCGGTGAGCCCGAACGTGCCCGTGGCCACGCCGGCAGCGATGGCCGGAACCGAGAACGCGAGATAGCAGACCACGAACATGGTCGCGAAGATCTGCGCCCGCTGGTTGGGGCGACCCAGGCCGCTCACGATTCCCATGGCACCCAGGAACGTGGACCCCCAGCCGAACCCGGCGACCGCGGTGCCCACGAAGTACAGCACCACCATGCCCGACAGCAGGGCAGCCGCAACCACGACGACACCGGCCGCAAGCAGGACCACGCCCGTCACGACGACACGGAGTTCGGCGAATCGTCGCATGACCACTGCCGCGACCGAGCCCGCTGTGAATAGGGTCGCGACGGCGAGCCCGGCAACGAGCCGGTCCTCGATACCGAACACCGCATCGACGATCGATGTCCCCAAGGACATGTACAGGCCGCCGAGCGCCCATGCCGACATCAAGCACGGCAGGACCAAGAAGAACTGCGCACGCACTCCCTGCGGGAGCGCGACACTCGGCTTCAGGGCACGCAGCGCTTCCCTCCGAGAGGAGAACCCTTCGGGCTGCGAATGCTCCGGCACGAACGGGAGCGCGATCACGATCGCGATCGCGAGGGCCGCGACGAGCGCATAGCTCAGCACCGTCGGGAACGGCGCGAACTGAACCAGAAGACCGGCGCCGGCCGCACCCAGCCCTAGCCCGAGCGACGGTGCGATGCTGTTGATCAGCGGGCCGATCCGAGGGTTGGGTTGCAGGTCGATCATCCCCGCGGCGACTGCGCCCGTAGCGGTACCGACCGCCAATCCCTGGATGATGCGCGCCACGATCAACCATCCCGCACTGTCAGCGAGAATGAACACGACCATCGAGATCGCGAGAATCAGCATCGCGGCACCGACGAGCGGACGGCGGCCGATGCGGTCCGACAACGAACCTACGGTGAGCAGGGTCGCGAGCAGAGAGACGACGTAGATCGCGAAGACCACGGTGAGCACGGCCGCCGAGAATCCCCACATTTCCTGGTAAACGGGGTACAGAGGTGACGGCGCCGCAGACGATCCGGTGAGGGTGAACGCCCCCACCCCCATGACCGCAAATCCGAAAACACGCGATCCGGCATCGGATGGGGCGGACGGAGCCATCGAACCTCCAGCAGACGAACCGGCGACAAGGAAACAAGGAAACAAGACACGAGCAGCAGCGCCGCACATCACGGCGCTGCTGCCTGTGCAACATCGTCGTCCGGGAAAATATTTCGCTTACGTCACGATCAACCCCGACAACCGTGCTGGGCTGCAGAAAGGTTTATCACTTGGCAACTCGCCCGGTCATTGACCGACCGGTCGATCAGGCATATACCGAAAGTGAGGGACACATCCTCACAGACACATTTCTCAAGGAGGCCACCATGTTCTCCGACAGCCGGCTGCAGGACTACGTAGCCGTCGTTCTGGGCGTCTTCGCCGCCCTCTCACCACTGTGGTTGGACACCAATTCCAACGCCATGTGGTCGCTCATCGTCCTCGGTGTGCTCGTCGCCCTGTGCGGCATTGCACAGATCATGAGCCCGGCAACAGCTACGATCGACTACGCCATGGGCATCTTCGGCGCACTGTTGTTCATCTCGCCGTGGGTGATGTCGTACACCGCATTCAGCGGAGCGTCGTGGACCGCATGGGTCGTCGGTGTGCTGACCGTGGTCGTCGCGGTCGCTGCGCTGCCCGCCATGAATACCCGCATGCACGGAGGCGGCCTGGCAACACATCACTGATCCGATCACCGTCACGCCGGTGGGGCCGAGCCGTCCCGGCCGACTTCACCGGCATTCTCCTACGCGGAGGTGATCAGTGAGCAGGCACCTCGATCGCGGTACTGCGCAGGCTGCGCGCACCCGCATCCTCGATGCAGCCGAGGCACTGTTCGCGGAGCACGGATTCGACTCGACCGCCACCACTGCCATCGCGACGGCAGCGCACGTGCCGAAGGGCCTGATCTTCTACTACTTCCCCACGAAGGAGGCGATCCTCGACGCGTTGATCGCTGAACGACTCCCCACCGAACCGATCTCCGACGTCGTCGCGCTCGTCGCACCGGGCGATCCGGCAACGAGCCTGGTCAATCTGGACACCGCGTTGAACCTCGGGCAGAACGCTTCCTCGGTACTCCGCGTGATCATCTGGCGGGAGGCAGAAACACACACCGACGTGCGCACCCATGTGCGGACGCTCCGCGCGTACCTCCACGACACGACGATGCGCGTGCTCCAGGCGAGTTCACCGGCGCCCGTGTCCGCAAGCGCCGTGCGCACTGCGGCAACGACATGGGTGTCGGCGATGCTCTCCGCAGCCACCAACGACCGACTGTTCGGTCGTGACGGACTGCCGCGTGCCCACGAAGAACTACAGAACATCGCACGCTTGATCGCGGCAGGAATGTCCAGGATGACGCCACTGCCGGGGATGTCGGCCCGGCTATGGGCGTGACGACCACGCTGCCGCCACGCGGGGCCCCGAACTCAGCCGATCGGGTTCGGAGCCGTCCCGAACAACTCGCGTCCGGCTGCGAATGCGCGGGCACCTTCCGGGAGGGTGCCACGCTCGCCGCTGAGAAACACCTCGATGCGCCCCGATCCCGGCGAATCACGGCCGAGCGCGTCCATTCTGCGCAGTGTCTGCTGCGCGACGGCCTCGGCGCTGTCGAACAAGCGCACCCCCGCGGGCAACTGCGCAACGATCGTGTCCGCAACAAGCGGATAGTGCGTGCACCCGAGAACGACGCCCTGGACATCGTCGGGCGTACGCTCGACGGCCGAAGCGATCGCGGCGGACGCGCCGTCGCGGTCACCACGATCGATCGCATCGGCGAGACCGTGGCACGCGACCCCGACGACGTCGCTGCCGTTCGCGAATTGTGCGATCAGATCGGCCTGGTACCGACTCGCAGTGGTCGCCGCGGTCGCCCAGATCGCAACCGACCCGCAGACGGCGGCCGCCGGCTTGATCGCGGGAACAGTGCCCACGACGGGCACATCCGCGCCGAGGTCGGCGCGCACGTGGTCGAGGGCGGTGACGGACGCGGTGTTGCACGGCAGAACCACGACCTCGGCTCCCCGCTCCACTGCCCGCCGGGCCGTCGTGACTACACGCTCGATGACCCAATCGGACGGCTTCGGACCCCACGGTGCGCCTGCGGGGTCCATCGACAACATCAGGTCGATGTCGGGGCGCAGGCGCCGCAACCACGCGGACGTCGGAAGCAGCCCGAAACCCGAGTCGACAAGAGCAACGATCACCCTACGAATCTAACGGGTCCGGGCGCTCGGACTCACGCCATGGTGGCGAGCAACTCCTCGATGGGTGCGCCCGCCGCGATCTTCATCCGGTTCTTCATGACCTGAGCCGGCATGCCACCGCCGACGACACCGACGAGCCGGCCATCACGTTCGTAGAAGGCCAGGAACTTGCGGCCATCGTCGCGCACAACGTGCACGGTGTCGTCGCCGCGTACCGCACCGAGCCCCTGGATCTTGATCTCGTACTGGTCGCTCCAGAAGTAGGGCACCGCCGACGCAACCCCCACATCGCCCGAGACCAGAGCCTTCACGAGCACGGTGGCCTGCTCACCCGCGTTGGTCCAGTGTTCGATGCGCTTACGACCCCCGTCGGGAAGCTGCCAGGAGGCGACGTCGCCGACCGCCCAGACGTGGGGAGCCGACGCGCGACCCACCTCGTCGCACACGACACCGTTGTCGAGCTCGATGCCCGATCCGTCGAGCCACTCGGTGACAGGGATCGACCCGATACCGAGCACAACCAGATCGACAGCGACTTCGGAGCCGTCGCCGAGCACGGCGGCGGTGACTCGGTCGTCGCCGCGGAGTTCGGCCAGGCCGACCCCGGCCCGGACATCGACCCCTTCTTCGGTATGGAGTCGCGAGACCAACGAACCGACCTCGGTACCGAGAACGGACGCCAGCGGAGTCTCCTGAGGCTCGACGAGCACGACCTCGACACCTTTCGCACGCAGGCTGGCTGCAACCTCGCACCCGATGAACCCGGCGCCGACCACAAGAGCGCGTGCTCCCGGCACCACGTCTTCACGCAGCGCGCGACTGTCGTCCATCGATCGCAGTACGTGTACGCCCGCGAGTTCCTTCAGACCCGGGATCCGCCGCGGACGAAGGCCCGTCGCGATCACCAGTTCGTCGTAGTTCAGCTCGGTCCCGTCGGCGAGGGTGACAGTCTTCGCTGCCGTGTCCACCGACGCGGCCGGGCTGGCGAGCCGCAGATCGATCCTCTGCTCCTCGAAGAACTCCTGGGGGCGCAGCGTGGTGTCGTCGCGGTCACCGCGGAGGACGTCCTTCGACAGGGGCGGGCGGTCGTAGGGCAGGTGCGTCTCGTCGCCCACGAGCACCAGTTCGCCCTCGAACCCTGCGCGGCGCAATTCCTCCGCGGTTCGCACACCGGCGAGTCCCGCTCCGACAACGACGATCCGATCAACTGCCACCTGAGTCCATCCTCCTGAAGTCGTGACATCTGCCACGTGATTGCTTCGGGTCTTCATACCAAATACAAGTGGCGGTGAACAGAGCGCCGATCGGCTCTGCGCGGCACATCTCCTCCCGCCCTGGCGGATACTTAGGGTCGAAAGTACAAACGAAGATCTCCATACGCGACCGGCACAGCCCCACGCGACACAGCCACGAGGGAGTTTTCATGACGAGCGACAGCGGCGCAGGACTCAGCCGCGTGCAATTCGGAGCCGGTTCGTCTCCCGGCCCCGTCGACACCCAGGGACGGACGATCATCGCGGACGCCGTCGTCGCAAAGATTGCCGGAATCGCCACGCGCGAGATCAGCGGGGTGTTCGACGTCGGCGCGGGCACCGCGCGCGTCGTCGGCGCCCTCCGCGACCGGATTCCGGGGGCTCGGATCAATCACGGTCAGGGCGTGGCCGTCGAAGTCGGCGAGAAGCAGGCCGCGATCGACATCGGCATCGTCGCCGAATACGGCGTTGCGCTCCACGAACTGGCCGTCGCCATCCGCCACAACGTGATCGTGGCAGTCGAGCGCATGACCGGGCTCGAAGTCACCGAAGTCAATATCACGGTGTTCGACGTCGTCCTCCCGGACGAGGCGGTGGAGGCCGGGGCGGAGCAGAAGCCTCGCGTGCAGTGACCGTGGACGCCCGGACCCCGAACGGTGACGCCTCCACGCGCGCCGACCGCAACGACGCCGATCTCGTCGACGACGTCGCGAGCACGGTGCTGAGCATCGCCGGAATCGCCGCTCTGCACGGTGGTGAGTTCGGTGAAGTCGCCACGTACCTTCCCTGCAGGCGTGTCTCCGGCATCCGGCTGGGTCCCGGAGTGTGCGAGATCCACGTGACCGCCCTCTACCCCGCCGACCTTCCCGCACTGGGCGAAGCAGTGCGGCGGTATGTCGAACCCCTCGTCGACGGGCCGGTCCGCGTGGTGTTCCAGGACATCCGACGGCCCCTCGCCGACCAGATCTCCGCAGAGAATCAGGTGACATCTTGACTACTCCCCGCCCTGAAGGACGGGGATTCTCGGACTCACATCCGAGAATTCCTGTTTCACCAGCGACTGCGGACGGGAAAACCCGTGCCGTCTGACATCACCTCCGCAGGCATTTCGTGTCTCCGC
>NZ_JALKAI010000018.1:0-32674 GCF_023015605.1 Rhodococcus sp. F64268
TGAGCGGTTGAACAAGGAGATCAAGCGTCGAGCCGATGTGGTGGAGATCTTCCCGAATCCGGCTGCGTTTCTGCGGTTGGCGACCGCGGTGGTGATCGAGCAACACGACGAGTGGCAGGTCACCCGCCGAAAGACTCGTTGATCATCGCGCGTACCGCGAGCCGATCCGAAGTCCACCACTCCACGGGGCACTATCGGCCTCTGAGCAGATGATGGCGGACCCAGGGCTACGCACCAGTCGTTCCCGCTCGGGGCGATGTCGTTGATGTCGGGAAGTCAGTAGCGCCTGTCGGCGGCAAATTCGTGATTCCAGTGCTCCGAAGCCTGTCACACTCAGGTAGTAGGTGGTTTGGCGTGGCTTTGTCGGCGCAGGAGGTCGTACAGGTGAATACTCGTTTAGCGGGGGTATTGGCATCCGTCTTACTGCTTGCAGGTTGCAGCGCCGGGGGTGATACAGACGCGTTCGCGGATCATGGCAGCAGCGCTCCAGCAGAGTCGACAGCTGAAGGACCGCCTCGGAATGCCGCAGGACGCATCGAGAAGGCCTTCGGCGAGCCTGCTGGTTTGAATGACAATGTCAGCGGCGATCCTGCCTTCACTTTCACTCTGAGTAACCCGCGGATGAACCCGGAATGTACTGGTTTCTGGCAGATTACCCCGAATGGCCAGTATCTTTTCGTCGACGTTGAAGCGGAAACCTCGGCGGACTACGTCGAGGCCGTTACAGGCGCTGGCAACCGCAGCGTGAAGCAAATGGCCGACCGGAGTCTGAGGGCCGTAACTGGAGGGGTGTTGACGTCGACGGGGTCGTGCTAACGAGTCTGGTCAGCACCGCAGCCCTCAATTGTGACGAGATGAATGATGATGCGTTTGTTGAACCGTTCGCTCCTGCCTCGGTCTACCGCGGTACGTATGCGTTCGACGTCCCCGCCGGTATTCAGAGCATCTACCTGGATATGCTCGGCAAGGACATCAGTTGGGAGTGGCAGGTTCCAGATACCGTGATCCCCGGTGCTCCTGGTGCGCCGAGTGGATTCTGATCGGTGAGCTCGGTGTTGACTCCTACAGGTAGCGCACACTTCCGTTGCGCTGATCCCGAACGGCTCACGCGGCGACAGGTGCGCGGCAACTGCACCTCACGGCCCGCCCGTGTTCGTCGTCCGGCAACCACCCGTACTCGTCGCACCTCCCACACTTGTCCGGCACCATCTGCGGCACCGCCAACCCCTGCCAGAGCGGTATCCACGCCTGTGCGAACCTCAGGGGATTTCCCGGACGATGCACCGATTTTGCCGCTGCAACCAACTTCGACACCCCATGCATCTCGATCAACTCGTCGATCGCCGCAGCCGCTTCGGGTTTGAGATATGCGAACGTAGCCGTCAATCCTGCATGCCGACACGCCGCCGCCAGGCCAGCGATGTCGGGGCTGAGTGGGACGTTCAAAGCCCGTGACGGGCGGTTGGTTTCAGTCCTTGGTATATCAGTACTTGTAAGAGCGCCTGGGTCTCCGTCGTCCGCGTCGCCGCCGGTCGGTTTTTCAGGCCCCGGGGTGATGACAGGCTCTTCGTAGACGGTCTGAACTGTGCACCACTGGCCGAGCTCGTTCTGAAATTTCTCGCGCACGAGGTAGCCGAGTTCGGCGAGCTCGCGCAACGCGGAACGGATGGCGTCGCGGCCTTCCTTCGGCGACTGCGCGGCGATCGAGTCTGACCGGGTGCGCCAGTCGTCCGGTTTCGACAGGAGCCAGATCAGGACGCCGCGCGCACGGAAGGAGAGGCGGTCGTCGTTGAGGACGGCGTTACTGAGAATGGTGAAATTGCTGGCCAGGCGCGGTCCACGGCGCACCCCACCAGCCAAGGTATTCTTGGCCACGTTCGACTCCAGTCAGTCGGACAACCGGCCCGTCGGGAGCGGCAACTCCTGGCGGGCCTTCTTCGCTTGTGACGCCGCTCGGATTGTCGGCGATCTTGGAATCTTGGCACCGTTCGTACAGCGAATGCAAGACCTGGACGAAAATTGCTTGGGTGCAGATGATTACGGGAGAGAGATGATCGTGTTCTGCCGTCTCCAGATGAGCCAGCGACCGTCCCGCTTCACGAAGATATACAGGGCGTTCATCTCGGGCGGATTACCGTCGTCGGCGTCCTGATTCGTCGACCATGCGTTCTTCCGGGCGGTGACGACGTCGGGGGAGAGGCTGGCGACGTCGCTCAGTTCGTAGTAGGCCATCGAATCGTTCAGGTAACCGGCGGCGAGCGCCTCCTCGGAAGCCTTCCGGATCGCTGCGCGTCCGGAGAGGACGGCACCTCGTGCATTCACGACGATCGCGTCGTCGGCGAGACGGGCGTTCATCAATGAGGCGTCGTTGTTGTTGAAGCCGTCCTGCACGTCGCGGATGATCGCCTGGATCTACTCGAGGTCGTGGGGATCTGGAGTGGCTGATGTCATGTGGGCGACGATAGGACCTCGAGTGAACTCGAGGTCAAGGGTCGGAGCCCTGGATAAAGGGTGCGATGTGCGGCGTCTCAACTGTTGGCCTGGACGCTGCTTCGCGGGCGAAAGGTACGAATGGCTGAGGTACCGCGGCGGTAGGTCGGCAAGGGCGTCCGAGTGCGTGTCACCGACATGCTCGGGCTGGCGGCAGGTTCATGACCATTCGGGCAGGGCGTGCTTCCAAGGATGCTCCGGCGGCAGCCCCACACGGGGATCGGCCGCGAGCGAGCGAAATGCGCCGGGGAGTAGGACGGGAGCTGCGGACTGGTCCGCGTCGAGGAGGGACCAGCAACCCTCATAGCGCTCGAATACTTGCAGTGAGACGCGCGAGCGGTCAACGCCAGCATTTCGAGTCCCGGGTTTGGCGACCGGGTCCGTGCGCCAGTCTTCGTGGGCGATCCATGCCGCGGCAGCGAGATGGTCACGTGGAACAACGAAGCAACGTGGAGCTTCGTCGACAGCAGTCGGGATGGCGACGAGGACGAAATACTCGCCGTCCTGAATTGCCGGTGTCTGCGACTTGAGGCCAAGCGGCCAGTTGATGCGCTCGAATCGGGGACCGCGAGCGGCCTTCACCTGAACCTCGATCATGCGTCGAGGGGCGCCGTCGACCTTCACTGCGAGGATGTCCGTACGCTCGAGTCCATCGCGTGTGAGCGCCGGGGCCCATCCGCGGCGCGCAAGCTCCGCGGCGACGTAGTGCTCGCCGATTGTCTTGGTTTGCTTCGTATCCACCATGTACCGAGAGTAGTAACGATTGCCCAATGACTCAGGTCGTCGTTCGGAGCAACCTTCCTGCGCTCGACGAGGCCCGAGTCTCCGACGAAGTTCGACTTGTGCGGCTCTACCTCCGGCAAGCGGGGTGGGCTCGGTGACAGCCTCGACCTCGCTGCCCGGCAAGGGTTTCGCTGAAACCCGAGTCAACTCGTGGGCAAATAGCACACAATAGATTGTGGAACGAAACATCAAGGGGGAAAGGTAGTTCAAGGTCAAATACTCTCTCGCTCCGGTCTGGTATGCGGGAGGGTCGGCATTTGCGGGATGCGTGATGATCGAAGCTGTCTTGGGAGTTCATGCGACGGACTGCAAGAAAAATGAGGCTCGATCCGGACCGCCTGTATGTACCGACGACGACGCGGGAGGCGTGGCGCTCGGAAGGCTACTTGCCATCGCGACGTTGACCCCCGCGCAGGCAGCATTGCTCGTCACGGATGTGGTCGATCAACTCGAACTCGCGCACGGCCGGGGCTGTTCCCCGATCCGATTCCGAGACGGCGACGTGATGGTGTCCGACGCCGGGCAGCTCACGATCCGGTCCACCGGCCATGCCGGGTCCTGGGACGAGGTGCGCGACGTAGCGGCGCGTCTGCTTCACCGGATCGTGACGAACTGCCGCAGTGAGGCACTTGCAGACCGAGTCGACGTGGCAATCTCGGAATCATCGGATCTCGTCGGCTTGACGAGACGGGTTCGTTACGCTGCCGCAACCGAATTCGACGACGCCGAGACCGGAAGGAAACGGTCGCAGCTCGCCGTGCTCGTCACGGCGCTGAAGGGGCGCGCTCCCGGGGAGGGCGCTGCGACAGAGCGGGTGGATGTTCCTATTCCGGAAACGGGGCGGTCGCGCGCCCCGAACCGGCTGCGTCGGCCCGTGGGGAAGGTGTGGCATCGCAGGAGGAGGCGGCTGTCGAAGCGCCGGGGCATTTTCGCGTTGCTCGCCGTCCTGATACTCGTCGGGATGGTGTGGGCGGCGCCCACCGCGTGGTCGGAGCTGAGCCGGGCCTGGCACACACTCCTCGACCCGGTGGAGTCGTCGATGGACGATCGGATCAGTCCGGTCTCGCCGCCAGCCGAGCCGGAAACCGGGCCCGGGCCCGTCGAGACCGGTCTTCCGGGCTCTTCCGGCCCGATCACGCAGGTGGCCGCGACCTTCGCGAACGGCCCGTGCGAGGCAGGACGGTCGTGCACCGTGCGGGTCGATGTGGGACTCGACCCCGCAGCGAGCGTCGGTGCTGTGACCTGGAATCCGACCGTCTTCGACCGATGTACGGGCGCGACGCTGCCCGGTGGGGAGGTCACGATTCCGGTGCCACCGGGCGCGCGGGAGGCATACGGAATCGGCAGCGTCGACCTGCCGCCGGGGTCGGCGCTTGCCGTCGCCGCGGTCACCACCGTCCCCGCCGCGACCGCGTCCGAACCGATGTACGTTCCCAGCGAGAACGCAACCTGCTCGCCCGGGAGCCCCAGTGACGGCGGGTAGGCGACCTTCCGATCCATGGCTCGTCACGGCGGCCGTCGCGCTGGTTGTCCTCGGCATGCTCAACATGATCTCGACGGGCATGTCGTCGCTCGCAGTGCGCCACGCCGTGCTCGCCGCCGTGGGGCTCGGCGCGATGTGGGCGGCCTCGCGCACGCGGATCGCTGCCCTGAGTCGTTTCGGGTGGGCGTCGTTCGCCGCTGCGGTGGTGCTGCTCGCGGCGGTGCCGTTGATCGGGATCGCGACGAAGGGCGCTCAGCGCTGGCTGAACCTCGGTGTGTTCACCCTCCAGCCCTCCGAGATCGCCAAGCTCGCGCTCGTTCTGGTGCCCGCCTCGATCCTGGCCGTCGGGTACACGTTCGGCAGGTTCGTCCAGGTCTTGGCCGTGTCGGCGGTGCCGATCGTATTGGTTGCGGTGCAGCCCGACCTGTCGACCGCCGTGGTGCTCGCGACCACCGTGCTGCTCATGCTGACCCTGGCGCGGGTGCCGATGCGGACCCTGGGCCCACTGTTCGCGCTCGGGCTCGTCTCCCTACCGCTGGCCGTGCTGTTCCTGCGTCCGTATCAGCTCGAACGTATCCACGTGTTCCTGTCCAATGACGCCGACCCGCAGGGGTCGGGGTGGGCAGCGTGGCAGGCGGACATCGCGATCGGCAGCGCAGGATGGTGGGGTCTCGGACGGGAACCGGACTACGACCTGCGATCCCAGTATCTGCCCGAATCGGAACACGACCTGGCCTTCGCAAGCCTGGTGTACGGGTGGGGTCTCGCTGCCGGCATAGCAGTCGTGGTCGCCGTCGTGATCATCGTGTGGCGATGCGTCCTCGCCGCCCGGCTCGCACGGACCCGGGAGGGGGCGCTCGTCGCAGCCGGCGTCGGCGGACTGTTCGGGATCCACACCGCGGTGTCCGTCGCCCAAAGCCTGTCGCTGCTGCCGCACACCGGCATGCCGATTCCGGTGTTCAGCTACGGAGGCACCGCCTCGATCATCGGGTTCGTCTCCATCGGCCTGGTGCTCGCGGTGCGCCGCGACGGTGTGACACGACCGCTGTGGGTGACCGAACCCCATCGGAGACGACTACCGCGAGTGGTGCCGGTGGGCGCGCTGACGTTGACGGCCTCGCTGGTTGCGATGTCGGTGTTCGCGTGGCAGTTGCAGAGCGACCAGGGCACGGAACTGCGCGCCACCAGCGACACGCAGATGCTGCGCTGCATCCGCCTGCCCGCCGAGCGCGGTCACATCGTCGATCGGGCCGGTGTTCCGCTCGCGGCCAATGCCGACGAGTACATCGTCGCGGTGGTCGCGCGGATGTTCGACGAGGCAGACCCGGCGGTGCGTGACGAACTCGCGGCTCTGCTCGGTATCACCCCGGAACAGCTGGGGGAGGAGCTCCGAGACAGCGACGGAGAGGTGCAGGTGACGCTCGGACGGGTCGGACCCGAGCAGGCCCGGGCCATCGTGGACGCCCAGCTGCCCTGGGTGCTCGTCTACCCGACGGGCCGCAGACACTACCCGCACGGGGAAGTGCTGGCGTCGGTCCTCGGATACGTCGGGATCGCGGACCAACAGGACATGCAGGCCTGGCCGAATCTCGCCCTCGGATCACGAGTCGGCAAGGCCGGGCTGGAGAGGCAGTACGACGCGTTGTTGCGCGGCGTCGACGGCAGGCAGTGCATGTATGTCGATCCGTCCGGGCGTCCCGTCGGCACAGGGGAGCGGGTGGATCCGATTCGGGGCCACGACCTGTGGCTTCACCTCGATCTCGGCATGCAACAGGCCGCCACCGATGCGCTCGCCCAGGCCGCGCGCAGCAGCGGCGGCGACCTCGGCGCGGCGGTCGTGATGGACGCCCGCACCGGGGCCGTCCTGGCGTTGGCCAGCGTGCCCGGTTACGACAACAACGTCTACGGCCCACCGGTCGATCCGGTTGCGCTCGCGGCACAGACCGACGGGGATGGGCCGGGCCGCATGCTCAATCACGCCGTCCAGACGGCCGTACCTCCCGGCTCGACCTTCAAGATCGTGACCGCTTCGTCGAACGCGGCGTTCCGTGTGCTGTCTCCGGATACGGCCCTCGCCGGCGGCGCGGCCTACACCTACGGCGGTCACACGTTCGCGAACTGGCAGCCGATGGGGCCGAACAGCCTGCTCGGGGCGATCCAGTGGTCGGACAACGTGTACTTCTACCAACTCGCCGACCTTCTCGGACCGGAGCGCATCGCGACTACCGCCACCGAACTCGGGGTGGGCTCACGCTCGGGAATCGATCTGCCGAGCGAGTCCGAAGGTTTCCTCGGCACACCCGAGAACGTCGGGAGTATCGGCGGAACCTGGTATCCGGGGTCGACGCTGTTGATGGGAATCGGTCAGGGCACCGTCACCGCCACGCCGCTGCAGGTGGCGCGCTGGACGTCGGGCATCGCCTCGGGTGCGACGGTGACCCCTCAGCTTGCCGCGGCATACGGACCCGCGGGCACTGTGCCTCTTCCCACCGCTGAACCGCGTCGGTTGTCCTTCGCGGACGAGCTCGAACCTGTGCGAGCGGGGATGCGGGCGTCGGCGTCGGCCGGTACTGCCGGCCAACTTGCGAGTCTGCCGGTGCCGGCCGCCGCCAAGACCGGCACGGCGGAGGATCCGTCGGCGCCCGGCAAGGGCCTCAATGCCTGGTTCTCGGCGGTGGTACCTGCCGACGCGCCGGAGGTCGTGGTGACGGCATTGGTGCGCGGCGGCGGATTCGGGTCGGCGACGTCCGGTCCGGTCGTCAAGGGTCTGCTCGAGCATTACCTCGCGCAGATCCGTGCACCGAACCCCTGAGTGGTCAGGCGGCGTACGCGGCGATCACCTCGCGCTGCGCCATGCACGCGGTTGCGCCTTCGGCGACGCACGTGAGCGGCCGCTCGGCCGTCTTCACCGGCAGGCCGAATGCCTCTTCGAGCAGTTGCGGCACGCCGCGCAGCATCGACCCTCCGCCGATCGCCAGGACCCCTTCGGACATGACGTCGCTGATTGCGCGCGGCGGCAGGTCGTCCAGGCAGGTCGACAGCGTCTGCACAATGCTCGTCGTGGTGGGCCGGATGGCGTCCATGACCTCTTCGGTCTCCAACGTGACGAGACGCGCGCGCCCGGTCGCGGCGTCGCGGCCCTCCACGACGAGCGACCGTTCGTCGGCGGTGTCGGGCGCGCCCACCTTGGCGCGCTCGGCGGTGAGTTCGCCGACGACGATCTTGTGTTCCGCGCGTAGGTACCGGAGTATCGCGCTGGTCAGGTCGTCTCCGGCGATGCGGCTACTGCGGTGGGAGAGGATGCCGCCGTAGCAGAGGGCGGTGACTTCCGAAGTGCCACCGCCGATGTCGACGACGAGGTGCGCTCGCGGCTCAAGCGGGTCGATCCCGCAGCCCAGGGCGCCCGCAACCGGTCCGGGTATCAACCCGACCTTTCGTAGTCCGGCCTCATGTCCGACTTCTAGCAGTGCGCGACGCTCGAGTGGCGTGGCGCTCACGGGGGCTGCGATGACGGCCGTCGGACGAATGCCGTAGCGGTGGCGCGGGGCGACCTTGGCGAGGACGGCCGTGACGTATGTCCGTGCGGTCTCCAGATCCACGATCACCCCGTCGCATATCGGACGGACCGGCGCGATCTCAGGTGGCGTGCGGTCGAGGAGATCGCTCGCGTCCCGTCCGATTGCGAGTGCTCGGCGTCGTTCCGTCGTTCGGACCATCATCAGCGACGGCTCGTTCAGGACTATGCCCTCGTCGGGGATCCCGACGACGGTGTTGGCTGTTCCGAGATCGATACCGAATCCACGCACGTCGGGCCTCCGGGGACGGTTCCAGCAGGGGTGTTTCAGATGATGTGTACAGAGGCGTTGGGGAAATATGGTGTATCAAAGCTACCGCTGTCGATTCGCCTCAGAGCGATGTTTGCCGGAATGATATTCATGCGTCCCTTCGAGTGTTCGGGAGGTGACCGGGTCGTGACCTTCGCTCACGGCCCGGTGGGCGGAGCATCGTCGTCTCCGCCGTGAATTATATTGCCCTGCAATATGAACAAACAGTGTTCGGGCATATCGACGCGGCGCATCCGCGCGGCACCCGACCACTTCCAGTTGAACCGGACGATTCCGCACCGACTCCTGTCCGATCTGGCTTTGCAGCGGTGGGCCATGTCTCCGGCGAACGGTTGTGGAGCCACCGGTGCCCGATCGGTGGCAGAACAGTCCGTGGTTGGCGCTGCTCGAGTACGCAGCGCGAACGGCGTCGACGGCGCCCCAGGCCGTCGCCACCGGAAGAGTCGGCCGGAATCTCGAAGAGTGCAATAGCCGGCGTGGACGGCTGAGAATGTAGCGGGAACAGTAGGGGCGGCGTAAACGAGACCGACTACGCTTTTGCCTTCTGGGCGCGTGCCGAGCGGAAGCGTTCGCGTAGGGGAGGGGGCCTCAGCAGTTCGGCTGCGCTTGGCTCGTTGATGAGGTTTCGGTCGTGTGGGTTTTCGTGAAGGCGTTTCAACAAAGCGAAGAGTGTGTTCGGCTCCGAGACCAACGTGTGAGCCATGATCGCGATCGAGTAATCGGCATCATGCTGAGTTCTAAGAGCCGACGGTACAGATGATGTGGTGGTCAGATTGATGACCGGGTGGGGCGCGGATCCGACGCGTACGCCTAACTCTCCCGGTGAGATTTGCGCGATTTCGTCCCAATGGAGGAACAGATCTGATTCACGGATCGAAAACACAATTCTTCGCCGCGCGTACCGCCTGATGCCATTCGGGTAGATGCGCAGGGCCGTGGTGAATCGTACCGAAGCCAATAGTAAGGCGCCGACGCCGGTCACGGCGGCGCCAGTTGCAGAGAGAATCGCGACCTCTCGTGTGTCACGACCGAACGGCACGAGGCTGTCGCTCACACCGGCCAGCCACCCGATCCAAATAATGAGGCCATAGGCGGTGACCCCCACGAGGATGGTGATCATGGCCGGAATCGAGGATCTGCTCATCGGTACTGTCACGCCTGGACCGTGTTCACCATCGGTGTGGCGCGAGATGCGGCGGGGAAGCGCAATGTGGCGAAAGCCGGATTCCTGCAGGAGGCCAACACTGACCAGGAGGGTGGTCAGGCTCAATCCGGCAAAACCGAGGGCGGTGAGCGGTTCGCCTCCGCGGGCCCCGTTCCAGGCAGTGGCGCCGCTGAGTGCAGCGGCAAGTGCTACTGCTACCGATGCGGCGAGCTGGCTGGGGCGGAAGGCTTGCGGCCAAGGTTGAAAACCGGACGGCAACTTGGCATCTGCAGCGTGTTCGGACGCTGTCTTGCGGTTCGAGTTGTGCAAGGTCGATTCCTGGTGGTTTGAGGCGTGACGGTGTTAGTTCCAAACAGCCTGAGATCCTTTGGAAACACCCCAGGTGATGATGCCGCCAACCGCGGCACCGATGAGTAGCCCTGCCGCCGTTCCGGCACCGGGCGCAACGGCAGTGCCGATGAGTCCGCCAAGTTTGGTTCCCGCGTAGGTTCCCGTCGCGAAACCGACGGCAGAACCTACACCCTCCGTGATTACTGCTCTGGTGGGGTCCATCCCACCCTCGATATCGTTGTTGATGGCCGGTATTGTTCCGAGCATCGCAGCGTACGGGCCGAGTCCTCTGGCGATACCGCGTCCGAGGTCGTCACCTGTCGATAGTGCTGCGCTTTTCAGGCCTTCTTTGGTTGCATCGGACATGAGTCCGATCGTGGAGGAGGCAACCGTGGCGGGCACGTCCGGAACCCAGGAGAACTCCCCGCTCTCGGATCTGACGACCTCTCCTGGCGTCGCCGCTTCGGCAGCGTCCTCCAGCACTACGACGGCAGCGTGGATACGGGCGGTCGCGTCGTCGGCAGCTGCCGCGGCCTGCTGCAGCGCGTCGACCAGCGCGACACTCAGTTCGGCGGCCTGGCGTTCGAGTTGGAGGGACGCAGTGTCGTAGGTCGCGCCGGATGGTAGTAGGGCGCGAAGGAGGGAGATATGGTTTGCTGCGTCGACGATTCCGTTGTCGTGCACTGTGAACGATTGATGCTCGGCCGCTCTCACCAGGGTGAGGACGTGCATTTGTGTGCCTTCGATGATCGGAGCACCTGTGCGATAGGCGTCGGCGATCTGTAGGAGGGCGCCGGCGATGGAACTGCCGAGTGAATGTTCTTTTACGACACGGAGGGCGGCAGCGTTCGCGGCGTCGCCTTTCCACTGCTCCGAGAGGACGTCCTGATCGTCGAGCAGCCCCCTCATGCGGTCGTCGAGTTTGTCGACGAGATCGTCGAGTGCGACGGCGGTCGCCCGCAAAGCGTCCGGGCTCCATGCGGTAACGGACGTTACGCTCGGGTTCACGCGGGTCGGTCCATGGCCGTGAGTCCTTTGGCGACACCGGACTCGACGATCTCGCAGTCGTTTGCCGCGCCACTCGCCGATGCGGCCAACGCGCCAAGCGGGTGCGGCTCTACGTGCAACGTCACTACTGTCCCCCCGACAGAATGCCCAGATGTGTGCGTTCGGGACCATAGCAGAGTCCCGTTCAGGCGTAGCGACCACAGGCACGGACAGGATGACAACTTCCGGCGACGGAAGCGGGTTGCTCCTGCCGGCTGCCCTCACCGATCGCGTCCCGAATTCTCTGGCGGGCAGTGTCAGCGTAAGGCGGGACTCGCGCGGTACGCCGATGCGCGCAAGCCTGAAGGTGGCCGGATCGAGCCTTCGTCCGTCGCCCGCAGCGTTCCCGCTACATTTCCATCCATACGCTCGGGTCACAGCCGGTGTGTATGGCTGAGAATGTATCGGGAACCACCGGTCAGCAGTCTATTTCGCGTCCGCCCATGCTCGGGCGGTGTTATGGGTCAGCTGTGGGCCAGTGTGGGAAGGACGATGACGCAGGCCTACCATGCGGACTCGGCGGTGGAGCCGAGCCGATGATCCCGTGTGGCGGGATCATTCCCGTAATGTGAAGCGGTGGAATGACCCTCAGATGGCATTGCAGTGAAGTGCGGCGGGGATTGTCGAGACCGCTGCCGAAGTTCCACGGAACTCCGGACATCCTCCAGTCTCTTACCGGGAGCGGTTGCGCGGTGATGTAGCGATGTTTGCAGGCTCCCCCCCGAACGGCGGCTCGGACCCTTAACTCGAAACGATGGTGTTCTGCCTCCTCCAGATGAGCCAGCGACCGTCCCGCTTCACGAAGACGTACAGTGCGTTCATCGCCGGCTGATCACCGTCGTCGGCGTCCTGTTTCGTCGACCATGCGTTCTTCCGGGCGACGATCGCGTCGTCGGCGAGATGGGTGTTCATCAGTGATGCGTCGTTGGTGAAGCCGTCCTGCACATCGCGGACGATCGCTTGGATCTGCTCGAGGTCATGGGAGTCAGGCGCATCGAACCGGCCTCGTCGCCTACCGTGGACGAGTGTCGCCACAGCCGGACCCGAGACCACCGCGTAGCCGTCGCCTGACGGCTCCCGAATCGGATTGGGACGCGATCCGTATGTGGACCGACGACAAGTACATGCGGTTCGACGTGCAGCCGATCGGCCGGAACATCATCCCCGCGTCGTCAATGTTCTCTGTGCAGATCAGCACCATCACGATGACGCGGTTCTGCTACGGCGTGGAGGTCGATCTCCGGAATTTCGACGCCGACGCGGGAAACGTCCTCGTGCTGACGACACTGCAAGGATCGACGCGCCACGCTGCAGGAACACGCGACGAGACCGAGTTGACGGTGGGCGGGACCTTCGTCGCGGACTGCAGCAGGGTGGACTATCGGCTCGGCGCGGCACCCGACCATCTCCAGCTGAACCTGACGATTCCGCACCGACTCCTGTCCGATCTGGCATTGCAGTGGTGGGGCCACGTCCCAGGCGAACGGTTGTGGAGCCACCGGTGTCCGATCGGTGGGCAGAACAGTTCGTGGTTGGCGCTGCTCGAGTACGCAGCGCGAACGGCGTCGACGGCGCCCCAGGCCGTCGCCACCGGGAGGGTCGGCCGGAATCTCGAGGAGATGATCGCCGCTCACCTACTCGACGAGTGGTCGCGCTCTGCAGGCATCGATCTCTCCGAGCCCTCCTCCGTTGCGGCGCCCGGGTATGTGCGGGCAGCGGTGCAATACATGGACGAGCACGTCAAGGACCTGCCCACCGTCGCCGAGACGGCGCTGGCGGCAGGTGTCAGTGTTCGCGCGCTGAACGGCGCATTCAACAAATACGTGGGAATGTCGCCGCGCGCATATCTCACCGAGCGTCGGCTGCACGGGGTCCACCGCGCATTGAGCGCGGGAGCGTTGTCGGTGTCGTCGGCTGCCCACGAATGGGGTTACATCAATATGGGTGTTTTCGCAGCCGCCTATCGCCGCCGATTCGGGGAGAACCCGTCGGAGACGCTGGCTCGGCGGCGTAACGGCTGAACACCCCGTTGCTGCCGATTGCAGATGGTTACTGCCGATCGCGGACGTATCAGGGTGAGGGATCCCCATACCTTTCGTTGTGCTGCTCATCACACCGAAAGGATCGACATGTCCACGCTGAAACAGTCTCCGTTGAAGTCGACGCTCGACGATGCTCTCGCCGATGTCACCACCGCTTCCAATGGACCTGATCGGGTTCCCGGTGTCGTCGCCGCAGTCACGCGCTCGGCCGGGCCCGTGTACGAAGGTGCGGCAGGTGTCCGGTCAATGAACGATGCGGCACCCATGACGACCGATTCGGTGTTCGCGATGTTCTCCACCACCAAGGCCATCACCGGAACGACGGTGCTTCAATGCGTCGAGGAGGGGTTGCTCGACCTCGACGCTCCTGCATCGGACTACATTCCTGAGATCGCAGGCCTGTGCGTCGCAGAGGGGTTCGATGATGCCGGCGCCCTGAAGCTGCGCGCGCCCAATACCCAAATCACCACACGAATGCTCCTGTTGCACACGGCCGGATTCGGCTACTCGTTCTTCGACGAGACGTATCATCGTCTCCTCGTCGACGGCGTGCATCCCAGTGTCATCACAGCGACTCGCGCGGCTTTGAACACCCCGTTGTTGTTCGAGCCGGGTACCCGGTGGAACTACGGGTCCAACATCGATTGGGCGGGGCTGGTGGTCGAGGCCATTCGTGGGAAGCGGCTGGGGAAGGTCATGGCAGAACGGGTCTTCCGGCCACTCGGTATGAGCGACACGGCGTTCCGTCTGACGCCGTCGATGGAAGGGCGGCGGACCGAGATCCACCAACGCGGAGCCGACGGCACACTGGAACCGACCGGTCTGGTGCTGCCGCAGCAGCCCGAGGTGGATATGGGTGGCCACGGGCTGTACTCGACCATCGGCGACTACAGCCGTTTTCTGCGAATGTGGCTGAACGGCGGCGAAGGTGAGCACGGACGGGTGCTGCGGCCGGAAACCGTTGCGAACGCTGCGGTCAACGGTCTCGGCGACCTTCAGGTGACCATGTTGCCCGGTGTCGAGCCGGAGCTGTCGAACGACGCAGAATTCTTTCCGGGTCAGCGCAAGACGTGGGCCTACACCTTCATGGTCAACGAAGAGCAAGCGCCCACAGGTCGCAGCGCCGGATCCTTGAGTTGGGCCGGCCTGGCCAATCTGTACTACTGGATCGACCGCACTGCCGACGTCGCTGGGATCTGGGCGACGCAGATCCTGCCGTTCGCCGACCGCGCATCTGTCGACGGATTCCTCGAATTCGAGTCACGCGTGTATCGCTCGCTGGACTGATCAGAGGCAGGGCGTCCGGGTGCCCTGACGCCCTGCCGTACACCCACCGGTGACTCGGGTCGTCCGGTGATCTACTGGTCCGCATGACGGAAGACACATTGTTGGCAGGCCCCCGTGGCCGCAGGTTGTTGTTGGAATTTGCGCGGGAAGCCGACCGCGCCACCCAGCAGAACTACGACCGGAGTTCTTTCAACTCCGCTGTCTTCTACGCCGCGCATGACCTCGACCCCAACCCGGGGGTCATCTTCGGGCCCGGCGCCGACGAACCACTGCCGGATATTTCACCGGATGAGGTTGCGCGCCGGCTCGCAACAGTGCCGCTTCCCGAGGTGACGGAAGCCGGTTTGCGTTCGGCGCTCGGGGTAGCAGTGGACCATGCCCGCTACTGGCAGGAACCCGACGGGGAAGACATCCTCGCCGCTACAACTCCCATGCGACGAGAACTGCGACGCGTCGCCGCCCACATCGCGCAGTCATCTCACGTCGAGTGGTGGTTGTCCGAGGTGGATCGCGACGACCAGTGGTCGGTGGGGTGGGCCGATACTGCTGAAGCGAGGCCGCAGGAGCCCCGCGAGCAGGCACCTCTCACCGAGCGCCTGGCTGCGTGGCGTGTCCGCGTCGTCGAGCAGGAAGTGAGGGCGGAACGTGAGCGCCCGCGGGACCCGAAGGCGATGTACTCGGGTGAGTGGTGGTCGTTTCCGTGGGAAGCGCGCTGTTCGGCGCGGTCGCTCGACGATGGGTTGCCGTCGGGCGTCCTGTTCGTCGAAGACTGCATGGGCTGGAAGCAGGCCTTCGCTCGGCGCATGCCAGTGCCCGCGGGCATCGAGGTATTCGAGATCGACGGTGCCGACGCGTGGGCCGATCTGTGCCGTCGATACCCATTGGAGGTGACGGCGCAGAAACGTCACGACTGGTATCGGACCACCGGGCGCGACGGACGTTGGGTGATGCCCGATTGGAGTCGCGTCGCCGAGGCGTACGGGGGAGTGCACCTCACGGTGAGGGGATATCTCGCCGCGGCGGGAACAGCGATCTGCGTCGACGACGACACCGCGAGTGTGATCGCCGGGTGGGCACCCGACGAGAGCCACTGGCTCACCGATTCCGTTCGCCCCGACGATGACGTGGTCGAGTGGGTGCTCGCCGACGACCGCGAGCACTGGCGGCGAAAGACCCCTCTTGCAGGGGATGCCGGACCGCAGTGAAGAAGTCGACTCGAGATGGGTGGTGACTCCGACCTTCGGAGACGGGCGGGACACCACGGGCGTACCACCCGATTTCCGTTGGGTACTACCGCAACGTTCGGTGGGTACAAAGACCTCAATACTTCCGCTGAAGGGCTCACCTGCCGACGTCGGAGAGCCCGCGGTGCCCGCGCGCTGTGGGTTGTCTGCCTACCGCTGGTAACCCCGCGAACTGCGCAGAAACCCCCGCTACCAGGGGCGGAGTAGCCGACCATGCTCTGTCGACGCGATCGTCGACAATGTGTACGAACGTGCCGAAATTGCCTCTCACCAGCACAAACCTGGCGTTCTTCCTGGGTGGACCCGCTCGCGTGTGTGATGTAGAACTAGCTCGTGGGTAAACGGTTGTGATGCTTCGCAATAAAAACCGTTGGCGGTAGACATACCGCCGCACCTCACACCCACAGCTCCCAGGAGGAGCCGGACAACCACCGATCCGGCTGGAGTTTCGAAAGGGCCGAGGAACATGCCGCTGCCGATGTCGCCGACCGACTCGATGTATCCGCATGGGGAACCGCGGTGCCTCGGCAAAGGGACTCGAAGTCCTGTGATGCCCGAGTCTCGGATGGATTCCCGCACGAACGACTCCGAGCTGTCGGAGTCCCGATTCCGGTCGCACACGGCCATCGCGCTCGGCTCCGGAGTACCGGCCGGCGTGCCGGCGTTGGTGCTGACCGGCTCCTTTGCCTTTGGTGCTTTGGTGGCTGTGCTCATCATCGTCTGTGTCGGTGTCGCCGCCCTCATTATCTGAGGGGCGCACGCGCAAGGACGCTCCTTCGGGGCCCTGAAGACCTGCCCGCGTGCTTGTCGCGCTGGCCACCGGACTCGCCGGGACCGTAGCGCTGCAGGGGGCGCCACGGTCCCGGCGTCATCACCTGCGTCGCAGTAATTTTCGTATGAGGAGGAGGCAAAGGCGCTCTCCCGTATCGAGGTCTCCTGGGCTGTGCCTGACCGGCGGATATTCTGACCGCGTGGACACAGGCGATTACGAGGCCGCGGTGTGGCGGATTCTCACGACGGCTTCGACCGAGGTTGCCGACCGGCTCCGCGGGTTCCTCGCCGCGGCGCGCGCAGATGGTGTCGACATCGAGGGCATCACCATCGATGTTTTCGTCGACCAGGACGGCGAGGGGCCGTTCGACGTCTGGGCCCGATTCGACGGGCGCGACGCCTTCCTACTCGATCGCCGCTTCGATGAGGAGCGTCGGCTCTTCGGTGTGGAATGGGGCGAGCTCGACTGGGAACCTGCGGTGCCGTCGCGGCCATTCGGTTGGACGCGCGACGATCTCGAGGCCGCGGTCGTCGAGGTCGTGACGCGGTGGATCGAACCGCTGATTCCCGCTGGGTCACCCGACGGGTTCTGGTCGGTCGGTGCTCCCGAGGGGGCCTGCGGGTGAACGTACCGCGGTCAGAGGGCCCGCCCGCATGACGCAGCCCGAGTTCGTGACCTACGACGGGCTCCCTGTTGCCTCGGGAGGTGCGCATACGTTACGCAGCCGGAAGCCGTCCGCGACCTACGCGGAGGTGCGTGCATTCCTCGACGTATGTGCGGTCCCGACCGAGCGTGTCGATGCCCAGGCCTCGGAGTTCCGGCTGTGGGCCGGCGGTCCCGAAGACCGCTCGGAGCGCTGGCGACAGATCGCCACGGAGCTGCTCGGGGGGTCCGCGGCGCAGGGAGCACACCCACTGCGAGTGGGGCGTCCGCGCTGGACGTGTGGACGAAGTCCTCGACGTACTCGACGGCGCGGTACGCGAGGACGTTACTCGGTATGGCCGCCCGCTCGTCGGGTTGGTCGTCGGCGGACCCGTGCACCTCATCGACCCGGCGACCGGCGACGCGTATGCCGAAGTGTCGGTGGAGGATTCCGGACGGTTCGTGGTGGACGGGTACGGCCGCACGCTCGGTGCTTCGGGAGTGCGTGCGACGATCGGCTCGACCGCCTCCTCGCTCTCGCTGTGGCTGTCGTTCCCGGGCGACCACCGCTTGCCCGCCGCGGCGGCGCACGTGCAGGAACATGCCCCAGTGCGCCTCTCGGCGAAGCACTGGCGCCGCTGGACGCCGTCCCGCACCGGTGACGGATACCGGTCGATCAGGATCCCGTCTCCACTCGCGCGGTGAGAGCACCCACGGCGCCCCGGTACCGTGCACCCATGCCCGAATCTCGCCCACACCTGTCCGATGACGTCGTCGACTTCTCTACGGGACACATCGATTTCGCCGCGCTCGAATCGTTTCGGTTCGCCGAGGGCGGGGGATACCCGCCGTCCTATCGAGACTTCATCCGGCGGTACGGCTGGGCGCGGACCTTCGGTCTCTGGCTGATCTATCCGCCGGTGTTTCCGGGCTACGCGGACGGACGTGGGCGCGCAGAGGTTCTCAACGAGCGGTTTCGTGACCGTTACCGGGACGGTCGGGCCGAGGAGTTCGAGTGGATGATCGAACCGGACGGCGACTGGGCACGTGTCGAGGCGCTGCATGTATTCGGGTGGAGCGAGAACGGCGACGCACTGCTCTGGGACACGTCAGCTCGTCGCGCGGACGGCGAGTTCCCAGTGTGGGAATCGCGCGGGTTGGATTCGCTGCACCTGCTCGGGCCGACTCTTTCGGACGCGCTCTCGGCGATCCGGGATACGCGCTCGGGCTCAGAGTCGCGAGCCGACATCGAACCACTGCCTCCGGTGCGTTTGTAAGCGAATCCCGCGGTCGCCGCGGCCTCTGCCAGGATGGGTCGCATGGGCGTCATCAACACGTACTTCACCGCACCGGACGACGAGACTGCGGCTGCCACAGTCGACGACGGGCCCGCGCTGTCGCACGCACCCGTACTCGATGCGGTCGAGGCGACTGTTCAGGCAGGCACGCTGATGGCTCTGCTCTCCGGTGAACCCTACGACCGGATCATTGGGGATCGGACCTGGGCCCCGCTGATCAGCGATCCGGATCACGAAGCGGCGTGGATTGTTTCGATGCCGGACGCTTTCACCAATGCGCTGGCGGCGGCGACCGATGAGCGTCTCGCGGAGGTTGTCGGACCGTGGTCGGAGACCGAGGAGTTCTGGGGCGCGGGGGATCCCGCTCAGTTGCTGCCGATGCTCCGCGACTGGCGCGCGCTCGCGCAGACCGCGCGTCAGCGGGGTGAGGGCATGTACTGCTGGATGGCCCTTTGAGTGTGACCACCGATCGGAGTCGACGGTCGTCGGCTGATCATGTCCGCGTGGTCATGTCCTCACGGTGCACCGGCGAGACTGGTCAGCGTGTAGATCGTGTCTCGTGCCGGTGAGTGGATGATCGGTTCGAGCCACGGCAGATCGACCGGTTCGCCGATTCGCATCCCGGTACGTACGTCGTAGTGGGAGAGTACTGCGTGATCTCGATAGTCGATGGCGGTAACCGTTGCGTTGTGCACGGACGCGATCGTGGAGTCGGCGGCGACTGGAAGCGTCCATTCGTGTGTCACCGTCGACGATCCCGCCACCGGTACCGACAGCACCTGTTTGTCCGGGTTGAGCCAGTACAGCCGGTCATCGAGCACAATCAGGGTGGTCCCCAGCGCGCCTCCGCCGACCTGCGGCATGTCCAGTGGAGTCAGACTTCGGACGCCGGAGTCGAGATCGATGGCGGTCAGTACCATCGTCGGCGCGCCTGCATTCGTGGTCGCTGCGGAATGGTCCGTGTGCAGCGCCAGGACCGAGCGGCCGTCGGGCGCGCACACCGAAGTGCGCGACGCCCAACCGTGGTCAGGGTCGCTCTCCCACCGTCCCCGCAGGAACAGTTCCCCGGACGGCAGCAGTTCATAGAAGCGACTCGGGCGTGGGCCGGTTCCCTTTGAGATGTCGTCGACGACTGCGAAGTGCCGTTCCCCGCAGTACGCGGTGGTGCGAACCGTGCCGTCGACGGCCCCTTGTCGTACTTGCTGATCGTAGTCGATCGAAACGAAGCCGCTGGTCCGTCCCTTGGTGAACCACACGGTGGTGGCGCCGCTTTCGGGGTCGTTCGCCATCGCAGAGACGGTGTGCTCGTCGATCGGGACGTCGGTGCGTCCACGATCTGTCAGCACGGTCACCGCATCGTCTGTGACAGCGACCATGTTGCGGTGAGAGAACAGCACCTGAGTCGCGTCGATACGATCCGTCTGCAGCCGGCCGAGGACAGTGCCGTGCTCATCGAACACGAACATCAACGTGTCGCCACCGGAAGTTTCAACCCCCAAGCCGCCGAGCGATACCGCCGCAACTGCGTCGACCGGCAGCAATTCGAGTGGGTCACCTGGATACGTCGGCGAGCCGCACGCTGCGGTTGCTGAAAGCGCCACGGCGAGGACCGCGCCCACTACCCCCATTCGAGTACGTCGGGTACGACGATGGTGAGCGTCGGGACGGACGGGTCGGTCGTTCACTTGCTCACCGTGCCACAACCACAGGTCATCACCTCTGACCGAAACACTCAGCAACCGCCGCCGCGTTCGGTCGGTTCCGGTACGGCGGCTCGCGTTACGGATCGTCGAACGGGTAACCGTGCGCATTGTCCGGACTTCCAGATGGAAGAGCCGTAGTCTCCGAACGCATGGCGTGGTTGGTGCTGTGCGTTCTCGGAGCTGTGGGTTTGACGGCGGGCATCGTCGTGCCGCGGCGAGCTCAGCTGGGGCCCGCTTCAGGGGTTCCCTGGTTCTGGGTGGCATTTCCCGCGACGTGCATTCTCGTCGCGGCCGCGATAGCCGTCTTCGCGTGGCCTCAGGTGCTGACCGGCTCGTGGAGTTACTGGTGGGAACCTCCTACTGTGAATCGACCGGGCTTGCAGTTCTTGTCGAGCGAGCAGTACCAGCGTTTCGTGATGCTGAGCCGGTGGAGATGGGTTCTGCCGGTGGCGTCACTCGCGGGAATCTGTTTGTGCATATGGGCGTGGCGTCGGCGCCGTGTCTGACGCTGCCATCGTTGTCGGAGCTGGATAGGCTCCGAGAGAGTGTGTGAAACGGAGGCGCGATGTCCACGGAGCTCTGGCCCGGGGTGCGGGTAGCGGCGACTTTGATCGTCGCGGTCGCGTTGACTGGAGGTTGTGCGAGCGCCTCGTCACCACCGCACTCGCAGCAGGAGTGAGCAGCCGACGGCAGTGCCTTCTACCTGTCTGGGTGAGAGTGCTCCATCGCTCACGGTGGAGGTGAATCACCGTTACACAGGTCGACGTTGGGGCGCCACGTACTCGGCAACCACCGACAACGGCGCGCCACCGGCGGTCCCGCAGTAGTAGGAGCGGGACCACAAATGCCCGCCCCACAGATACCGCGACAGATGATCCGCATGATCACGCCGCAAGTGCCGCGATGACACGCCTTTGAGTGAATTCACCAGCTTCGACAGTTGCACGGTCGCGGGGAAGTCGACGAGCAGGTGCACATGATCGTCCGCGCCGTTGAACTCCCGCAGTTCGCATCCGAAGTCCCCACACACCTTCCGCATGATCTGCTCGCAGTCTGTCAGGATCGGGCCGGTGAACGCGCCACGCCGATATTTTGTGACGAACACCAAATGTGCGTGACAGTCCCACACTGCGTGTCTACCAGACCAAACAAGACTCG
The DNA here is from genome assembly GCF_023015605.1 of Rhodococcus sp. F64268. Lineage (NCBI taxonomy): Bacteria > Bacillati > Actinomycetota > Actinomycetes > Mycobacteriales > Nocardiaceae > Rhodococcus > Rhodococcus sp. F64268. Next base: position 21,290 of record NZ_JALKAI010000018.1, read on the forward strand.
ATTCATTCACGACACCAAATGATATCGTCGGGGGGTGCTCAAGCGATACCGCTACCGTGCCTACCCCACAGGGGAACAGCACAGGGCGCTGTCTCAACTGTTCGGGTGCTGCCGGGTGGTGTTCAACGATGCCCTCGCCGCGCGGGAATCCGCCCGCAGGGCGGGCCGGTCGATCCCGAACAAGAGTGAGTTGTCGGCGGCGTTGACCGCCGCGAAAACAACTCCCGAACGGGCGTGGCTCGCGGAGGTGTCCTCGGTGCCGTTGCAGCAGTCCCTCGCAGACCTGCATCGCGCGTACGCGAACTTTTTCGATTCCCGTACCGGGAAACGTAAGGGCCGCAAGGTCGGCGCTCCCAGGTTCAAGAAGCGGACACATCGCCAGTCTGCTCGTTTCACCCGCAACGCCGGGTTCGCAGTCCTCGAACCGGGCGGCGGCATCGGGCTGGTGCGCCTGCCGAAGATCGGGCGGATCCGGTACGAGGCGTCGCGACCGTTGCCGGCAGACCCGTCGAGCGTGACGGTGATCCGCGAGGCCGACGGCCGCCACTATGTGTCCTTCGTCGTCGACGAGCCCGTGCCCGCTGCCCTGGTGCCATCACCGGTGCCGGAGCGGTACGCGGGCATCGACGTCGGACTCGAGTCGCTCGCGGCGATCGTCTACGACGACGGGACCCGCGAGAAGATTGCCAATCCCCGCTGGCTGCGATCCAAGGAACGTCGGCTGGTCCGTGCTCAACGGGCCTACTCGCGCACCACGAAAGGATCGAAGAATCGGGACAAGGCCCGGCGGAAGGTGGCCGCGGCCCACCGCACGGTGCGGGAGGCCCGCCTGGACCACCACCACAAACTCGCTCTTCGGCTGATCCGCGAAAACCAAGCGGTCGCCCTCGAGGGATTGTCGGTGGCTGGGCTTGCCCGCACCCGCATGGGCAAGTCGGTGCACGACGCAGGCTGGTCGACCCTGACCCGCCTGATCGGCGAGAAGGCTGCCCAGCACGGCCGGACGGTGCACACCATCAGCCAGTGGGAACCGACCTCGCAGGTATGCGCATGTTGTGGGGTGCGGGACGGGAAGAAGCCGTTGGATGTGCGGGTGTGGGTGTGCCCGTCGTGTGGTATGCGGCTGGATCGGGACTACAACGCCGCTGTGAATGTGATGCTCGCCGCCGGGCTGGTGGAGAGGGTAAACGCTTGTGGAGGGAGCGTAAGACGTGTGCTTGCATGCGCTGACCCGGTGAATCAGGAACCCGCCGAACAGACCGCACCATCTGGTGCGGCTGCGTAGGAATCCTCCGCGTTCACGCGGAGGAGGAAGTCAATACGAAGACGACGGGACGCCCACCGGCTCCGGCTACACCTACGCTCAGACCCACGGTGTGTACACCCATCACGTCAAGCTCGACTGGGGCCGCGAGGCCGATTTTGTGCACATGTTCGATTCGAGCGTCGAAACCTGGATTCCCGATCGCTACTCCGATCAGTGGCTACATCGCAACACCGTCAGCGGCCCTACCGAGTGGATCCTGGGTACGGCCGAACAGATGGCAGCACAGGGCATCGAGCCGCAATCTGCAGACTTCCGCGAGCTACGTGCTCGATGCGGCGACACGGCCGCTGATATGGATCGGCGGGAGCAATGCACCACGCCACCTGATTGGGTCCGTCCTTCGCGTTTGTTCCTCGCCTCTCTGCCTACTGATCCACATTCGCTGCACGAGCGTCTCGTCGCCGACAGCAGCTACGCCCCGAACCAGGCCAGTGACATCCTCGCGTAGGTGACGACCGTGTTGAGAACCGGTGTAGTGCCCGACGAGGTGCGCGCCAATCTGCTCGCTGCTCTACAGGTCGATCCCGGGATCACCGTCACCGAGGGGGTGCTGAACTTCGATGGTGTTCCAGGTCGCGCGTACACCGCGACCGACGACTACGGGTATGTCAATGATCTGATCATCGATCCCGTTACCAGCGAACTCATCGGGGAGCGTGGCACCATCACGACGGGAGTGCGGCGATCCGACGGTGTGGTCAACATGCTCGCGCCGGGCACTCTGCTCAGTCACACGGCGACGAGTTACGGATGGGCTGAGCATCTCGGGGACGTGCCTGCGTGATCAGAACCGGACGTGAGAACCGTCTTGGATGATGCTCAGGTTCTCGACCGGGCGATGTCATCTCGGCGAGGATGGGGTCGTTGCTACCCAATGGTGGGTGACGAGGCGTGCACGCATCATTCGGAATGTTGTGCGCAGGTCAGTCCGATGGCCTCACAGTGCAACGAGTTGCCGTCAGAGACAACGAAGGTGTCCTGAGTCGTACGGTTCGAGCACTTGGAACAGCTGAACAGTCGAACGCGCGCCCCGGAGCGTCTTGCTCATGCGTCGATACTGCCCCCACTCTGGCGGGCAGCAAGAACCCAACTGAGTTCGACGACGGTTTCAGTCGAGTCGAGAGAACATGAGGTCAGCTCCTCGAAGCGAGCGAGCCTGTGGCGCAGCGTGTTCTGGTGGATGACAAGCGCCTCGGCCGTCGCGCGCACTACCCGGTCGTGTGCGAGGTGGGTCTGCACGGTGTCGAGCAGGATCGCGCCGAAATCACCCTCTCCTGCAAGCGGTTCGACGTAGCGCTGTCGGAGCAACTGCGTGACCAGCGGAGCCCCGGGGATGCCCAGTCGCCACGACATCGTGCTGAGGTCGTGCAGGCCCGGTATTCCATCTGGTACAAGCGTGAGGATCTGTTCTGCCACGGCGGCGGACGCACCGACCTCGTGCAGTGGGGCGGAGGGGCCCACGGCGAGCACCCCGCGGTCCGCGACCTCGCGTGGCACCCGGGTAACCAAGGCGGCGGTTCGTCCGGATACCTCCGCCACCAGGGCTGCGCCGCCGGGTGTCGATCCGTACCTGCTCAGATCTGCGGTCCACCGCTCCTGGCTGCTCGTAGTCGGGTGCCCGAAGACGACGTAGTGCTCGCGGCCGGGATCCATGCCGAGCGCGCGGACTCGGGGGAGCAGAGCCGGGTCGAGGATTGATCCGGACAGGAGGGATCGGAGCACGTCGGCTTCTTCGACCGACCGCCGGACCGCTTCCGAGACGGCGTGCGCCCGGTATTCCTTGACGGCGTCTGCGACGAACCAGTCGCCGACGTCCCAGAGGAGTGTCGAGCCGCGCAGGGTGGACTCGGCCGACAGTGAGAGTTCCCGTGCGACTTCGATGAAGCGGTTGTGGGTGGCGTTGAGGCTGAGCCTGTATGCCCGGATGATGTCTTCGATGGTCATGCCCTGGCTGATCCGCCGCCGGGTCGTCTGCCGTGCCTCGCCATCGGGGATATCGCGCGGTGCTCGCCCCTCTTCGAGAGTGAGCATGCCGCGCGCCACATTCAGCCGGGCCGAAGCGATGAGCTCGTTGCGGTCGATGCTCAGGTAGTCGGGGAGTTCCCGGTGGATGTCGTCGGCCGCTTTCTGCGCGATCTGTTCGGCTTCGGCGCGGAGCATCGCGGCGACCGACTCGAGCGTCACCGTCATTGTCGGGTCTCCTATCTATCCACCGAGGGGCCCGGATTGGAGTTTTCTCCAATCACCTTACAGCCGGGTTGGCCTGTGGACCGTAGCAAAATGTCGGCTCACCACTGAATATGTAGAGCATGACGTGGATCACAAGCGCTGGATCGGCAGCGGCGGTAGTAGCCCGGGATAACGATGCGGGCACACCACTCGGTGGATTGCCGGGTACTTTCGATTCGTTGTGGGCGACTGCGGTCCGCGGGCACGGCGCCGGAACCTTCCTCGTGTTCCAGGACGAGGACGGCACCGTCACACGCTGGACGTATACCGAGTTCGACGACGTCGTCGCGCGCACTGCGGCTGGTCTGCGCCGTCGTGGCATCGTCGCCGGCGACGGCATTCACCTGTGCCTTCGTAACTGCCCGGCTTTCGTGGCGCTGTGGCTTGCGGCCGCACGGGTAGGCGCATGGATCGTTCCGGCCGACCCGAGCGCCTCCGCTAGAGACCTGGACCAGCAGATCGGCCGGACGTCGCCGAAGCTCGGACTCCACTCGTCGACACGCCGCGACGCCTACCTCGAAGGCGCCGCTGTTCACGGGCTGCCCACGGCGGAGTTGACCGAGACGGCCCGCGACGTCCTGGACTCGGCCGTAGGACTCGTCGACGACGAGGTCGCCACGGGGGAGTGGACTGCACCCGGACCTGCCGACCGACTCGCCCTCATGTTCACCTCCGGCACGACATCCCAGCCCAAGGGCGTGGTGTTGACCCAGGCCAACTACTTCCGGGTGGCGACGGCAATGGCCGTCGCGGCCGACCTCCAGGCCGGCGACCGCTGGTTGGTGACGCTGCCGCTGTTCCACGGCAACGCCCAGTACTACTGCTTCGCGTCGGCGATCGCGGTGGGTGCTGGGGTCGGGTTGACTGCCACCTTCTCGGCGAGCGGATGGGTGCGCGACGCGATAGCGCTCGGCGCGACACACGCGAGCCTGTTCGCCGCTCCGATGCGCATGGTCCTGGCCCGTACCCCTGCCGACCAGCCGCCCGCCCAACTGCGGCATGTGTGGTTCGCCCAGAGCCTCGGCGCCGAACACCATGCGGAATTCGGCCGACTCGCCGGATGCCTGCCCCGTCAGCTCTACGGCATGACGGAGACGGTCCCGATCGTTACCTACGACCGAAGCACTCCGCCCGTGTCCGACCTGATCGGCACGCCGCTCGAGGGGCGGGTCGCGCGGCTGGTGACACCGGGCACCCTCGATCCGGTGGTCCCCGGAGAAACCGGGATGATTGCGGTCGCCGGTATCCGCGGCGATACGCTTTTCGAGGAATACCTCGACGACCCGGCGACGACGGAACGGACTTTCCGCACAGACGAGAACGGCACGGTCTGGATGCTCACCGGCGATCTCGCTGCCGAGACACCGCACGGCTGGCGATTTGTCGGACGAGCCGATGACGTCATCAAGGTCGCAGGCGAGAATGTCTCACTGACGGAGGTCGAGGCGACCGTCGCCCAGGCACCGGGTGTCCTCGAGGCCGCGGTGCTGGCTCGTCCGGACGAGATCCGGGACCAGGTGCCGGTGGCCTACGTGGTCGCTCGCGACCCGCAGGATCCTCCGAGCGCCGATGAGCTTTCAGCGTGGGCTGCACTCAATCTCACCAAAGCTGCCCGTCCACACGAGTGGACCGTTGTACCCGAACTGCCGCGCACCAGCGTGGGCAAGATCCGCCGCTTCAAGCTGGCCGACACCGAAGGAGCTGTCACACGATGACAACCGCGACTCCCGTCTCAGCGACTCGACGGCGACGTGCCTTCGTCGGCGCCGTTTCCGGCCACCTCATCGAATGGTTCGACTACGGCGTCTACGGCTTCCTCGCCGTGACCATGGGGCAACTGTTCTTCGCGTCGCAATCCCCCGCCGTCGCGCTGCTCAGCAGCTTCGCGGTGTTTGCCCTGAGCTTCTTCATCCGTCCGCTGGGCGGGATCTTCTTCGGTCCGATGGCCGACCGGATCGGGCGCAAGCAGACACTCATGATCGTGATGGTCCTGATGTCGGGATCGACGTGCCTGATCGGTGTGCTGCCCACGTATGCATCGATCGGTATCGCCGCACCGATCCTGTTGATCCTGCTGCGCTGCGTCCAGGGCTTCTCGGCAGGTGGTGAGATCGGCACCGTGACCAGCTTCGTCGCGGAGTATGCCGGCCCGCGTCGTCGCGGCTTCTCGACGAGCTGGCTGATGGTCACCGCTGTGCTCGGCCTGATGCTGGGCAGCCTCGTGGCGAACGGCCTGACGGCGCTGCTCGGCGAGGACGGCATGGCGGCGTGGGGGTGGCGCATCCCGTTCCTCATCGCTGGTCCGCTGGGTCTGATCGCCGCGTACATCCGGCTCAAGCTCGAGGACAGCCCCGAGTTCATGGCACTGCAGGCAGCGGGGGAGCACGAGAAGGCTCCGCTGCGTGAATCGATGCGGTGGAAGCGTGCTCTCGCACTTGTGTTCTGCATCATCGTGCTGCACTCGTCGATCTTCTACCTGGTGCTCACGTTCGCCTCGACCTTCATGACCAACACCCTCGGCTTCAGCAACTCGACCCGATTCTGGTACGTCCTGCTGGCCTGTGCGCTGGCCGCTGCGGTCATGCCGATCGGTGGTGCGTTCACGGATCGCTACGGCCGCAAGCCGTTCCTGCTTGTGGTCGGTGTGCTCGGTACTGCGTCGATGTTCTGGTTCTTCCAGGCTGGACCCGGAGCGACACCCGAATCGTTCCTGCTTCCACTGCTCGCCACCGCCGTGACGTTCGGTCTGTACGTGTCGTCGACCTACGCGACTATGACTGAGCTGATCCCCACGCGGATCCGGTCGACCGGCATCTCGATCGCCTACAACGTTCCTGTTGCGGTCTTCGGTGGGTGCGCCCCCTTCGTGGCAGCGTGGCTCATCACGAAGACTGGCGACATCACCGCACCGTGGTATTTCTTCGTCGCAACCGGACTGGTATCGATCGTGGCGCTCTTCGTGCTGCAGCCCAACGATTTTCGACGCGCAGAAGCCGCCTCGGTTCCCGCCGGGTCGGGCCATGCGGCGAGCGAATCGCCGTCGGGCTCCGCAGTGGAGGTGGCGTCATGATGTCGAGTCCGCTCGGAGCTCGTGAGCAGGAGATCGTGCTGGCCGGATGGGCACACACGCCGTTCGGTAAACAGGACGCCACGCTCGAACAACTCATCACCACCGTGGCGAACGATGCGATCGCGAGCGCCGGGATCACCGCAGCAGACGTCGACGAGATCGTGCTGGGCACCTTCAACGCGGGCATGCAGCCCTTGGCCTTCGCCTCGTCGCTGGCGCTACAAGCCGACGACGGACTGTGGGGAAAACCCGCGACGCGCGTCGAGAATGCGTGTGCGTCGGGTGCTGCGGCCTTCCGGACCGGAGTTCACTCGATCCTCGCCGGCGAGGCACGCACAGTCCTGGTCATCGGCGCGGAGAAGATGACCGACGCCGGCGCCGAGGTGGTCGGACGCGCTCTCGTGGGCGCCGACTACGACAGCGCGGGCCAGCCGTCCAGCGTCGGCTTCGCGGGATTGTTCGCCGAAGTGGCGCGGGCATACGGCACGCGGTACGGAGATCCCAGTGACGCGATGGCGCGCATCGCGGCGAAGAACCACGCAAACGGGCTCGCGAACCCGTGGGCGCATCTGCACCGCGACTTCTCGTACGATTTCTGCCGGACCGTGGGGCCCGACAACCCGATGGTCGCGGACCCACTGCGTCGCACGGACTGTTCACCGGTGTCCGATGGCGCGGCGGCCGTGGTCGTCACCACCGCGGATCGAGTGTCGTCGTCCGCGGGCACCGCTGGGGTTCGACTCGCGGGGATGGGCCAGGCCAACGACTTTCACCCCGGGAGCCGCCGCGACCCCTTGGCGATGCGCGGCTCACACGTCGCATGGCGGACAGCGTTGGGGAGAGCCGGTGTAGTTGCGTCGGACTTGTCCTTCGTCGAACTGCACGACTGCTTCACCATCGCCGAACTCGTCCTCTACGAGGTGCTCGGATTGTCCGAGCCCGGTAAGGGCGGGTCGCAGCTGGCGGAGGGCGTATTCGATCGAGGCGGGGCTTTGCCCGTCAACGTGTCGGGCGGCCTCAAGTCCAAGGGCCACCCGGTGGGTGCGACGGGTGTGTCCCAGCTGGTCCTCAGTGCGATGCAACTGACCGGCACGGCAGGAGCCATGCAGCTACCGGTGGCAGATGTTGCCGCAGTGCACAACATGGGTGGGCTTGCCGTCGCCAACTACGTCCACGTTCTCCGAGCGCGCGACTGACTGAGTTCATTCTGTTCACTCGAGCTACGCGGCGGGAGAGCGACGGGTGCGGCAATGACGGTTGGCCGGAGGTCGTGCGGTGTATGCGTGACATAAGCGTCGACCTACATGTCTTCCCGCGCTCCCCTCCCGCTACGTTTCCATTCATCCGCGCGCGTCACAGTCGGTGTGTATGGCTGGAAGCTCAGCGGGAACAGCCGGGCAGCGACGTACTCGTCAAGGACGGTACCTGATCGCTGCCCGGCAGAATCGAGAACAGTTCCGACGCGGCTGAGACTCTTTTCGTACCCCGGTCCGAGCGTGATCTTCTTGCCGGAAGCGGTGTCGAGTTCGACGCCGGAGACGGCGGAGACATGGACGAATGTCTTCCACGCCGGCTACGAGACGCACGCGTTGCACGGAAATCCGGTGCCATAGTCACAGCGCAACTTGACATCCCTTGGTGCGCAGACCGCGTGTCGTGGTGGGCAGCTGCCATGTCCTCACGCCTCGGTCTGGCCGATGTCGTGTGGGCGACCACCGGCCGTCCCAGCAAAGCTGTTGATCGCTTCGATGAGCTCGCTGGTGAAACTGCCGCCGCCATGACCGGCATCGTCGACGACTACGAGACGGCTGCCTTTCCATCGGCGCGACAGTTCCCACGCGGTGTCGAGGGGACCGGAGACGTCGTACCGACCGTGGACGAGAATCGCCGGTATCCCCTCGAGTCGGCCCATGCCGTCCAGAAGTTGGTTCTCGGCGAGGAAGTGGTCATTACCCCAATAGTGAGTAACCAGGCGCGCAAACATCATTCGGAAAGTGGGGTCCTGGTAGCGAGGGGAGGGCGTCCACCCGGGAACGAGTGAAGTATGGGTGTCCTCCCACTGGCACCAGCGCAACGCGGCATTCTCACGAACATCGGCGTCGGGGTGGGCGAGTTGTTGTGCGTAGGCAGTCGCGAGATTGCCGTCGCGATCGGCCTCCGGAACCGGCTCGACGAACCGTTCCCACTCACGAGGGAAAATGCGCCGCATGTCGCGGGTGATCCACTCGACTTCCTTGCGGCTACCGGAGGTGATCGCGCCCAATGCCATCCCGATCACTCGCGCGGGGTGTGTCTGCGCGTAGGCCAGTCCGAGGCAGACGCCCCACGATGCCCCGGTCACGACCCATCTCTCGATTCCGAGGTGTTCACGGAGTTTCTCGAGGTCGGCGACGAGGTGGGCGGTGGTGTTCGTGGAGAGATCCGTGTCGGGATCGTCGGCACGGGGCGTGCTGCGCCCGCAGCCACGTTGATCGAACAGCACCGCGCGGAACACGTCCGGGTCGAAGAATCTACGCATGCCCAGAGTGCAGCCGGCTCCAGGGCCTCCGTGAAGATAGACGACGGGGACGCCCGACGGAACGCCGATGGTCTCCCAGTACAACGAGTTGCCATCAGAGACAACGAGGTGTCCCGAGTCGTACGGTTCGATCGTCGGGAACAGCTCCACATCGGCGAGTCTGTCACGGTCCGGTGTATCCCGAGAACCGGATAGCGCAGCTACCTGTGTTCGGCAGCTTTTGCTGCAGCGAGGGTCTGCTCGAGGAGAACCGCGATCGTCATCGGACCCACCCCGCCGGGTACAGGCGTGATGAGCCGCGCCCGCTCGGCTGCGCCGGCGTAGTCGACGTCGCCGATGTTGCCCGGGTTGTAGCCCGCGTCGATGACCACGGCGCCGTCCTTGATCCAGTCGCCGCGGATCAGTTCAGGGTGGCCTACGGCGGCGACGACGATATCGGCACGCCGTACCTGATCAGCCAGGTCCCGGGTTCGGGAATGGCAATAGGTGACGGTCGCGTCCCGGGCGAGGAGCAGCATCCCGACGGGCTTTCCGAGGATCGGACTGCGGCCGATCACCACTGCGTGCATGCCGGCCAGCGGGACGTCGTAGGCGTCAAGTAGCCGAAGGATCCCGCCCGGGGTGCAGGAGTGGAAGCAATTCTCGTTGAGGGCCATTGCAGCGAAGCTGTGCATGGTGACGCCGTCGACGTCCTTGTCAGGGGCGATCGCTTCGAACGCCGCGCGTTCCCTGCGTGTCAGGGTGAGTTGAGTCCACTGCTTCATGAGGTTCTCCCCGAAATGTGGACACCGAGTTAGCGGGACACCGATCCCGCTGGAAGGATGTCCGTATGCCACCTCGCAAACGCAGGTCGTTCACGGCCGAGTACAAGGTCGAGGCCGCCCATCGAGTAATCGATTCCGGTCGCACGATCGCAGAGGTCGCCCGGGAATTAGGGCTGAACGAGAGCCTGTTGGGTGAGTGGGTCAAAGTCGAGCGGCGCAGGATCGCCGCTGCCGAAGTCCAGGGAGAAAAACCCCTCGACGGGGACGAACGCGCCGAGCTTCTTCGACTGCGGCGGCAGGTCAGTGAACTCGAGAAAGACAACCAGTTCTTGGTAAAAGCTTCGGCGTACTTTGCCGCGATGCAGAAGAATCGACCCGGTTCGATCTGATGGCGGAGTACGCCTGCTCCGAGAACATCGAGGACACCGCCGGCACCAGCGCCCCAGAAGGTGCACGGTTTTCGATCAGACGGATGGCGCGACTGCTGAAAGTGTCCACCTCCGGCTACTACCAGCACCTCAAACGCAGAGCCGCCACGGTGGCGACGCCGCGGCAGCAACGTCGAGCCGACCTCGAAGTCAAGATCATCGATGTCCACAACGAATCGAACGGAACCTACGGATCGCCGCGGGTCACCGCCGAACTACGGGCACGCGGCGAGGTGGTGACGAAGAAGACGGTGGCCAAGATCATGGCGTCGGCAGGGATCGAAGGCATCAGTCCACGTACGTTCAAGGTCAAGACCACGGTGGTCGATCCGCACGCGTCGTTCCCGCCGGATCTCATCGAGCGGCGCTTCGACCAGGGCCGACTCGATGCGGCATGGTTCACCGACATCACCTACCTCACGTGCGGTGAAGGAGACATGTTCCTGTGTGCGGTCCGTGATGGTCATTCTCGAAAAGTACTGGGGTATAGCATTTCTAGTCATATCAACGCCGGTATGGTGACCATCGCTATCGATCGGGCCGTGGCGACGCGTGGCGGAGGCTGCGAAGGAACGATCCTGCATTCGGATCGAGGTGGCGAGTACACGGCACATCTGACCGCGGCGGCGTGTGGCCGGTACGGGTTGCGTCGGTCGATGGGTGCGACCGGAATATGTTGGGACAACAGTCCATCCGAATCTTTCTGGTCGCTCTTCAAGCATGAGGAGTACTACCGGCACGTGTATGCGACGAAGTCGGAGCTTGTTGCTGGCGTTGACAATTGGATCGTCTTCTACAACACTGTTCGACGGAACTCTGCTGTGGGGATGCTCAGTCCTGACAGTTTCGAGACGTCACTTCGAGTGGAAGTCGCCTGAAGAAATGTAACCCCCTTGTCCACCGTTCGGGGTGAACCTCATCACAGCAACCCCGCCTGCAGGGCGAGATACGGATCAACCCGACGATGACGATTTCCAGCCTGGCCACGGCCGGGGAGAATACCCGCATGGACCCCTCACATCCGCGCTCCGACGGCCCGCGCCGGCGCA
>NZ_JALKAI010000019.1:0-30997 GCF_023015605.1 Rhodococcus sp. F64268
GCTGTGAATGTGATGCTCGCCGCCGGGCTGGTGGAGAGGGTAAATGCCTGTGGAGGGAGCGTAAGACGTGTGCTTGCATGCGCGGACCCGGTGAAGCAGGAACCCGCCGAACAGACCTCACCACCTGGTGTGGCTGCGTAGGAATCCTCCGTGTTTGCGCGGAGGGGGAAGTCAAGCAGATCGCACGCTGGTCAAGCGCCTTGCGATGCGTCGCACCGTGTTCGTGTTTCCGCGTGCCGCCCTCGCGGCGGCACAGGCGGGCGCAAGCAACCGGGTTGCAGCCGCTCAGCGCCGCAGTGTGATAAAAGACGCCGAACGGGCCGGCCTGCACCGGGACGGCGCCCGGTGGCTCGACGACGCGACCGTCGGGGTCCTCGCTGCCTTGGCAGGTGGGCGCGAGGCAACCGCGTCCGAATTACGTTCGGAACTACCTGTTCTCGACGCATCGATCGACTACGGCGTCGGGAAGTCCTGGGGCGGAAAGGTTCCGTTCGCACCACGGGTGATGACGGTGCTCTCGGCCTCGGGTCAGGTGCTCCGGGCCTCCAACAACGGGTCGTGGCGAATCTCGCGCCCGAACTGGGTGCGTACTGCCTCGTGGTTGGGGGAGGAGATCGAACCGCGAAGCGAATCCGAGGGACTTCGAGACCTCGTGGAAATGTGGTTGCGCGCATTCGGGCCGGGTACCGAAGCCGACATCAAGTGGTGGCTCGGTACGACGATCAAAGCCGTCCGAGCTGCGCTGACCGAACTCGCGGCTGTGGAAGTGGACCTCGACGGGCGCGTCGGCTATCTCCTTCCGGACGACGTCGACCCCGCGCCCACTGCTGAGCCGTGGGGCGCGCTGCTGCCGTCGCTGGATCCCACCACGATGGGCTGGTGCGAGCGAGAGTGGTACCTCGGCCCGTACAAGCAGCAGCTTTTCGACACCAGTGGAAACGCAGGGCCGACGGCGTGGTGGGATGGCCGGATTGTCGGCACCTGGTGGCAATCCGACGACGGTGCCGTGCGACTCCACATGCTCGAGGACGCAGGGAAGGAAGCATCGGCCTTTCTCGCCGCCGAAGCCGCTCGGCTCGAGGAATGGCTGGGGGGTGTGCGGGTGCTGCCGAGATTCCCCTCGCCACTGGCCAAGGCCCTGGCAGCGGGATAGTTCAGCAATCCTGCAATGCAGGCCGATCAGGATGTTCGAATCGCACCACGATGTCGGCCTCGAAAGAGACTTCGGCCTCGTGGGCGAGCAGTGGGGCGATCGTCGAATGGTTGTCGGCGGGAGTGCCTCGCTCGAGTGCACCCCGGGACATTCTCAGGTCGACGGTCACATCGAAATGGATGCCTCGGCCGAGGAGCATCGGTCCTGCCACGACAAGCACGTGATCGGCTGCGGCGCCTACCCGGTGTGCTCGCACCGACCGGTCGGTGGCCTCGTCCCACAACCGCGGCAGAAAGCGATGCCGCCTCTTCAGGGACGAGACCACCTCGCGGTCCTGCGCGTCGTAGTCGTACCAGCCCGACCGGTAACTTTCTTCATCGGCGTGCCCGTGTTCGAGACGGAGCGAGGCAGGCCGGACGAAATCGTGCAGTGACACGGCGTCGGCGGGGCGCCCCGCGGCGCGCAGAGCCACGACGACCCGGCTCGCCAGACCAATGGGGTCTGCGGCGTCGGCGGCCGAAATCGCCATGGCGACCGGGCCCGGTCGTGCGTTTGCACGTTCGGCGAGTAGTTCGGTCAGTAGAGCAGGAGAGATCGGGGTGAACGACGCCATCCGATCAGGGTATCGCCGGCGTGATCCGCCTTGCCCCTGCCGCGATAGGCCTTGTGCGTCGGGAGAATCGAAGCCACGGATTGCATCACACAGGTTCGGGCGTCCTGGCCGACGCTGGGGCACGGTCCGAGGCCGGCGCCCCGATCGCGCGCTTGGGTTGCGTCCGCACGTGAGTGATGTAGAGGGCGAGACCCACGAACACGACACCGCCGACCAGGTTGCCCAGAACCGTCGGGATCTCGTTCCAGATCAGATAGTCACCGAGGGTGAAGTCACCGCCGAGAAGCAGACCGGACGGGAACAGGAACATGTTGACGACCGAGTGCTCGAAACCCATGTAGAAGAACAGCATGACGGGCATCCACATGACGATGACCTTGCCCGGCACACTCTTGGACATCATCGCTGCGACAACGCCGGTGGACACCATCCAGTTGCACAGCATGCCGCGGAAGAACAGGGTCGCCATGCCGGCCGCACCGTGCTCCGCATACCCGAGAGTGCGCGATTCACCGATCTCACCGAGACGTTCGCCGACCGCGTCCGGTGTGATCGAGTAACCGTAGGTGAGGATGAAGGTGATCAGCACGGCCACGGTGAAGGCGCCGAGGAAGTTTCCGACGAAGACCAGACCCCAGTTGCGGAGCATCGACCCGATTGTCACGCCCGGACGTCTGTCGAGGTATGCAATGGGAACCATCGTGAACACCCCGGTGAGAAGGTCGAAACCCAGTAGGTAGAGCAGGCAGAATCCGACCGGGAAGAGAATAGCTCCGAGGAGGGCGTTGCCGGTCTGCACGGTGACAGTGATCGCAAATGCCGCCCCGAGTGTGAGGATCGCACCGGCCATATACGCCCTGATCAGGGTGTCGCGGGTAGACATGAGGACCTTGCTCTGGCCGGCGTCGACCATCGCGCGGGCCAGCTCGGCGGGTGGAACGTAGGACACGGCAACCTCCTGGTGCGAACAGTGCCCGACCAGTGTCGGCGGGGTCGGTCACCGTGGCGTTTCGGAGCAGTAAGGATGCGTTGCGTTCTCCTCCGCAGGCGGTGGCTCGGGTTGTGAGGTCGATCCATCATGTATATTGGCGGTGCTTCACGAGATGCCGTCGCCAAGCTCCGACTTGACGGCACGCCAACCCCACGCTCGCGGGTGGCTCGGATGACGAAGCGGCTCGCGGCCGACCGGCCCGGGCACGAGCGCCCCGCCCGGGGCCGACCCGGAGGAAATCATGACCGACCATGTTCGCGGTGCCGATCACGTAGATGCTCACCCGTGCGCCTCGTTCGGCGACGGGCACCAGGTGCATTACACCCGCGCACGTAAGGCTTTCGACGATTCCGATCTCGGTGTCGGCGCGCTGGTGCGCGTTCTGGACGATTCGGGGGTCGAATTATCTTGGGATGGGATACGACTCGTATTCCGTCACCATGACACCACCGCGATCGCCGCCGCGGTCCACGCTGGCGGGGAGATCGGGGTCTGGGTTCCGCAGTGGCGAGTGCTGATCCTGCCGGGCCCTGATCCGTATGAGCCTGCGACCTTCACCCTTGCCGCACCTGATCACTGGACGGACTGTGTGCGAGGGCGTGTTTCGACGCCGATCTGCGTGCCCGGCCGGTGATCCGTCGGATCAGCTTTGTTCGGACTCGTGCCAGAACGCTGGAAGAGTCACTGCCAGAATCTCTTTCGCTTGCATCGGTAGAGAGTGGGTGGTGTTCGGCACGACGTCGACGGTTGCTCGCGGGAGTGTTCGTGCCCGCTGCGCAGCAGTTTCGGCTCCGGCGAGCGAATCGCGTTCAGCGATAGCGACGTAGGTGGGCATGACGAGGGCGTCCATCTCGTCATCGCTCAGGGGAGAAGGAGTCGGCAAGGCTGCCGAGAAGTGCTCCGAACCCGCGGCGATCATCTTCGCCATGTCGTCGTTCGGGTCGAACTCTGCCCCGCCTACCTTGCCGAGTGCGGCCGTGCGCCAGGACTCGGGCAGGAACGGGAGAGTCGAGACCATGGTCCACGCCATCATTCGGGCAGAGGGATGCGCGAAGGTGAAAACCGGTTCGAGGAGTGTCAGCGACCGGACCCTCTCCGGGAAATGCTGCGCGTACGTTGCTGCGATTGCTCCGCCGAACGAATGGCCGACGATGTGCACGGTGTCGGTTTCGAGCGCGTCGAGTGCGTCGGCGATCCAGATGGCCTGGTCACCGAAAGAGGCGAGTGGAACATTCTGAACCGACAAACCGGCATCACCGAGTGCGTCGAAAGCGACGACCCGTCGGTGGGGTAGGAAGTCGGCGAGGTTCTCGGCCCACATCGGAACACCCGACGACCGGCCCGGTACCAGGACGACCGGAACGGTATCCGCGGTGTCCGGGGAACTCCACTCGTAGGCGCGAACTGTGCCGAAGCGAGTTGCGAGGTCGTGGGTCGATGTAGGCGAGGGGAGCGAGGACATCGCTCGCTCATACGCCGCGAGGTAGGTCCGGCGTCCCTCTGCGTCGCGGAAATGACCCACGCCGGCTGCTCCGAAGAAGAACTGCTGCACGCTCACAGCACCCAGCGCTGTGAGTGCGGCGACGACGGCAAGCGCGCTGCGGCGAAGCCATCGGTAGCGCGGGCGAGCGGGTGGTGGACGGCCGGTTCGGGAAACTGTGCTTGCGGCGTACTCGCTCATCTGCAACTCCTGATCGTCCAGTATCAGTACTTTTTGCAGTATAGACATATTGTAAAATGCTGTCATGCCGAAAGTTGTCGACCATGCCGAGCGTCGCAAAGAGATTGTGTGGGCCCTGTGGGCAGTGATCCACGAGCGAGGAATCGATGGGGTCACGTTGCACGCGGTGGCTGCGGAGGCCGGGGTCTCGATCGGCAGGATCCAGCACTACTTCGAATCGAAACAGAATCTGATCCGGGCCGGAGCGCAGGAAATGGTCACCGGCGCCGAACAGATGTACCGCGAACACGGATCCCCCCGTGATCCCGGATCGGCCCTCGCAGCACTGCTCACCCAGCCGGTCCCTACGAATGCCCCCGCACGTGTCGGTGTCTCGGTCTGGTATGCCTACCTCGCGAAAGCGACGAACGATCCGTGGATCAGATCGTTCCTTGCTGAAGCCTCAGGTGGGACCGTCGGCGAGGCCGGGCGTCTACTCCGTCTCGTCGGGCTCTCCGAGGCCAGGGCGCACAACGAAGCCGTGAGGTTGGTTGCGGTCAGTACCGGTGCGACACAATCCGTGCTGATCGCGGGGATGGACGCGGACGCCGCGGTCGATCTCGTCCGTCGGGAGATCGACCGCAGCATCGACCTCGGTCCGGAATGAAGCCGGGAGTGAACCGGCCGATCACGCGTCGCCACTTCACCGTGTCGGTGGGCAGGTTCACTATGGTTCCATGGTCAACACCCATCACGCATTCGACTACATCGAACTCGGCGCTACCGACCTCCCCGCTTCACGTGAGTTCTACGAAACCGCATTCGGCTGGAACTTCAACGACTACGGGCCGAAGTACGCCGGTATCCGTGCCGCAGAAGGTGACGGAGAGGTCGGTGGGCTCACGACTCTGCGCGCACCGGGTACAGCCGGACCGCTGGTCCTGCTGTACTCGAGCGACCTCGATGCCTCGGTAGCTGCTGTCGAACAGGCCGGGGGCACGATTTCGTCGGGGCCGTACGACTTCCCGGGAGGGCGACGGTTCACTTTCGTCGATCCGAGTGGAAACGAACTGGGTGTGTGGTCCGAAGCGTGAATCCCTTCGGCGAGCGCGCTTGTCGTGGACAACACCGCCGGTCGAGGACGACCGTCGGACGGGCTGGGTTCAGTTCGCGGCGTGCACCCATCGCGCCATGCCGGTCCGAGCGAGTTGCGGAATCTGCTCGGCCGACCACGGGCTGATCAGCCACGGAACGGTTGCGGCGGTCTGCATATCGGCCCATGACACCCACGACCAGTCCATCACCTCGGACGGGTCGGGCTCGAGGCCGGATACTGCGCGGGCGCAGAAGACTGGACAGACTTCGTTCTCGACAGTCCCGTCGGCTGCCGTCGCGCGGTAGCGGAAACGCGGCAAGATGCAAGTGAGGTCGTCGACGGCGAGGCCCAGCTCCTGCTCGAGACGGCGGTGTATCGCGTCCTCGAGGGATTCGTCCGGTCCGGGATGACCGCAGCACGCGTTCGTCCACACGCCGGGCCATGTGATCTTGTCCAGTGCGCGTCGAGTCGTGAGTACCCGGCCCTCGTCATCGAACACGTAGCAGGAGAATGCCAGGTGAAGTGGAGTGTCCGTGTGGTGGACAGTGGCTTTCGGAGCTGTTCCGATGGGTCGCTCGTCCTCGTCGAGCAGAACCACGAGTTCGTCGTGGGCACGCGCTGTCATCTCGGATCTCCGTTGGGTGCTCGGGGGTATCGGGCGACGTCGGACATTCGCCGGATCGAGCCTACCTGGGCGGCTCGATCCGACGATTCGACACCGATCACACCTCGAAGCCCCACCAAAATCCCTACAACCACAACGTCTGCCGACAGAAGCGGGCTCCCCGAACTGTTGTTTCCGTCCGTTGGCCGTGTTTGCGTCGCCGTTGAAACGATAAGGGTGTTTCTTCTCGCACTGTCGCGCCCCTGCACGCGCACCGACCCGCCACTACGCTCGGGCGTGGTAGCTGCCGCAGACGTCACCCACCGAATTCGGCGCCTCACTGGCACCGCCACCTCCGACGTACGGGACGTGATCGCATGAGCAAACCCACACCCAGCATGACAGCTCGCTACGAGGGGAGAAATCTCGAAGTATCCGGTCCACACCGGATCTATCCGTCCGGCTTGTGGTACTTCCGGTCCGCGGACTCGGACCCCGCCCCCACGTGGATTCCGGCAGGTGACATCCGCGAAGCGCCGGGAGGGAACGTACGGGCCGGCGCCCACGACCGACGCCTGGTCGACGCTGTCGCACAGCCGTTGTTCGTCACCGGATTGAGCCTCGCGATCGCCGTTTCGGCGTGGGTGACCTCGTTCTTCGAGGCCCGTCTCGGCTCAGTGGGTGCCCGGCCGTCGAGATGACGCGTGACCGCCGTCGCCGGGCGGCCCACGGTGACTCGTACGCCGCTCTACCCGCTGTGGGCAGTCACACGGTGACCACCTCGAGGGCATGTGTGAGATCGGCGATGAGGTCATCGGTGTCCTCGAGACCGACCGACAAGCGGATCATCGACCCGGTGATACCGCGTCGCAGCCGCTCCTGCGGCGAAAGGTCGTAGTGGGTGGTGGTCACCGGTTGCGTCACCAAGCTTTCGACTCCGCCGAGACTCGGGGCGAGAGTGAACAACTGAAGGCGATCGACCACCTGTACTGTCGTCTCGGTGTCCGCGGCGACCTCGATCGTCACGATCCCGCCGAAACCGGTCATCTGTTTCGCCGCGAGCATGTGCCCGGAGAAACTCGGGAGACCTGGGTACAACACTCGCGCGACCCGGGGGTCGGCCTCCATCGCTTCTGCGACCGCCTGTGCATTGGCGTTGTGTTGTTTGACGCGGACGGTGAGGGTGCGCAGGCTACGCGACAGCAACGCCGCGGCCTCGGGTGCGATGCACGACCCGAAGCTCTTGCGCCAGGGCTTCAACGGGTCGATGAGCGCGGCAGCCCCGAGTACGAGCCCGGCCGTGACATCGGAGTGGCCACCGAGGTACTTGGTGGCCGAGTACGAGACGAGATCGGCGCCGAACTCGAGAGGATTCTGATTGACGGGTGACGCAAACGTGTTGTCGACCGCGACGAGAGCACCGTGACTGTGCGCGAGGTCGGCGATCGCCGCGATGTCGTAGATCCCGAGCGCGGGATTGGTGGGCGTTTCGAAGAACACCAGCTTCGCTCCGCCACGGAGGACATCGTCCAGGCGGTGGAGTTCGTCGCCGAGGAGGAATGTGGTGGTGATGCCGAGCAAGGAAAGTTGTGCGGTGAGCAGTTCCATCGTGCCGCCGTAAGCGTCGCCGACACACACGATGCCGTCGCGTCCGTACTGAGCGAACAAGGCTGTTTCAGCGGCCATACCCGAACAGAACGCCAAAGCGCTCTCAGCACCCTCGATCGACGTCATCGTTTCCTCGAGCGCAAAAATCGTTGGGTTCAGACCGTAGCGCGTGTAGAGCGGCCCCTCGGTGTGCCCGTCTGCGACCTCGAGCAGTGCAGCGGTGTTCTCGAACGAGAACGTCGTGGTGTTGTAGACCGGCAGGTGCGGCGCACCGTAGGCATCGGTGATGCCGGTGCCGTGGATCGCCCGGGTGGACCGACCTGCTGATACATGCTTCACGCCAGAACTCCGTTCACGAGGTGTGTTCGAGTGGACCCGAACGCAGTATCCCGTTCACGAACGCCGGGCCCGACGCCGGCTGCTCAGAACACGGTGGCCGAGCGGTGCCGTTGCCCGGTGGTAGCCGTCGTCCCGGCGGTCACCCGGCAGATTCCCTGACGGACTGCGCCATGTGTCGTAGCGTCGAGGTGACGGCGTTCCCACGGTGATCGACACGAGGAGTTCGAGCCGCGCGAACGCACGCGTACAAGCACTGCAGCCCTGGAGGCGGTAATGAGTGACGACAGCTTCGGAACCCGCGACACCCTGACGGTCGACGGTATCGACTACCGGATCCATCGCATCGACAAGGTCCCTGGGTCGGACCGCCTTCCCTACAGTCTCAAGATCCTTCTCGAGAACCTCCTGCGCACCGAGGACGGACGTCTGGTCACGCGCGAACAGATCGAGGCCGTGGCCGGCTGGGATCCCGCGTCCACGCACAACCCCGAAATCCAGTTCTCGCCTGCCCGCGTGCTCATGCAGGATTTCACCGGTGTGCCGTGTGTGGTGGACCTCGTCGCGATGCGCGATGCCATGACGACCCGCGGTGGCGACGCCACCCGAATCAATCCGTTGATCCCCACTGAACTGGTCATCGACCACTCGGTGATCGCCGACGTGTTCGGCACCGAAGACGCATTCCGCATCAACACCGACCTCGAATTCACCCGCAACCGCGAACGCTACGAACTGTTGCGCTGGGCGCAGGGCGCATTCGACGACTTCAAGGTCGTACCGCCCGGCACCGGCATCTGTCACCAGGTCAACCTCGAGTATCTCGGTCGCGTCGTCTTCACCCGCGAGACCGAGGACGGAGAGACGCTGGCCTACCCGGACTCGCTGGTCGGAACCGACTCGCACACCCCGATGATCAACGGCATCGGTGTCGTCGGGTGGGGCGTCGGCGGAATCGAAGCCGAGGCCGCAATGCTCGGTCAACCCGCCTCGATGCTGATCCCGCAAGTCGTCGGATTCAAGCTCAACGGTGAACTGGGGGAGGGCACCACCGCCACCGACCTGGTTCTCACCGTCGCCGAAATGCTGCGCAAGACCGGCGTGGTGGGCAAATTCGTCGAGTTCTTCGGCCCCGGTGTAGCGAATGTGCCGCTTGCCAATCGCGCCACGATCGGCAACATGAGTCCCGAATACGGCTCGACCATCTCGATCTTCCCGATCGACGACATCACCCTCGACTACATGCGCCTCACCGGCCGCTCCGACGATCAGGTTCGTCTGGTCGAGGCGTATGCCAAGGAACAAGGGTTGTGGCACGATCCTGCCCGCGAACCCGCGTACAGCCAGGTCGTCGAACTCGATTTGTCGACGGTACGCCCGTCGATCGCCGGCCCCAAACGGCCACAGGACCGTATCCCGGTGGCTCTTGCACGCCAGGCGGTCGGGGCGCTGCTCGCAGGTGCTGACGTGCCCGGCGTCGTCGCGCAGGTGCAGGAAGTGGGTCTCGACGAAGGTTCGATCGAGTCGTTCCCCGCGAGTGATCCCGTCGCGATCTTCGGTAAGGACACCAGTGCACCACCTCGTGACCCTCTGCCCGATGATCTCGCCGCGGCAGACCCACCGTCGAACAAGGTGCCTGTGCGCATCGGTGACGGACCCGAGTTCGAGCTCGACCACGGCCACGTCGTGATCGCTGCGATCACGTCGTGCACGAACACGTCGAACCCCTCGGTGATGATCGGGGCCGGATTGCTCGCCAAGAACGCGGTGGACAAGGGCCTGCGCAGCAAACCGTGGGTCAAGACCACCCTCGCGCCCGGATCGAGGATCGTCACCGACTACTACGAACGTGCGGGGCTCACTCCGTATCTCGACAAGCTCGGCTTCGACCTCGTGGGATACGGATGCACCACGTGCATCGGCAACTCCGGCCCATTGCTCGACGAAATCGCCTCCGCGGTCGACGAACACGACCTCAACGTGTCGGCGGTGTTGTCGGGAAACCGCAATTTCGAAGGCCGGATCCATCCGCAGACGAAGATGAACTTCCTCGCCTCGCCGCCACTGGTCATCACGTATGCACTCACGGGCTCGATGCTCGTCGACATCTTCGAGGACGAACTCGGTACCGATGCCGACGGCAACCCCGTGTTTCTGCGCGACATCTGGCCGTCCACCGAGGAGATTCAGGCCGTCATCGACGAGTGCGTGCGCTCGGAGATGTTCGAATCCGGCTACGCCGATGTCTATCACGGTGACGACACGTGGCGAAACCTCGATGTCCCCACCGGTGAAGTGTTCGACTGGAAGGATGACTCGACGTACGTGCGGCGCCCACCGTACTTCGACGCGATGCCGGCGGAGCCGGAGCCGCTAAGCGACATCGCGGGCGCACGGGTCCTGGCACTCCTCGGCGACTCCGTGACCACCGACCACATCTCCCCGGCGGGCGCGATCCGTCGCGACAGTCCGGCCGGACGTTATCTGCAGGAGCACGGCGTCGATTTCGCAGACTTCAATTCGTACGGGTCGAGGCGCGGCAATCACGAGGTGATGATCCGCGGCACCTTCGCCAACATTCGGCTGCGGAACCAACTCGTCCCCGACGTCGAAGGGGGAGTCACCCGGTACCTTCCCACCGGCGAACAGATGGACATCTACGACGCCGCACAGAAATACGCGGACGACGGCACACCGTTGGTCGTGCTGGCCGGCGCGGAGTACGGATCAGGGTCGTCGCGTGACTGGGCGGCGAAGGGCACTCTGCTGCTGGGGGTGCGCGCGGTGATCGCCCAATCGTACGAACGCATCCACCGGTCGAACCTCATCGGAATGGGAGTGCTGCCATTGCAATTCTCCGATGGAGCCTCGGCGGGGACCCTCGGCCTCACCGGGGAGGAAGAATTCGAGATCACCGGACTGGCCGACGCCGAAGCGATACCCGAGACCGTGCATGTGCGGGCGGGGGACATCGAATTCGATGCGAAGGTGCGTATCGACACCCCCGCAGAGGCGGAGTACTTCCGGCACGGCGGAATCCTGCAGTACGTACTCCGCCAGCTCGCCACATAGCGGTGCGCGCATCGGCGGGGTGCCGTTCATCCGGAATGGGACGGGCGAGGGTCGACCCGTGATCGAGCTTGTGTTGCAACGAGACCGGGTCGCAGTATCCGGGCAGGTCAATCGTCAGGCTGCATGTCGGTGATCGCCGCGGCCACCCGCTGAGTGTCGGCATCCGTCCATCCGTCCGGTGCCGTGACGGCCGCCCACCCGTAGGGGATGAGATCCTCGTAGTTGTGCCCGTGCCCGACCGGAGGTGAATTGCCGACCATGATGTCGGCCGCGACCTGCCAGAACGTGACGATCGGATACCAGCGCATCGACGGCACTCGATCTGCACCCGGGGGTTCGGCGAGCCAATCGGGTCGCTCGAACAGCAGCCGGGGACCCCACCACACCACCGGGTCCGATGCGTGCTGCAGATACAGCACCCGCGGATCGTCCCACGGCGCGTCGGAGGATTCCAGGTTCTGGAGGTTCGACGCGAACCGCACCTCGAGTCCGTCGTGGTAGACGGGCAGGACCTCCGGCGTACCCGGATCGCGCTCGGCGATGATGCTCCGCCACAGCGAATTCGAATTGGGCGGACCCACGAACAGTGCACCGTCGACGTCACCGCGCAGATCGACGAGGTCGTCGAACGCTGCCTCGGCAGACTGCGACCCGAGACTCTCGCCGTACACCACCAGCTTCGGACGTCGATCCTCCGGGAGCTGTGCCCATCGCTCGTGCACGCCGTTGATGAGCGCGTCACCCGCCGCTTTCGCGGCCGAACCGTCGACCAGGAACGAAATCCAACTCGGCAGGAACGAATACTGGATCGCGGCGATCGCCGAATCACCGTTGTAGATCATCTCGATCGAATCCGCCGCAACCGGGTTCACCCACCCGGTGCCGGTCGTTCCTGACACGACCAGGATCTCCCGGTCCCAGGCCTCGGTCCGGTCCAGTTCGTCGAGGATCGATTGCACTTGCGATTCGGTGGAGGTGTCGGCCTGCAGGCCCGCGTACACGCGGATCGGTTCACGGGCGGGCGCGCCGTTGAGCTCGGTCAACTCGTCGGCCCGGAGGCCGCCGTCGGCGAACGTGCGTCCTTGCCTGCCGAGACTGTCCCATGACGATGCCGACGCAGGGCTGCCCGAGCGTTCCGGCTCGTGCGGCTGTGCGACACCCGGGTCGGTGCTGTTGTTGTCGGACGCGAACACGTATCGTGCGGCGGTCGATGTACTCGCGAGGATCACCTGGTCGACGAAGACCACCGCCGCGACCGCGAGCACCGCCGGTGCGATCACGTGAGCCGCCGGAACCGGGATACGTAGCCGTGCACTGAGGAACCGTGCGAACCCGTGGGCCACGCGGCGCAGGCCGCGTCCGATCAGCAGGAGAACAGCGAAGACCGCGACACTGACCAGTCCGGTACGCAGATACGCGAACGACGTGGTGTCCTCGATGCCCATGAGCGCGCGGATATCGTTCTGCCAGCTGGCTGCGACCAACAGGGATCCGGTCACCGTGATGAGAGCAAGAACAGCGACGACGGTCTGCGCAATGATGCGGGCGGTGCGTCGCCTGCGCCACCACGTCAGGCGCGGAGCGATCCAGCGGCGCGCCGGATAGGCGAGTAGAACTCCGATTCCGTATCCCGTGACGCTCGTGATTCCGCTGATGAGGCCTTGGTACAGCCATTCCCGGGGAATCAGAGACGGACTCAGGCTCCACGCGAAGAAGAACACCGCGACCACGAGACCGACGAAATCCAGCCCGAACACCGAGAAGTACGGCCGCCGTTCGACGGTCGGGGAGCCGGCGTGAGCCGATGCGGTCGTCATCCGCCGACGGTATCCCGGCGCGGGCAGATAGTGTCGGAACCATGACACGACGAGTGAGCGTATGGGGCGGCGGATTCTGGTTGAGTCGCAAGACCAGGGAGGCCGCTCTCGATGCGGCGCGGGAACTCGATGAGCTCGGCTACGCGAGACTGTGGACATCGGGCGGCTTCGGCGACGGTGTGCCCTCGATCTACGGAGAGGTGCTCGCTGCGACACCGAAGCTCGGTGTCGCGAGCGGAATCGTCAGCATCTGGCACGCGGATCCTGAGGACGCCGCGACGGCAGTCGATCGATTCGAGCGCGAACATCCCGGACGTTTCCTGCTCGGTCTCGGTACCAGTCACGGACCGGTAGTCGACGCAACCGAAGCCGGCCGATACACGAAACCCTACAGTCGCATGGTCGAATACCTGGACGCGTTGGAGCGGGCGAACACTCCGGTCCCCGCCGGTCGTCTCGCGCTGGCCGCGCTCGGTCCCCGCATGCTGAGCTTGTCGGCCGCGCGTACCGCGGGCGCACACCCGTATTTCGTACCCGCCGAACACACAGCCCGGGCCCGGGAAATCCTCGGCGACGGTCCACTTCTGGCTCCCGAGGTCGCCGTAGTACTCGACGAGGACGAAGACACTGCCCGCGAAATCGCACACGAGTACATGCGCGGTTATCTGTCGCTTCCGAACTACTCCGACAACCTCCTACGTCTCGGATTCACCGAGGACGATGTCGCGGGAGCAGGCAGCGACCGGTTGCGTGAGGCGCTGATTCCGTCGGGCAGCATCGAACGCGTCGTCGCCGGGATCGAGCGGCACTACGCGGCCGGCGCCGACGAAGTACCTGTTCAGGTACTCACTGCAGATCCGATGTCGTTCCCCACGCAGGCGTACCGTGACCTCGCCGCGGCGCTGATCGGCTGATCGCGGATGGATTGGCGGAAAGCCGTCGGAATCCCCGCTGCCGCGGTGGCCGCGGTGGCGTCGTACGATCTGCTGCAGCGAAAACACTCGCTGCTGCGTAACTTTCCCGTGATCGGGCATGCCCGCTACTTCATCGAGGCGATCGGTCCCGAACTCAGGCAGTACATCGTGGCGGGAAACGACGAGGAACGCCCGTTCACCCGGGATCAACGTCGCTGGATCTATGCATCGGCGAAGCAGCAGAACAACACCTTCGGTTTCGGCACAGACAACGACATCGAGCGCACCGACGGATACACCGTCATCAAACACCGCACCTTCTCCCAGGTTCCGCCGTCCGCCGCGCCGCACAGTGGCGAGGACGTAGCAATTCCCTCCGCGAAAATCCTGGGCGGACCACGCGGTCGCGCGAAAGCGTTCCGTCCCGGTTCGGTCGTCAACATCTCGGCGATGAGTTTCGGATCGTTGTCGGCGGCCGCGGTGGTCGCGATGAACAAGGGCGCGGCGGCCGCGGGGTGCCTCCACAACACGGGTGAAGGCGGCCTGTCGCCGTATCACCGCAACGGCGCAGACCTCGTCTTCCAGATCGGCACCGCCTACTTCGGATGTCGCGACGCCGACGGGCGATTCGATCTGGATCGGCTCGTTGCGTTCACCGAGTCCGCACCGATCAAGGCGCTCGAGATCAAGCTGAGTCAGGGCGCGAAACCCGGGCTCGGGGGCCTGCTGCCCGGAGCGAAGGTCACGGAGGAGATCGCCGGGATCCGCGGTGTACCGGCGGGGCGCGATGTCGTGAGTCCGTCGAGACACACCGCGTTCCACGATGTCGACACCCTGCTCGATTTCGTCGAACTCCTAGCAGCGAGAACCGGGCTGCCCGTGGGAATCAAGGCTGCAGTCGGCGATCCGAGATTCTGGCAGGTCCTCGTCGACCGGATGCGCAGCGGCGAGCGTGGAGTCGACTTCGTGACAATCGACGGTGGGGAAGGTGGTACGGGCGCTGCGCCGCTGGTATTCGCGGACACCGTCTCCCTGCCGTTCCGCAGCGGCTTCGCCCGTGTCTATCGGCAGTTTGCAGAGGCAGGCCTTGCCGAGCGTGTCACCTTCATCGGGTCGGGGAAACTCGGCCTCCCCGACAACGCCGTGGCAGCCATGGCTCTCGGATGCGACATGCTCAACGTCGCGCGCGAACCGATGTTCGCGGTCGGCTGTATCCAGGCGCAGAAGTGTCACACCGACACCTGTCCGACCGGCGTTGCCTCGCAGAAGCCCTGGCTGCAACGCGGATTGGATGTTCCGTCGAAAGCGGACCGGGTGGAGCAGTATCTTCGTGCATTACGCCGCGACCTGCTGAAGGTGTCGCAGGGGTGTGGAGTGGCGCACCCGAGTCTGATCACCTCCGACGATGTCGAGATCGCCGATGGCAACCGACGCTCTGTGACGTTGACCGAGCTGTACGGCTACCGGGAGGGTTGGGGCCTGCCGGGTCCCACCGATCAGGAGGAGATCACTCGAATCATGACGCCCGGCGCCAGCGGATCCACCGGAGCTGCGACTCGGTACTGACGCAGTGGTTGCCCCTGCGCTTTCAGCGCAGCCGAAGTGGGCAGCAAGCAGTACGCGCAACCGGTCGCCGACGGGGCTGCGACAGACCGCAACGTGAGGGTGCAGGTGTCCGGTGACTGCTTCGCCCGGTGGGAGGGCGGTGCCACCTACCACTCATAGTGGTGGCCTGCATCACATAATCGCCGTACCCTTGATTCATGAAGCACATCACCACTGGTCCACG
Source organism: Rhodococcus sp. F64268 (assembly GCF_023015605.1). Classification (NCBI taxonomy): domain Bacteria; kingdom Bacillati; phylum Actinomycetota; class Actinomycetes; order Mycobacteriales; family Nocardiaceae; genus Rhodococcus; species Rhodococcus sp. F64268. The sequence goes on from NZ_JALKAI010000019.1 coordinate 15,654, forward strand.
CGATTTGACGGTCGATGTGGGGGACACCATCGAACTGCACCTGCCGGAGAACACCTCCCGCGACTACTGCTGGTCCACGACCCGAATCGGGAAAGGGCTCAACCTGCGCGATATCAGGTTCGTCCCCTCGAACAATCCGCTGCCCGGAGCCACAAGTGAACGGGTGTTCTATCTCCGCGCGAAGCGGCCGGGCACGTGGCCGCTGTCGTTGCGGATGCGCAGGCACATGGACCTGTCTGCGGCGCTCGCCGACATGACCGTCACGGTGACCTGAGGCTTCGCAGAGTGGGGATCGACGCGTACGCGCTCCTCGACGTCGCGCGCGCTGAGGCCGAGGTGGGGCTTTCCGAAGGCGGTATACCGATCGGAGCTGCGCTGTTCGACGCCGAGGGCACATTGCTCGGTCGGGGGCACAACAGACGCGTCCAAGACGACGATCCGACGATCCACGCCGAGACCGCGGCGTTTCGCGCGGCCGGTCGCCGTCGCGACTACAGGTCGACGATCATGGTCACGACGCTCTCGCCGTGCTGGTACTGCAGTGGTCTGGTGCGTCAGTTCGGCATCGGGTCCGTCATCGTCGGGGAGGCGGTCACATTCTGCGGCGGCCACGGGTGGCTCGTCGACTGCGGAGTCTCCGTCACGGTGCTGGACGACCCCCGGTGCGTGGCGATGATGACTCGCTTCATCGACGACTCACCAGAACTGTGGGATGAAGATATCGGCATCGCACCGTCGTCGGATCCCCTAACCTGAACCGGAAACTACGGGTGTGGGGGGAATGTGTCGTCGGCGAGTCGAATCCGTAAGTCGACCTGGGTCGGTATCGGCGCGCTGGTGTCGATCTGCTGTGCGTCGCCGGGAGAGCACCCGGGCCGCCTGCCGGCCGACCAACTTGTGTTCAGCGTCGGAACCGGTGGCCACGGATGGCTCCCGTTCGTGGTCCAGGCGCTTCACTCTCCGGTGATCTCGGTTTACGGCGATGGCCGGGTGGTCTACACCGAACGGACCGAACCTCACATGATGGCCCCACCCGAATACCTGGTGGCTCTGTCGGATCCGGACGAGGTGGCCCGGTTCGCCGCGGACATCGAGGATCTGTACCTCATCGATCCGGGCACCGATGTCGGAAGTCCTGCAGTGACCGATCAGGAGACGACCACCGTCGCCTTTCATGGACACGGTGACGCCTCGGAATTGCGTGTCTACGCATTCGGTACCCGGTTCGAGCAGGATCTGTCCCCTGCCGCACTCGAGAATCGCGCAGCATTGCGAGACGTGATTGCGGAGGCCTGGGACTTGGCCCAGGGGGAGGCCGAACCTTTCGTGCCCGATACCGTGCACATTTATGAACCGCAGGCGGGGGCCGCTCCGGACGGCGTTGTTCCGTCGTGGCCCGGCCCTCATCCCGCCACGTTCAGGACGGGCGATCCGGGATCACCCGGAGTGATCAACGGAGATGCCGCCGGTCTCGTCTATTCCGCGGCGCGGGAGAATCCGGATTCGTGGTGGAGGGTCGACGACGAGGTGGTGCGGCTCGTCGTCGACCCCGTCCCGTGAGTGGCGGCAGGGGTGTGCGAGTCGCTCGGTGCCGATCCAGCGCTCATCGCAATGCGGGCGGAGCGTCCAGATCGGGCGCGGAATAGGTGTCGCACGCCGCGATCTGTCCGGTGTTGTATCCCGCGATGAACCACTTCTGGCGCTGCTCGGACGAGCCGTGGGTCCACGCTTCCGGGTTGACGCGACCCGTGGCAGCGGACTGGATACGGTCGTCGCCGACCGCGGAGGCGGCCGAGAGCGCATCCCGGATGTCGGTGTCGCTCAGCGGCGCCAGGAACGGAATGCCCGTGTCCGGGTCGGGGAGGGTGTCCGCGTAGTGCGCCCACACCCCGGCATAGCAATCGGCCTGGAGTTCGGTGCGCACCGCACCCGACTCCGGTCCGCGGGGATCCGACTGTGCGCGACCGAGGTCTCCCAGCTGATTCTGCAGGTGATGGCCTACTTCGTGCGCCACCACGTATTCCTGGGCGAGGGGCCCGCCGCTCGACCCGAACTGGGTCACGAGCTGCTCGAAGAAGCTGGTGTCGAAATACGCGGTCCGATCCGCGGGGCAGTAGAACGGGCCGATGTCGCTGGTGGCGTTGCCGCATCCGGTCGAGGTCGCCGCGGTGAACAATTCGACCTCGGGCATCTGGTAGGCAATGCCTGTTTGAGCGGCGAGTTGCTGCTCCCACACGGTATCGAGGGATTCGACGGTGAAGGCGACGCGGCAGTCGACGCTCGAGTTCGCGTCGCCGCCGGTTTCGCATCCCTCGAGTGTTCCCCCGGCGCTGTACGGGTCGGATTGGTCCGGGACACCCGATCCGAGCAGTGACGTCGGGTCGCCGCCGAACAGCAACGCCAGGATCAGCACGATGAGGCCACCCGCGCCGCCTCCCAGCGCGATCTTGCCACCTCGGCCGCCTCCACCGACACGAACCCGGTTCGGATCGCGTCGTGCGCCCTCGTTGAACGTCATTGCATCCGCCTTGTCGTCGAGCCGAACGAACCGCACAAGTTTGGCACGGCCGTTTCGGCACGTGTGTGCTCGGCCGCTTCGTGTCTTTCGTAGGATTGCAGCGACGAACCCCGTCGATGATCGTTTCGAAAGGAATTCCGTGCTGCGCACCCATCTCGCCGGCTCGTTGCGAGCCGAGCACGCCGAGCAAACCGTCACCCTCACCGGTTGGGTTGCCCGGCGCCGCGACCACGGCGGGGTCATCTTCATCGACCTGCGCGACGCCTCCGGTGTGTCCCAGGTGGTTTTCCGTGACGCAACGGTGCTCGAGCAAGCGCACAAGCTCCGAGCCGAATACTGCGTGAAGGTGACCGGAGTCGTCGAGATCCGGCCCGAAGGAAACCAGAACTTCGAGATCCCGACGGGTGCGGTGGAGGTCAATGCCGTCGAGCTCGAGGTGCTGGGTGAGGCGGCACCGCTGCCGTTCCAGCTCGACGACCAGGCCGGTGAAGAGGCCCGACTCAAGTACCGTTACCTGGATCTGCGCAGGGAGGGGCCCGGCAAGGCCATTCGCCTCCGGAGCAAGGTCAATGCTGCAGCCCGCTCGGTGCTCGCCCATCACGAGTTCGTCGAGGTCGAGACGCCGACGCTGACTCGCTCGACGCCCGAGGGTGCACGCGACTTCCTGGTGCCTGCGCGTCTGCAGCCCGGCAATTTCTACGCGCTGCCGCAGTCGCCGCAGCTGTTCAAGCAGTTGCTCATGGCAGGTGGCATCGAGCGGTACTACCAGATCGCGCGTTGCTATCGAGACGAGGACTTCCGCGCCGACCGGCAGCCGGAGTTCACCCAGCTCGATATCGAGATGGCGTTCGTGAACCAGGACGACGTGATCCTGCTCGCCGAAGAGGTGTTGCACGCATTGTGGCGTCTGGTCGGATACGAGCTCGAGACACCGATCCCACGGATGACCTACGCCGACGCCATGCGACGTTTCGGTAGCGACAAGCCGGACCTGCGCTTCGGCATCGAACTCGTCGAGTGCAAAGAGTTCTTCAAGGACACCACTTTCCGTGTATTCCAGGCGGAGTACGTCGGTGCGGTCGTCATGCCGGGCGGTGCGTCGCAGCCGCGTCGTCAGCTGGACGCATGGCAGGAATGGGCCAAGCAGCGCGGCGCCAAGGGCCTCGCGTACGTGCTCGTGGGCGAGGACGGCGAGCTCACCGGCCCTGTCGCGAAGAACCTCACCGACACCGAGCGGGCCGGGTTGGCGGCCCATGTGGGTGCCGTCCCCGGCGACTGCATCTTCTTCGCCGCCGGTGCGACCAAGCCGATGCGCGCTCTGCTGGGTGCGGCGCGCGGCGAGATCGCCCGCAAACTCGACCTCATCGACCCGAATGCGTGGGCGTTCGTGTGGGTGGTCGACGCTCCCATGTTCGAGCCGGCGGCAGATGCGACCGCGTCGGGTGATGTCGCTCTCGGTTCGTCTGGCTGGACGGCCGTACACCACGCATTCACCTCACCGAAGCCGGAGTTCCTCGACACGTTCGACACCGATCCGGGTGCGGCGTTGGCCTACGCCTACGACATCGTCTGCAACGGCAACGAGATCGGTGGCGGCTCGATTCGTATCCACCGGCCCGACATCCAGGAACGCGTGTTCAAGGTGATGGGAATTCCTGAGGAGGAAGCGAACGAGAAGTTCGGCTTCCTGCTCGAGGCGTTCAAGTACGGTGCGCCGCCGCACGGAGGTATCGCCTTCGGCTGGGACCGGATCACTGCACTGCTTGCCGGTGTGGACTCGATCCGAGAGGTCATCGCGTTCCCCAAGTCGGGTGGGGGAGTCGACCCGCTCACCGACGCACCCGGCCCGATCAGCGACGAGCAGCGCAAGGAATCCGGAATGGACTTCAAGCCCGACGACGTGAAGGACACCGCAGCGGCTTCCACCCAGTAGAGGCACCTCAGCGGCTCGGGAGAAGGTTCGCCGACTGCCCACATCGACGGGGCGCGCTCACCCAGGTGAGCTCGCCCCGTTCGTTGGTCCTGGATTCCGGATTTCGGACTCAACGGAATAACTTCATATACCGAATTGATCGCCGTGGTAGTTCTCATTCACGGAAACGACTCCTCGATTCGGGCTTCCGAGAAGAACTTTCGACGCGGCGACAAGGCTTGAGTGCGGATTGTCCGTTTCGGTGAAACGCGTCGATGATCAGGCGCAACCCGCCCCGCGGAGTGGTGGGGGCGTCGCTGTTTCGGTCGGAACGGACCTTGGTCCCGAGTCGGTGGGGGATTCCGCATGCCCTGTCGGAGGCCGCGACGATGTAGATTGTTCGGTGATGACCGCAACATTGGCAGACCCCGTTTCGGAGGTAGTGCAAGCGGCGGAGACGCTGCTCACTCGTCGCACCGGCGCCCCGGTTACGCTCGCGGATCCTGTGGATCTCGGCGGCAGCGGCCGTTCGGTGGTTCTTCGCGTACGAGTCGCTGCCAACCCCTTCTCTCTGCCCCGCACTCTCGTCCTCAAGCAGGTGCCGCCGACCCGCGGCGCCGGTCACGTCGACCTCCGCGGTGCCGCCACGGACGAGGAGGTCGCATTCCTCCGCGAAGCCGTGTCGTACCAGTTTGCGACCGCGCTCGCCAAGGACCATCGACCCGGAGCGGAACTGCTCGCCTACGACTTCGAGACCCGGCTGCTGGTGCTCAGCGACCTCGGCGATGCCACCCCGCTGGCGACACTGCTGCGCAGCGGCGACACCGATACCGTCGGAAATACGCTCATGGCGCTCGCGCAGGCGCTCGGTCGCATGCATGCCGCGACCGTTGGCCGTGAGGAAGATTTCTCGGCGTTGCTCCGCAGAGCCGGGGTCGTGTCCGTCGGCGACGCGGTGGCCGAACAGGCCATCGACGCGGTCCGCGGCGTGCCCGAACTACTCGCCACCGACTTCGGGCTCACCGTTCCCCAGTCGGTACTCGACCGCGCGGAGCGCGCTGCGAAACTGTTCACGGGGGGACGGTTCCGTGCGTTCAGTCCGTCGGATCTGTGCCCCGACAACATCGTCGTCGGCGACGAAGGGGTGCAGTTCCTCGATTACGAATGGGGCGGGTTCCGCGACGCGACGCTCGACATCGCGTACGCGCTCACCTCATTCCCATTGTGCCTGTGTGCAGCACCCCTGACCTCCGAGCGGGTGCGGGCCATGGCCGATGCCTGGCGCGCCGAGGTGGTGGGCATGTGGCCGCAACTCGCCTACGACGAAGTTCTCGCCGAACGTCTCCTCGACGCCCAGCTCGCCTGCGTCTGGTTGAGCACCCACCTGTTCTTGCCCGAGGAGCACGCCCGCATCGCGTCGGTGCGCACCCACGAATTGTCGGTGGCGCGGCTTCGCGCGTTGAGTTCGAGGTGGTCGTTGCTCGCGGACTTCGCAAGCGATACCGGCCACGACGATGTTGCGGCACACGCACGCGAGGTTCTCGCGAACCTGGGGCACGCGGCGCCCTGACGTCGTAGGTCCTCACAACGGCGGTGCGGGCTCCGTCCTCGCGCTGTCCGCGGCCACTCGTAGCCCCGCCGCCCGCGTGACGCCGGTGTGGAGATCAGCCGGGTTGTGCAGGTGGAACCAGTCCATCTGGACCGCCCCGGGTGTTACGTCGAGTACTCCGTAGCCGTGGGAGTCGAGTTCGACGTACTCGATGTGTCGATTGGTGGCCCGGATGGCGGATTCGATCGCCGGGCCGACCGTCCGCGGCGGAACCCCGAGCAACTCGTCGATATTCGCTGACGTCACCGAGGGCACCACGAATTCGGTTGCCACCGTTCCCGCGGCCGGATACGCGGCTGCGTCGACGGGGACGGCTGCGCCCCAAGACGTGTGGATGTCTCCGGTGAGGAACACGACATTGCGACGACCCGCCGCGGTGATCGCGTCGAGCAATCGTCGGCGATCGGAGGGATAACCGTCCCACTGGTCGGCGTTGTACGGGATCCCGTTCGACGGCACACCGACAAGTTCGGTCAGCGCGCCTGTCGTCTGGGGGTCCAGGGGAGGGAACAGCACCGGTGCGACCATCACCGAGTTCCCCACCAGCTGCCACGTCGTCTGCGAGGTCGTCAGCCCCGCGGTCAACCACGCCATCTGTTCCGGCCCCGTGATCGTGCGGGTGTCGTCGTCGACGGTGCGCCACTGCGCGCCCGGGCGGACCTGCTCGCTCCGGTAGCTGCGCAGGTCGAGCATGGACAGTTCGGCGAGGTCCCCGAACCGGAGTCGCCGGTAGAGACGGGTGCCGTCCATACGGACCGGCATCCACTCCGAATACGCCCTGACCGAGGCGGCTTTGCGCATGGCCCAATCGCCCTCGAACGCCGGATCGTGATTCTCCGCACCACCCGCGTAGGCGTTGTCGGCCGATTCGTGGTCGTCCCACACGACGATCCACGGCACGGTTGCGTGGAGGGCCTGCAGATCGGAATCGGTCTTGTACTGCCCGTGCCGGATCCGGTAGTCGGCCAGGGTCACGATCTCGTGAGTCGGGGCGTGAGTCCTGGCGTCGCTGCCTGCGACAGGAAACCCGCCCGCCGCGTACTCGTACAGGTAGTCGCCGAGATGCAGGATTGCGAACAGATCGTCACGGGCTGCGAGATGCCGGTACGCACCGAAGAAGCCGCCCTCCCAGTTCGAGCACGACACCACTCCGAAGCGCAGCTGATCCGTCGGTGTGCCCGGGGCGGGTGCGGTGCGGGTGCGCCCCGTCGGCGACACGACATCTCCGACGACGAAGCGGTAGTGATACTCCGTCGCGGCGGAGAGTCCGGTCGCGTCGATCTTGACGGTGTGATCCGATGCGGCGGACGCGGTGACCGTCCCGGTCGCGACGGTCGACTCGAAGTTCGTGTCGCGGGAGAGTTCCCACCGCACTGTCGTCTCGGGTCCGAGCCCGGAACCGGGTGTCGCCTCGGGCGACGGGGTCACCCGCGTCCACAGGATCACCGCGTCCGGGAGCGGATCTCCGGAGGCGACGCCGTGGCGGAACACCGCGGGTGACGCCGCTGCCGTGCTCCCGGTGGCGGCGAGCGCGGCAGCGCCGGCGGCACCGACTCCGAAGCGCAGAAATATGCGGCGGGACAATCGCGTGGAGAGCACGCACCGATCCGAACACAGTCCTGGACGGGTGTTCGACGAACGAGCAGGATCTCTTCCGAGATTTCACCGAACGTTCGTCGTCCGGGAACCGGTACCCGAGCGAACGGCACCCTGGCTCGCTGCGAGGAGCTCGACCGCACATTCGCTCGAAGGGCGGTGGCGCTTGTAGCGTCGTCGGCGTGAGTGATCTCTTCGGGGCGAACGACCCGTCGGCCGAACCGGACGCCTTGTTCGAAGCGCCGCGCGAACCGCCGCCGGATCCGGAACCGTCGATTCGGCGTGCCCCGGTCGGCCCGACCGGGCCGAACGCACCGCTGGCCGCACGGATGCGCCCGGCGAACCTCGACGAGGTCCTCGGGCAGCAGCACCTGCTCGAGCCGGGCGCGCCGCTGCGGCGACTCGTCGAGGGTTCAGGGGCTGCTTCCGTCGTCCTCTACGGGCCTCCGGGAACCGGCAAGACCACCCTTGCGTCGCTCATCTCCGGTGCCACGGGTCGACGCTTCGAAGCGTTGTCCGCGCTGTCCGCGGGTGTGAAGGACGTCCGCGCCGTGATCGACCTCGCGCGCCGTCGGCTCACCCACGGCGAGCAGACCGTGCTGTTCATCGACGAGGTCCACCGGTTCTCCAAAACCCAGCAGGACGCACTGCTCGCCGCGGTGGAGAACCGGATCGTCCTGCTGGTGGCGGCCACGACCGAGAATCCGTCCTTCTCCGTCGTCGCACCGCTGCTGTCGCGGTCGCTGGTACTTCAGCTGCAGCCCCTCGGCCCGGACGACATCCGGGCGTTGCTCGAACGGGCCCGCACGGACCCGCGGGGCCTTGCCGGGACGGTCGCGATCACCGACGAGGCGCTCGATCACCTCGTCCGGCTCGCGGGCGGTGATGCTCGCCGCGCCCTGACGGCGTTGGAAGCCTCCGCGGAAACGGCGCTCGACCGCGCGGGTGACACCGACGCAGTCATCGACCTGCCGACCGTCGAATCCAGTATCGACAAGGCCGCGGTCCGGTACGACCGTGACGGTGACCAGCACTACGACGTAGCCAGTGCCTTCATCAAGTCGCTGCGCGGCTCCGACGTCGATGCCGCATTGCACTATCTCGCTCGGATGATCGTGGCGGGGGAGGACCCGAGGTTCATCGCCCGGCGCCTGATGATCCAGGCCAGCGAGGAGGTCGGTATGGCCGACCCCACTGCGCTTCAGGCGGCGGTGGCCGCGGCGCAGGTGGTCCAGCAGGTCGGTATGCCGGAGGCTCAGCTCGCCCTCGCACAGGCCACCATCCACATCGCCACCGCACCGAAGTCCGGATCGGTGACCGCCGCGCTGTTCGCTGCCATCGGCGATGTGCAGGCAGGGAAGGCAGGGCCCGTGCCGAATCACCTGCGTGACGGTCACTACCAGGGTGCGCAGAAGCTCGGCAACGCCATCGGCTACCGGTATCCGCACGACCACCCGGACGGTGTCCTCGCACAGCAGTACGCGCCCGACGAGCTCGTGGGCGTCGACTACTACGAGCCGACGGGCCGCGGTGTCGAGCGTGAGCTGTCGTCGCGGCTGCCGAAGCTGCGTCGGATCGTACGCGGACTGCGGTAGCCGCCGCGGTCCTGATAATCAGTTCGTGGTGGCGCGATAAGCTGAAAGGCGGCCGATCGACTGGATCGTCCGCCCCTTGCCGGGCAGCTCCGCCACCGTCAGACCACAAAGGACCATCGACGTGCAGACCCACGAGATCCGCAGGCGCTTTCTCGACCACTTCGTGAAGGCAGGCCACACCGAAGTGCCGAGCGCCTCGTTGATCCTGGCCGATCCGAACCTGCTGTTCGTCAACGCGGGCATGGTCCCCTTCGTGCCGTTCTTCCTCGGGCAGCAGACCCCGCCCTACTCGCGGGCCACTTCGGTGCAGAAGTGTGTGCGCACCCTCGACATCGAGGAGGTGGGGATCACCACCCGGCACAACACCTTCTTCCAGATGGCAGGCAACTTCTCGTTCGGTGACTACTTCAAGGAAGAAGCCATCACGCACGCGTGGTCGTTGCTGACCGACTCCGTCGACGAGGGCGGCTACGGGATCGATCCCGAAAAGCTTTGGGCAACGGTCTATCTCGACGACGATGAAGCATATGCGATCTGGCACGACAAGATCGGTGTACCGGCCGAACGGATCCAGCGTCGCGGGATGAAGGACAACTACTGGTCGATGGGCATCCCCGGCCCGTGCGGCCCGTGCTCGGAGATCTTCTACGACCGCGGCCCCGACTACGGTGTCGAGGGCGGTCCCGAAGCCGACGAGGACCGCTACATCGAGATCTGGAATCTCGTCTTCATGCAGAACCAGCGGGGTGAGGGCGGCGGGAAGGAAAACTATCCGATCCTGGGTCCCCTGCCCAAGAAGAACATCGATACGGGTATGGGCGTCGAGCGTGTCGCCTTCCTGCTGCAAGGTGTCGAGAATGTCTACGAGACGGACCTGTTGCGGCCGGTCATCGACAAGGCTCAGGAACTCACCGGAAGCCGTTACGGCGCCGACCATGTATCCGACGTGCGATTCCGTGTGATCGCAGATCACGCGCGTACCGCCGCGATGCTGATCGTCGACGGCGTCAACCCCGGCAACGACGGCCGCGGCTACGTTCTGCGCCGACTGCTGCGCCGCATCGTCCGATCGGCTCGTCTGCTCGGCGCCGAGCAGCCCACGATGGCCGAGTTCATGGCTGTCGTGCGCGACACGATGGCACCGTCGTACCCCGAGTTGGCCACCGAGTTCGCGCGCATCGAGACCGTGGCTGTCGGTGAGGAGACAGCGTTCCTCAAGACACTCGGTACCGGCAGCAAGCTGTTCGAAGGCGCCGTCGAGTCGGTGAAGGCCCAGGGCAAGACCGTGCTCGGCGGTTCCGAGGCCTTCGCATTGCACGACACCTACGGGTTCCCGATCGACCTCACTCTCGAGATGGCGTCCGAAGCAGGACTCACCGTCGATGAAGACGGCTTCCGGTCGCTCATGGCCGAGCAACGGCAGCGCGCGAAGGACGATGCCCGTGCGCGCAAGCACGCCCACGCCGACCTGACGATCTACAAGGAACTGCTCGACCGTGGCCCCACCGAGTTCACCGGTTTCAACGAACTCGTCTCGGAAGCACACGTTCTGGCCGTCATCACCGGAGGTGAGCGCCTGCACGCCGCGAGCGCAGGCCAGGACGTCGAACTGATCCTGGACCGCAGCCCGCTGTATGCCGAATCCGGCGGCCAGATCGCCGATGTGGGCACCATCACCGCAACCGGTCTGCGGGTGAAGGTCAACGACGTGCAGAAGATCGCCAAGCAGTTGTGGGTGCACAAGGTCACGGTGCTCGAGGGGCAGGTCGTCGAAGGCGACGCTGTTCTCGTTCAGGTCGATCCGGAATGGCGTAAGGGTGCCACGCAGGGGCACTCGGGCACCCACCTGGTGCACGCTGCGCTGCGGGAGGTACTCGGCCCGAACGCGGTGCAGGCCGGTTCGCTCAACAAGCCCGGTTACCTGCGTTTCGACTTCTCGTGGCCGGGAGCGCTGTCCGAACAGCAGAAGCAGGACATCGAATCCGTCACTAACGAGGCTGTCGCCGCGAACTACCCGGTGAACACCTTCGTCACCGACCTGGACAAGGCCAAGAAAATGGGCGCGATGGCGCTTTTCGGTGAGAACTACGGCGACGAAGTGCGTGTCGTGGAGATGGGCGGGCCGTTCTCGATGGAACTGTGCGGCGGCACGCACGTGCAGCACTCGTCGCACGTCGGCACGGTCACACTGCTCGGAGAGCAGTCCGTCGGCTCGGGTGTCCGCCGAGTGGAGGCCTACGTCGGTCTCGACTCCTATCGGCACCTGGCGAAGGAACGCGCGTTGCTCGCGGGTCTGTCGTCGACACTCAAGGTGCCCTCCGAAGAGGTTCCGGGACGTGTCGAGTCGCTTCTCGAGCGACTCAAGGTCGCCGAGAAGGAACTCGAGAAGAGCCGTGCCGCGAACGTGGCCGCGGCAGCAGGTTCGTTCGCCGACAAAGCGGAACGCATCGGTGATGTTTTCGTCGTCGCGGGCCGAGCACCGGAAGGTGTATCCGGTGCTGCCCTACGCACCCTGGTATCGGACATCCGCGGTCGGCTCGGCAGCGATCCGGCCGTGGTGCTGCTGCTCGGCAGCGCAGACGGCAAGGTGCCGTTCGTCGTGGCGACCAACGACGCTGTGCGGGACAAGGGCATCAAGGCCGGCGACCTCGTGTCGAGCTTCGGCCCGGCGATCGGTGGTCGCGGGGGCGGCAAACCCGACATGGCCCAGGGCCAGGGCTCGGACGCATCGGGTATCGATGCGGCGCTCGACGCGGTCCGCGCCCGAGTGCGCGAGCTGGCCGGCTGATCGTGGCCGAGGTACCCGGCCCTGATCGTCCCGGTTCGGATGATCCGGGCCGGGGGCGTCGTATCGCCATCGATGTCGGCAGTGTGCGGATCGGAGTGGCGTCCTGCGACCCCGACTGCATCCTCGCCACCCCGGTCGAGACTGTGCCGAGGTCCAAGGAGCGCGGCCCCGACGCGCCCGATATCCGGCGCATTGTCCAGATTGTTATGGAATACGAGGCGGTTGAGGTTATCGTCGGGCTGCCGCAGACCCTGCGCGGCGAGCCGGGGAAGGCCGCGAAGCTGGCGAGTTCGTTCGCACGTCGACTTCGTCGGGAGATTCCCGAGGTTCCCGTTCGGATGGCCGATGAACGCTTCACCACGGTCACTGCGGCGCGTGCGCTTCGCGACAGTGGAGTCAGCGCGCGCGGCGCGCGGCCCGTGATCGACCAGGCCGCGGCCGTCGCCATCTTGCAAGGTTGGTTGGACGAGCGGAGTGCAGCATTGAACGTGGCAGACGGGGACCAGGGGAGCGGCCGGTGAGCCGGGACGGACGGTACGGCGACGACACTCCCGACACTCGGCACGGTGGTATGTTCAGCGACCCCTACGCCGGAACCTACGACACCGCAGGTCGCTACACCCCGCCCGCCCCGGAGCCGGCGCCGCGGCGCGAAGAATACAGCCGGGACCGACCCGCTGACGGTCGGCATCCGGACGACGATCCCACCAACATCCTGCATTTCGAGGAAGGCGTGTTCGACGGTCCCCCGCCGCACCGGCAAGTGCAGTTCGAGGACGAACGCGCAGGGGCTCGTCACGACGACGAGTACGTCGGTGGTTACTCATACGCCCAACGTCGAGAAGACGAGTATCACCACGGCGCAGAGTACGACGAGCCAGGTGTATTCGACCGGACCGAGACCATCGCCGCAATACCCGTCGACGACGACATGGACGCCGATTCGTGGGACGACCAGCGCGCGGCCCCGGTCGTCGTGGGCGCCACGACGGAGCAGCGCGCCGAGTCCCGCGCATCGGTGAAGCGTCGCAGGCGAGGGAAGGTCGTCGGCTCCCTGGCAGCCGTGCTGCTTCTCATCGTGGTGGTGGGCGGGGGCTACTTCGCCTACGACCGATTCATGGGTCCGGGGCTGCCGCCCGATTTCGCCGGTCCTCCCGGGCCGGTCGCCATCGTGCAGGTCCATCCGGGCGAAACCGCAACGGAGATCAGCAGTGAAGTCGCCGACAAGGGCGTGACCGCCAGTGCGGACGCGTTCTACAACGCTGCGGTGCAGAACGCAGGCATGAACGCTGTGCACCCCGGCTTCTATGCGATCCCCACCAATATCTCCGGTGTCGACGCAGTCACCGCCTTCGTCTCCCCGGAGAGCCGGGTGGGTGCGCTCGTGGTCTCGGAAGGACGCCAGCTCCACGACATCCGAGACGTCAACACCGGCGCCGTCCGCAAAGGCATCTACACCCTCATCGCAGAAGCAAGCTGCTACGACGATGCCGGTGTCACACACTGCCTGACCTACGAGGAACTCGTCGCAGCCGGCGCGAGCGCCGATCTGGACGCGCTCGGGGTCCCGGCATGGGCGCGCGACGCCGTTGCGCAGGTCCCGGATCGTGAGCGACAGCTCGAAGGTCTCATCGCTGCAGGTAGCTGGGATTTCGATCCCTCCGCCGAGCCCGGAGAGGTGTTGCGGACACTCGTGACCGGCAGCGCCGCACGATACGACGAGACGGGAATCTCTGCCGCTGCGCCGAAGGTGGGCCTGACCCCGTACGAGATGCTCGTCGCCGCGTCCCTGGTCGAGCGCGAAGCCATGCCCGACGATTTCGCGCGGGTCGCACGGGTGATCCTCAACCGACTCGAGATCGACCAGATGCTGCAGTTCGACTCGACGGTCAACTATGCGCTCGATGAGACCGAACTCGCGACCACCGACGCGGACCGTGCACGCGTGACGCCGTGGAACACGTATGCGAGCGTAGGTCTGCCTGCTACCCCGATTTCGTCGCCGAGCATCGGTGCCTTGCAGGCCGTGGAGAACCCGGAACCGGGGGAATGGACGTACTTCGTGACGATCGACGACCAGGGCACGACGTTGTTCGCCGACACCTATGAGGAACACCTCGTCAATACCCAGTTGGCTCTCGAAAGCGGAATTCTCGACAGTGGCAGATGACAACACGAACACGGCCCGCAAGGCCGCAGTACTCGGCAGCCCGATCGGACATTCGAAGTCTCCGCTGCTGCACCTCGCCGCATATCGGGCGCTCGGGCTTGCCGACTGGACCTATGAGCGCATCGAATGCACAGGCGAGCAGCTACCGGATCTCGTGTCCGGTCTCGGCGACGAGTGGGTCGGCTTGTCCGTCACGATGCCCGGCAAGTTCGCCGCGCTCGAGTTCGCGACGGAACGCACCGAGCGGGCGGTCGCGATCGGTTCGGCGAACACCCTCGTCCGCATCGACGGCGGTTGGCGCGCCGACTGCACCGATATCGACGGTGTCAGCGGCGCGCTCGGGACCATCGGCGTACACGATCTGACGGGACGGCCCGCGGTCGTCGTCGGCAACGGCGGCACCTCCCGTCCCGCGATCGTCGGCCTTGCCGACCTGGGTGCCCGTGAGGTGACCGTCGTGGCGCGCTCGGAGCAGCGGGCAGCCGAAACCTTCGACTGCGCCGAGGCCGTGGGGATCACCCCGCGGTGGGTGTCTTTCGATGATCCGGCACTGGGCGAAGTTTGCGGGGCGTCCGGGGCGTTGGTCTCGACGGTGCCCGCTGCCGCGGCAGCTCCGTATGCCGCCACCTTGGCGCGGGCACCGTACATTCTCGACGCGATCTACGACCCGTGGCCGACTCCGCTGGGTGCGGCCGCACACGCGCTTGGCAGCGTCGTGGTCTCGGGTCTGACGATGCTGCTGCATCAGGCTTTCGGCCAGGTGGAACAGTTCACGGGCTGCGCCGCGCCGAGGGACGCAATGGCTGCGGCCGTCGGCCTCGGTTAGCGAATCGAGAAATTTTGGGCCGGTTGTCGTAGCAGGTGTCGAATCCGGCACCTACCGTTCGTGTAGTAGGTGAGAGGCCGGGAACTGCCGGCCGCGCCCGAAGGAGCACGAGATGGCCCAGTACCTGCTCAGCATCTACCTTTCGCGGTGAGAGTGCTCCACCGTTCACGGTGGAGGTGAATCACCGTTACCCAGGGCGACGTTGGGACTCCACGTACTCGGCGATCACGGACAAGGGCGCACCACCTGCGGTGCCGCAGTAATACGACCGCGACCATAAATGCCCGCCCCACAGATACCGAGACACATGCTCCGCATGGTCACGGCGCA